>JBEKLD010000221.1:0-3331 GCA_050010375.1 Vulcanimicrobiaceae bacterium
CCGCTGGTCGCAGCGCCCACGGATGCGTTGCGTTCGATCGAAGCGATCCCCCCTGGTGCTGGCTACTCTCCGAGGTCTGACTCCGCTAGGCTGAATATCTACGAATCAGCAGCGCTCCAAGAACGGGCACGCAAGGACCACCAGACGGCGCTACAGGTCGTTCAGCGGGCAGTGCTCAAGCTCGGCGGGACGACGTTCTACAACAACAATATCGACTTGTTCGCCCGCGTCGGTGAAGGCCGCTACCTGGTCGAAGCCAAGAGCATTTCTACCCCGGCGTCCGTCGTGGATCGCATGCGATACGGCATCGGCCAACTCGCCGACTATTCGTACCGCTACGATGAGCAGCTCGGCGGCGCGCGACGGGTGCTCGCGTTCGCCGCTCAGCCCCCGCGTGAGCTCAGCTGGATTTCGTCGATTCTGGAGAACGAACGCATCGCGTTTATTGCGACTTATGGAGAGCACGTGGTCGCCTTGAACGCCACCGCCAACGAGCTTCCGTTCGTCGCCGAGCGCGCTCCGTGACGGAGCGCGCTCTGTCACGCTCAGTGGTCCTTGTCCTCGCGCTGATCGCGTTGCTCGCGGCGCCGGCGGTCGGTGAGCCGACCGCGGTTGCGGCGCAGCACAACGACGCGACCGGCTGCGCGCGCGGCGGCGGTGATGCGCCGCCGTCCTTCGTGCAGCGTCCGTCGGTCGATCCGGCGACGAACCCGGCGGCGACGCGCGCGCTCGGCGGCCCCAGGTCGCTCGCGTACCACCTGGCCCGTGCGTGGTACTTCGACCGGCGCGCAGAGGAGTTCGCCGCGATGGGCGAGTTCCGCGCCGCGATCGCCGCCGGCGTCGCGATCCCGCAGGTTCGTGTCGACAGCCTGGCCCGACTGCCGCTGAGCCTGCGGCTCTATCGCAGCGGCGATTTGGCCGCGGCGCGCGAGCAGTGGCAGATCGTGCTCGGCGACGCCAGCGCCTACGCCGAAGGTGATGGCCTCGCGCGCGGGTGGGATCCCTGGTTCAACGCGGTCGGCGCCGGCGCGCACGTCGAGGAGGGCCTGGCCCTGGCGCGCAGCGGCGACGACCGGGCGGCCGAGCGAGCTTGGCGTCTGGCGCTGCGCTGCGCCGGAAACGTGCCGTTTCCACCGCCGCACGTGTTGCTCGGCGACGCGGCGTCGCGGCACGGCGACCTCGATACCGCGCGCCGCGAATGGTTGGCGGCGCTCGACGTCGAGACGGACGGGCCGATCAGTTCCTACCAGGAAACGGCGCTGCGCCGCCTGCTCAGCTCGGCGCCGTCTCCTTGACCTTCTCGGCGTTCGCCGGGTCGAACGTCCAGCGGTCGTCGATTTCGAAGATCTCGAACCAGTTGCGCAGCTGCGGATACTCTTTGAGGACCGGATAGCGCGGCAACACCTGGGCGAAGTGCTCCGCGTCGCGGATCGCGCGGGCGCTCAGCCGCTCGTTGATCTCGGCGAAGCGCGTCGTGTCGACGTGCGCGCCCAGCCAGGTCACGACGTCCTCGTCGCTCCGGGCGGCGCGCACCGCCGCGGTGAAGTCTTCCTCGGTGATGCCGAGCCACTCGAAGAGGTAGCCCGAGACGCCGGGTGCGACCTTGTAGAATCCCAGCGTCCCCTGCAGCTTCGCCCGCACCTTGTCGATCGTGCGCGGCAGGAACATCAGCCCCGCCAGCTCCTCGCGCGGCCCTCGCGGCGGATGCGCGCGCAGGTCGGCGTCAGGATACGGCAGGACGGTCGGCGTCGTCACGCCGCGCCCTGCTCGCTGCGATACCCCCCGATCGCGCGGAGCACCGGCGCATCGTCGTAGCGGAACAGGTAACTCTGCGTCGTCGCTTCGTGGCGGTACTGCGTCCACGAAGGGACGCAGAACGTGTCGCCGGGCTCCCAGCTCAGCGTCTTGTCGCCGATCTGCGTCTTCCCGCGGCCCTCGTAGACGTGATAGATCACGCCGGCCGTCTCGCGGCGCGCCGGCGCGGAGCTGCGTGCCGCGATGCGTTCGGCCGCGGCGCCGATGACGCGCGAGATCGGCCCACCGTCGCGGCGGTGCGTGTACTCGGCGTAGGCGAAGGGATCGGGTTGCGCGTCGAGCCGCGCCTGCATCTCGGCCCAGGGATACTTCAGGTGCGACTCGCCGTCGGCCGGCGTCGAGGGATACTGCTCGGCCGCATACGGCTGAGCGAAGTTGGCCGGGAAGAACGTGTAGACGGGCAGGTCGAGGCCGTCGAGCCAGATCATCGGCGTCGTGCCCTCGTGACCGTGATCGTGGAACTCCCACTGCGGGGTGAGGATCACGTCGCCCCGCGACATCGTCACCTTCTCGCCGCCGACCGCGGTGAACGCGCCGTCGCCTTCGATGATGAAGCGCAGCGCGAACGCGACGTGACGGTGGGCGCGCGCGATCTCACCGGGCAGGATCAACTGCAGTCCGGCGTAGAGCGTGTCGGTCGTCTGCGGCGCTTTGAGCGCGGGATTGACCAGCATGAAGACGCGCCGCTCGGCGTCCTTCGTTCCGACCAAGCGGCCCGAGCGTTCGAGCAACGGCCGCATTTCGGCGTAGCGCCAGAGATGCGGGACCGCCTTCGGCTCGGGGTGTGGCGGGACCATCGCCTCCATCTGGGTCCACAGCGGCTCAGCGTCCTTGGTGGCCGCTTCGGTGAAGAGCTGGTCGAGCGAGTCGGTGGCGATCATGCGGGTGCTCCTGCGGGATGAACGCGGCGCGGGCGGAAGGGGCCGGTGTGTCTACCGTTCCCGCCCAGCCGCGGCGCCGTGCGGGGGTTCGATCGGTCGAGGTCGGGGCCGGGTTGCTGCGCGCGTTGGCCGACGCCGACGGCCCCCAGCCGCTCGGCGCGCTCGCGCGCGCGGCGGGGATGTCTTCGGCGAAAGCGCACCGATACTTGGTGAGCTTCGTGCAGGCCGGGCTGGTCGTGCAGACCGAGCGCAGTGCCGCCTACGACCTGGGCCCGTTGGCGGTTCACCTCGGGCTGGCCGCGCTGGCCCGCTTCGACGTCTTGCGCGCCGCCGGCGAGCGGCTGGGCGCGCTGCGCGACGAGCTGGACCGAACGGTCTCGCTCGCCGTCTGGACCGACGCCGGCCCGGCGGTCGCGCGGATCGAGTTGAGCGGTCGGCCCGTGACCCTGGCGGTGCGGGTCGGGACGACCTATCCCTTGCGAACGACCGCGACCGGCCGGGTCTTCCTGACCTACTCCCCGCGAGCGCTGGCCGAGGCCCTCGCGGCGGCGCCGGGCGAGCACGCCGAGATCGAGCGGCTGCGGCAGGAAGTGTTGGCCCACGGCGTCGCAACCGCGGTCGAGTCGTTCCTGGTG
>JBEKLD010000222.1:0-3311 GCA_050010375.1 Vulcanimicrobiaceae bacterium
CGCCGGGTCAAGACCTCGCCGGGATCGTCGAACGTCCCGCCCCCGACGGCGGTCCGGCGAGCGGCACGCGCGTCGTTGGGCTCGCCGACGGTGGAAGCTGGAGCGAACTCGTCGCCGTGCCGGTCGAACGCCTCGCGCCGCTGCCCGACACGGTGAGCGACGAGGTGGCCGCAACGCTGCCGGTCGCCGGATTGACTCCCTTGCGCGCCGTCCGGGCGCTGGGCGAGGTCATCGGATCGCGCGTCCTCATCACGGGGGTGCGCGGCGCGACCGGCAACGTCGCCGCGCAACTCGCCCTCGCGGCCGGCGCCGTGGTGACCGGGCTCGCTCGCACGCCCTTCGTCTTCGACCGGGTCCGCGTCGTAACCACGCTCGCCGCCGACGACCGTTTCGATCGCGTCATCGACACGGCCGGCGGCGATGTGCTGGCCGGCGCGCTCGGTCATCTGACGCCACACGCGAAGGTCGTCACCTTTGCCGGCGGAACGCCGGCTTCGATTGGACTCGCGACATTTGCCGGCACGCCCGCGACGCTCGAGGCGCTGTTCGTCTACGGCGCGCCCGGCCGGTTCGACGACGATCTGGCGACGCTCGTCGGCTTCGTCGCCGACGGAAGGCTCGCCCCGCATATCGATCGCGCCATCCCGATCGCCGACGTCAATGACGGGCTCGCCGCGCTCGAAGCCGGTGGCATCGACGGGAAGATCGTCCTCGTCCGCAGCTAGCTCGGCTGCGCTTCGACGTAGCGTTTCAGCTCGGCCAGGAGTCGCACGTTCTCTTTGCGGAACGCGGCGACGACCAACGGCTTCGCCACCTTCAGCGGGCCGGGTATGCGAATGGTGAGATCGAGCGCGCGGACGACTTCCGTCGCCCCGTCGACGGGCTCGAGGGTGTAGCGAATGTGGATGTCGATGTCGGCGGTGAGCGGGCCCTTCTTCACCAGCATCGTCTGATGAAAAGCGATCGACTTCGGTGGATCGTAGCCCGTCACCGCGCCGGGCCGCTCGCCATCCGGGCCTGCATCGAGATAGGTCGTGCCGAGACGGACCGGATAGGGCGCGACCTGCGTCGTCCCGCCGAACGACGACGAACCGGGTAGCCAACGAGGATAGTTCGGCATGTCCGAGATCAGGTCGAAGATGGTCTGAGGCGAGCCGACGATTCGCTCCGTGAAGCGCAGATGCGAGGTGGCCATCGAGCCTCTTCTCCTGCGACCGCGTGAGGCCGACCTGCGCACCGACGAAGGCGCTCTGGCCGAGCGATGAGAACCGAGGGCTGCGTGGAGCCCGCCGGTCGTCAGCCAAATTCGCCCTTGCAGCCGATCAAGATCGAGGGTTCCGGCCCGGTCTATGAGGGGGTCATCGCCGTCTGCGAACGGCACGGCTCGCGCGTCGTCGAGAGCGGCGACGCGGCATTATTCGTCCTTGCCGCGACCACGCGCATCGTGCGCAAGCCGGAATACGAGGCGCCGCGCCTCGGGACGCTGTGCTTTCATCCGAGCCTCTTGCCGCGCCACCGCGGCCGCGACGCCGTCTACTGGACCCTCAAGATGGGCGACGCCGAGACCGGCGTCAGCTGGTTCTGGGTGACCGATAAGGTCGACGCCGGGCCGGTCGCGGTGCAGCGCCGGATCGCGATCCCACCCGGCATCCGGCCGCGTGACCTCTACAACGAGTACCTCGCGCCGCTCGGCGTCGCCGCGTTCGAAGACCTCCTGCTGCAACTCGAAGCCGGCATCGTCCCGCGCCTCGTGCAGGACGAGAGTCAGGCCACCTACGAACCACCACGCGAAGCCAAACCCGAGACCGCATAGTCAGCGGCGCGCATCAGAAGCCCGCGCCGAGGTCGATTGCGACGGCGTGACCGTGCACAAAGAGCAGCGCGAGCGCGAAGTCCTCGCGCGTATACGGCGGATTTGGGGGGCCGAGCCATGCGTAGCGGACGATCGTCGCGCCGTCGGCGCTGAGGCTGTGCCTTCCGGGACCAGCGATGCGCTCGACTTGAGCGAGGGTCATTCCCAGAGCCAGTCCACGCCTCGTCATCACCGTGCCGAGCGCCTTCGCCGGGAGGCCGACCGGAGCGAGCTTCGGAGAGAAGACGACGACGTCGGCGTAGGTATCGTACTGCACGCGCACCGCGGCCACGTGCGCGCGAGGGTCATACCAGCCGGCAAGACATCCGCCGCCGCCAACGTTGCCGCGGTAGGACGCGGCGCCGGTGAACGAGATCGGCAACTCGTCCGGCCGCGTCAGCGTGCCTATCGGACCGGCCTGCGGCACGTTAGGTAGCCCGATCTGCGCGGCGGGCTCCGCGCCAAACCAGCGCCCAAAACTCGCGCAGTCGGTGATCGGAGCGGCCTTGGCACCTGCCGAACGCGGTGCCGCAACGAACAGCGCTACGAAGGCGAGCGCGACGGGAACGCACGAGCGGAGTCCGGGCGAGGGGCGCGCCATGAATGGCGGTTCGCTCCCCGCCCGACGAGTTCCGTGCCTGACCTCGTTCGATCAGCGCGTGCCGGTGAGCCGCTCCGTTTCGCGCTCGCGGATGTCGAAGGTTCCCCGCTCGGTCGGCACACGTGCCGGCTGCAGGGCGAGCGCCGCACAATAGGCCGGTGGGACTTCCTCGCATCCGAAGACGCGCCACAGGTTCTTGTACTGCGTGACGCCGAGCGTGCGCAGCGGTGGTCCGGCGGCATGGGTGAGCCGGTGCTCGTCGACGTCGTCGATGAGGAAGGTGCCGTCGGAGAGGCGCAGGCAGTCCTGCACCCAGCCACCGTCGAGCACGCAGCGGTTGACGACTTGAAAGCGCTCGTCGAGCAGTAGGACTTCTTTGGCCCAGCTGTTCGCCAGCGACCAGCCGCCGGGGATGCGCCGGATCGCATGCGGCCGCGCTAGACCGTCGAGCAGAATCTCAGGCGCCCGATCGGGCGCGCGGCGGTCGATGCGCACCAGGAGGCCCTGGTGGAACAGCGTCGTGAGCACGTAGCGTTCGTCGGGATCGGCGAAGACGGCGCTGTTCAGATGCGTCGCCTGGAGGCGGGTGTGATAGTGCATGCCGCGGTGGTCGCGTCCGCGCCCGCTCTCGCGCACGTCTCCGCACGGTCCCGTCGCGAAGCCGTGCTCGGCTGCCCACCACTCCCAGAGCGTGTTGCCCTCCAAATCGACCTCGACGATCCCGTCGCTCCCCGTACACGTCACCAACAGTCCGCGCGAGGTGCGCACGACGCTATGGACGTCGTTGAAGGCCGGGTTCGAGATGCGCCGCACGACCCGGGTCGGCTTCGCCTGCACGTCGACGACCAGCACGCACGC
>JBEKLD010000223.1:0-3307 GCA_050010375.1 Vulcanimicrobiaceae bacterium
AGCTCGTCGTCTTCCTCATCGAAGGCCTTGGCGAGCACGCTGGCTGACCACGCGTCGCCGACGATGCCGAAGCCCTCGAGGACACGGCGGCGTTCCGCCGGTGCGAGCGCGTCGATGTTTGCATCGATCAGCGCCGGCCAGGTGATGCGGCGCGCGACCGCGACAACCGGGCCGGTCGTTTCATCGCCGATCGGCACCGGGGTGAACGGTGAGGTGGGCGTAGCGGGCGCGCGGCGCGCGAAGAACTGTGCGAAGCGTTGCGCGAGCCGCTGCGGATAGAACGGAACGGAGTAATCGGAGGGGATGAACAGCGCGACCGCGATCAGGCCGAGGCCGATGACGAGCACGAGCACACCGATGACCCAGAACTCACCAAAGGCGTCGAAGGCCAGCAGCGGCGGCACGAGCTGCACTACGTCGGTGGCGTCGCTTCCAGCGTGGCGCGCAACGCGGCGCGGACGTCGCGCAGCGCGGCGTCGAGGGCGGCGTTCTGCGTGCCGGCGAGGACGCGGTGGAACTCGTCGCTCGGCAGCGCGGCGACGTTGGTGAAGGTCGCGATCATCGCGTTGCGATAGACGCCTAGCGCCTCGCCGCCCGACGGGACTGCGATGCGCGAGGGGAGCAGCTCCGCCATCGCAAGCCACGGGCGCGGACTGCCGAGTGGGTCGTTCTCGATCGCGGCGAGTTGGCTGGTCGTGCGGTCGAGTGCGATCGGGCCGTCGAGGACGATCAGCGCATCGCCCGGGCCGGGATCGACGGCGGGCTGCGCGTCGCGCAGCGCCTCGATCAGCTCGACGAGCGCGGTGCGGCTCGCGCGGTCCTCGAGATCCTTCGCGGTCAGCGCGTAGCGCGGCATCCGCAGCTTGATGAACAAACGGTCGACGACGGCGCGGACCGCGTCGCGCGCGGCGGTGAGTTTCGCGGGCACCGCGCCGTTGACGCCGACCAGTTCGCTCGGCAAGAGCGTGCGAATCGCGAAGAGGTGCGTCACCAGGCCGCCGTAGTCGGACTGCTCGAGGAAGGCGACGGCGCGCTCGAGTCCGTCGCGGGTGAGGGTCAGGCGGACGCCCTGCGCTAGGGCGGCGGCGGGTGCGGCTTCGGGGGGTGCCGGTTCCTCGACGTAGGCGGGCGAGACTTCGACCGGGGCCGGCTCCGCGGCGTAGGCCGGCGCGGCGTCGGGGGTGTCGGCCGCCGGTTCGGCGGCGGGGGCCGGCGGAGGAGCGACCGCGACGCTCGGCTGACCGCCGGCCGGCGACTCGGGGGCCGCCGGCGTGAACCGGGCCTCGATCGCGTCCTCGGGCGCCCGGTAGGCGGCGCGCTCGGGCGGCGGCTCGGGCGGCGCCGGCGGGAGGGCTGCACGCGGCGGCGGCGGCGCGATCTCGGCGGCACGGCGTTGCTCGGCGACTTCGCGCAGGATGTCGGCGGTGCGCGGGGCGATCCCCGCGACCGAGAACGGGAGGCCGGTCGCGCGGACGGCGAAGGCGGGCGTCGAGCGGACGCGGACCGCCGGGGCGCTCAAAGTCAGCGCGCCGCCTCCGTCCCAGGCCAGCTCGACGTGCGGGTCGATCGAGGTGCCGGCGGGCAACGGGGTGTTGACGATCGAGCAGTAGCGCACCACGACCTCGACGCCCGGGTCGACGTCTTCGAGCACCAGGCCGTTCTTCGACCAGAGCACCGAGCCGCCGTCGACGTCGAGCAGCGGGACGTCGTTGATCGCCGTCGAGCCCGGCTGGTAGGCGGTGTTGGGCGGGAGATGGCCGCGCACGACCAGTCGGCTGGCGCCGCCGTCGCCGGTGTTGCGCACGCTCAGCCGGACGTAGAGCGCCTCGCCGGCGTCGACGGTGTCGGCCGGTTGGGTCCGCAGCTGCGCGCCTTCGTCGAAGCGCGGGTCGGCGGCGGTCGGGATCGTGACCGGCGCGAGCGCGAGCGGGAGCAGCCCGACCGCTTCGAGCCGCGCGTTGACGGCGATCGTCGTGCCCCGCGCGACCAGCGGCGCCAGCCGCAAGCGCACCGTCGCTTCGGCGCGCGCGCCGGGTCCGATGTCACCGAAGAGCAAGGTCGTCCCGACCTGCGTCGCGCCGTCGACCGACTCGATCCGCGCTTCGCCGGCGATCTCGAGCGCCAGCCGCACGTCGCGCGCCGCATCCGTCCCCTCGTTGACCAGGACGACGACCAGGTCGCCGTGGCGGCTGGGCCGCAGCGGCTCGCCGGCCGGATAGGCCACCGTGGAACTGGCCGGCGCGAAGCGCGGCCGCGAACGTACGACCAACTCCAGCTGACCCAACACGACCGGTGGCGTTTGGTCGTTCTCGAGCCGCGCGCGCAGCCGAATCGGCAGGCGGTCGGCGATCGGCGACGCGATCGTGCCGAGTAGGGTGAAGGTACGCGCCGCGCCGGGGCCGAGCGTTCCGACGTCGATGCCGGCGGCCTGCACCCGCGCCTCGCCGTTCTCATCGGCATAGCGCAACGACTGCACCGCCGGGTCGGCTTCGATCGCGATCCGCACGCCGGTCGCCTGCGCGGTCCCGTCGTTGGCGATGCGCAGGCTGGCGCGGACTTCGCCGGCGGGCGAGACCTGGGCCGGGCCGTCGAGAACCAGCGTGTTGCGCGCTTCGAGGAAGCGCGGCGTCGAACGGACGGTCAGCGTGCGCTCGAAGGGGCGCGCGCCGCCGGTCCACTGCAACTGCCCGATGACCGGGAGCGGCGTCCCGTCGGCGGCCGGCGAGACGACGTAGGCGTCGATCGCGGCCTCGATCCGGCGGCCCGCGTCGACGCGCGGGAAGACGAACGCGCCCGGCGCGTCGCTCTCGCCGATCGAGCGGCCGTCGAGCGCGCGCGAGCCGGGTGCGTAGCGCAAGCCCTCGGGCAGCGTCAGCCGGATGCGGACGTCGTCGGCGGCGCAGGTGCCGGCGTTCTCGGCGACCAGCGCGACGCGCACGCGCCGGCCCGGCTCGACCTCGCTGGGCGCATCGAGCACCAGGCGCGTCCCGTCGGTGTCGAAACGGCTCGCGCTGCGCACCGTCAACTCGGCGCGCGCCAACTCGAACTCGGCGGTCTCGCTCGAGGCGACCGCGCAGCTGAGCACGAGGCGCGTGTTGTCGTCGAGCGGCGAGTCGATGCGCGCGCGGTACTCGACGACCAAGGTCGCACCGGGCGCGAGCGCGGGGGATGCGATCGCCGAGTTTCCGAGCCCGAACGGCTCGCCGGTGCGCTCGTCGAGCACGACCTCGCGGCCGTCGATGCGCGTGCTGCCGGCGACGTACGCCGTGCGGTCGGGGACCGGCAGCACGACGACGACGTCGTGCGC
>JBEKLD010000224.1:0-3306 GCA_050010375.1 Vulcanimicrobiaceae bacterium
GCGCTCTACGCGACGCTGCGCGCGCTCGACGGCGACGGCTACGACACGATCGTGGCGACGCTCCCGCCCGACGACGAGGCGAACGCCGCCGTCCGCGACCGGCTGGTGCGCGCCGCCGCACCCCGCGACGAGCCCTGAGGTGAGCGTCCCGCCGGCGCGTCTGTTCGCCCTGCTCGTGCTGCTGGGCGTGCTCTTCTCGGCCGCCGAGTTGCTGCGCTCGCCGTTCCTGCACGCCGACGGCGAGTTCGTCGACTTGCGGGCGCTCTGGTGCGCCGGTCGCGCGGTCGATCAACACGCCGATCCGTATCGCGTCGAGCCCGAGCGCACGTGCCAGCAGGCGAGCGCGATCGAGACGTTGCGCGATTCGCCGAATCTGGTGATGAGCTTCGTGCTGCCGGGTTACGACGCGGCCGGCGCGGCGCTCTTGGCGCTGCTGCCGCTCCGCGTCGCGATCGCAGTCTTCGTCACGCTCGCCCTCGCCGCGCTGCTCGCCGCCGTCGCGGTGCTGGTGCGCGTGCTGGACGTCCCGGCGCCGCTCGCCGTCGCGTCGCTCGCGTTCTCGGCCGGATACCCGTCGTTGACGCTCGGCCAACTCGGCGCGTTCGAGATCTTTGCGATCGTCGGGGCCGCCGCCGCACTGCACGCCGGCCGCGACCGCTGGGCGGGCGTGCTCGCCGCGGCCACGTTGATCGAGCCGCACCTCGGCGGCTTCATCGGGCTCGCCGTGCTCGCGTACGCGCCGCGCGCGCGCGTCGCCTACCTGCTGGGCGCCGCGGCACTGCTCGTGCTCGCGGTCGCGGCGACCGGACCCGTCGCCCAGCTGCACTACCTGTTGCACGAGCTGCCGCAGCAGGCGCTGGCCGAAGCGCGCCAAGATCAACAGTACAGCGCGACCTTCATCGCGACGGCGCTCGGCATCCCGATCCCGGCGGCGCTCACACTCGGCGCGCTCTCGACGGTGGTGATGCTCGGCGTCGCGCTGGTGCTGGCGCGGCGGCTCGGCACCCGCGAGCGCGCGGCGGTGGTGCTGCTGCCGGCCGCCTGCGCCGTCTGCGGCGGCGTCTACCTGCACTACGCGCAGATCGCCGTCGCGATCCCCGCCGCGCTGGTGTTGTTCGGCCTGGCACGCACGCCGCGCGAACGGATCCTGGCCGGGGTCGGCGTCGTGCTGCTCGCGATCCCCTGGTACGACGTGGCGCTGGTCAAGCAACTCTTGGCGCCGGCGCTGACGACACTGGCGGTGCTGGTCTGGTCGCTGACCGGCGGTTCCGTGCGCGCGGTTGCGGCAGCCGTCGTGGCCTGTTGGTTGGTCTTGACCCCGCTCGAGAACCGTCCGCCGGCTGCACCGCCGCCGCCCGTCGTCGGCCGGCTACCCGGCGACGCCTCGGCCACCTTGGTCTGGCTCGACGCGTCGCGCTCGATCGGCCAGCCGGACCTCTGGCACGTCGCGGTCAAGGTGCCGACGTGGCTCGGTTTGATCGCGCTCTTGATCGCGGCCGGTACGATCGGCTGGGAACGGCCGCGCGCGCGATGATCCCCCGCGCAGCGCTGCTGCTGCTCGCCGCCGCGTTGCTGCTGCCGAGCCGGCCGGCGGTCGCGACGCCGGCCGCGCTCTCGGCCCTCGACGTGATCGCGCTCGAGATCGGCTACACGACCGTGCTGGCGCGCTACTACGAGCCGGTCGATCCGCTGGTGCTGGCGGGCGGCGCGCGCACCGGCATCGTCGCCTACCTGCACGGGCGCGGCATCGCCGCGCCGGCGATCCCGCTCGTCCCCGCGCGAGGCGACAAGTTCGCCGCCGAGAACGCGATCGATCGCGACGTCGCGCTGGCCGTGCTGCGGTACGGCTCGCGCATCGTCACCGCCGACCTGGTGCGCAACACGATCGCCGGCGAGCTGGCGGCGCTGCACGATCAGTACAGCGTCGTCTTCCCACCGCACGCGTATCAGCAGTTCGTCGGCTTCCTCGACGGCCGGGCCGTCGGCGGGATCGGCGCCGAACTCGACGTCGACCCGCAGACGCGCGCGGTGCGCATCGTCGACGTCTTCCCCGACGGTCCGGCGGCGGCGGCCGGGCTCGCGCCCGGCGACGTGCTGGCGAGCATCGACGGCGCGCCGCCGCCGGTCGGGACGCCGGATGCCGTCGCCGCCGCGCTGCGCGGTCCGGTCGGGACCACGGTACGGCTCGGGATCGTGCGCGACGGCACCGCGCAACCACCGGTCGCGCTCGTGCGCCGCGCGATCGTCCCACCCGACGTGACCGAGCGCAGACTCGCCGGCGGCATCGGGTATCTCCGCCTGCGCACGTTCGGCGCGCAGGCCCCGCAGCAGCTCGACCGCGCGCTGAGCGCGCTGCGCGGCGTGCGCGGCTACGTGCTCGACCTGCGCGGCGACGGCGGCGGCTATCGCGACGCGGCGATTGCGATCGCGGCGCACTTCGTGCAAGGCGTCGTCGTTACGACGCAAGAGCGCGGCGCACCGCCGCAGGTCTTTCGCGCGGCGGATCTTCCGCCGTTGGGCGCGCCGCTGGTGGTGCTGGTCGACGGCGACACCGCCTCGGCGGCGGAGATCGTCGCGGCGGCGATCCAAGATGCGCACGCTGGGACGCTGATCGGGACGCGCACCTTCGGCAAAGGGCTGGTCCAGGAGACCTTCCCGCTCCCCGATGGCGGCGCGATCAAGTTGACGACCGCGCGCTATCGAACGCCGGCCGGACGCGACATCGAAGGCGTCGGCGTCGTGCCCGACGTCGTGGTGAGCGAACCGAGTGCGGCCCGCCCGGGCGAGCCGGGACACGATCCACAGCTCGACCGGGCGTTGGCGCTCCTCGGCGCGCCGTAGCGACGCGTGGCGCTAGTGGTGGTGTTCGCCGCCGCCGCCGCCGCCGACGTGTCCGGCGGGGGCGCGTCCGACGCCGTGCGGCACGTAGCCGCCGCGTGCCGCCGGTGCGACGTAGCGCCGTCCCTGCCAGCTGCCGCCCTGTTGAACGCCCAGCGGGCCGCGGTAGCCGCCTTGGTAGTACCCGAAGCCGCCGCGGGCGCCGCCGTGCCACCAGCCGGCGTTGCCGAAGAAGAATCCGAGCGAGATCGACGGGCCGTAGTACCACCACGGATGCCCGAGATAATACGGTACGCCGGAGTAGAACTGGTACGGCGTGTCGATCTCGTTCGCCTCAAAGTACGGGCCGGAGGCGTAGCCGTCGATCGCGACGATCATCCCCGGGGCGAGCGTCAAGCCGATCGGGTTGATGATCGTCCCCTGATGGAGTTGCACGTTGTCGAGGAAGCCGCGGTCGTCGTGCACCTG
>JBEKLD010000225.1:0-3224 GCA_050010375.1 Vulcanimicrobiaceae bacterium
CCACGGCGCGACGATCGCCGCGATCCCCGACGCGACGCCGCTCGAGCCACAGGGTCCGCGCATCCCGTCCGGTACCTATACCGTGACGCTCGACGCCGACGGCGCGCGCTCGACCCGCACGCTCGTCGTGCGCGAAGACCCGCGCGTGGCCGTGACGACCGCGCAGCTCGCCGCGCAGTTTGCGCTCGCCAGAGCGATCGAGGCCGATGCCGACGCGACCTTTGCCGCCTCGCACGCCGTCGCGCAGCGCGACGCGACACTCGCGCGCGACCTCGCCCGCGCGAACGGCGGCTTCATCCAGCTGTTCATGGCGGTCGAATCCGCCGACGCCGCCCCGACCGCGACGCAACGCGTGCTCTTCGCGACGCAGCACGCGGCGGCGGCCCCGCTGCTCGCCCGCGCACGGGGAGTGGCACCGGGAGCGGGAAGGAACGGCCTATGAGCGATTCCGGCCGACCCGAGGTCCCGCATCCCCCCTACGACGAGTTGCGTACCGCGCTCGGCGACGACGACGCGCAGGGCGCCCTCGACGCGTTGCAGGCGGAGCTGGAGGCACCGAAGCCGGACCCGAAGGCCGTCGCCCGTCACGCCTCGCTGCTGCGCGCCTTCCCCGAGGTCGAGGCGCGGATCGCCAACTGGTGGGACGACCCCAACACGCAGCGCTGGATCAAAGCGATCACGGACTCGGGCTTGTAGGAACCGGCCACGACGGCACCGCCGGGATCGCCGTGCGGCGAGGGATCGGCGCGCCGGTGAGGCGGGGCGCTGCCGGCGGCGGCGCTGGTACGGGCGTGACCGCGCTCGGCGCGACCTGCGGCGCCCTGAGCTCCACCGGCACGGGCGTCGCCACCGCGCGCTCGCTCGGGAACGCCAGGCCCAGCACCCGCGCCCGCGCGTCCCAGCTCACGTGGGCCCCGAGGCAGCGGGCCAACGGCGCCAGCCGGACCAGCGGCACCTCCAGCTCCGCCGTCGCGGCGGCCGCGACGCAGACCCGCGCGCCGCGTCGCGCCTGCAGGCTGCCGTCCGGCGCGACGGCGACCCGGTCGGCGAAGGCGGCGACCAGGACTGGCGGTCCCACCACGCGCCCGTCCTGGACGACGGCCGCCGGCACCGAGGGTACGAACGAGCCATCGACGAGCACGCTGACGACCGCGGCCAACGCGACGGGGAGGTGAGGTGATGTCACGCTGGGCCCGTATCTTCCGCGCCGCGGGCGCGCGCTTCTCCGCGGAAGGCTCGGCTTTTACCGCGCAAGCGATCGCTTACACCGCGCTCTTCGCGCTGGTGCCGTTGACGCTGGTCTCGATCGCGGTCCTGGCCTTCATCTTCGGTACGAACGAGGGGATCGACCGCGCCAACCACGCGATCCAGCTCTATGCCCCGGCCCTGCACGACCTGGTGGCGACCAACCTCGACGCGATCGTGCGCTACCGCGGCATCTCGGGCGCGCTGGGCTTCGTCGGCCTGGTCTGGGGCGGCAAGAACCTCTTTCAGGCGCTGACCTACGGACTGAACCGGTCGCTGGGGATCCTGCACGCCCGGAACTTCGTCTGGGACGTCGTCATCGCGGTCACGCTGGTCCCGCTCTCCGGGATCGTCATCACGGTCGCGACGGTGCTGCCGATCGTCATCACGTTGGTCGTGCAGTTCGCCGGCTTGGAATCCCTGCGCTGGGCGCCGCAGATCGCCTCGTACGCCGGCTCGTTGGTGCTGGTCTTCATCGTCTCCGCGCTGCTCTACGCCTATCTGCCGAACCGCCGCCCGACCTGGTCGGCCGTCCTGCCCGGGGCGGCGGTCACGGCAATCGGCTACTCCGTCGCCCAGATCGCCTATGCGGCCTACACGACCTACGCGGCCTCCGCGTTTCGCGTCTACGGGGCGCTCTCCGCGCTGTTCGCCCTGTTGCTTTGGCTCGACGTGATCGGCGTCGTCTTCCTGTTCGGGGCCCACGTCAGCGCCGCGTGCGAGCAGGATCGCGACGAGCGCACGCTGCCGCTGGCCTCGTAAGGGATCGCTCGCGGGGCGGCCGAACCTTCACGGGTGCGCCGTCTGCTCGTCATTTTGCTCGTCATGTCGTTCGGTCTTCCACTGCTCGCCGCGGGTCCGTCCTCGCTGTTGACGACCAAGCCGACCGTAATGGTCTTCCCGTTCATCCCGAACGGCAACTCGATCGACCGCGAGGCGCTCTCGTCGCTGGCGGTCCTGATCGCGCAGCAGATGGCGAACACCGGCAAGGTGACCGTCCTGCCGCCCCCGCCGGGGACCGACCGGACGGCGTATCTCGCGGTCGCCCGCAAGGGCGGCGCCGACTACTACGTCACCGGCTTCATCTCGCCGCTGGGCAACGGGGCGTCGCTGGTGGTGCAGGTCGTCAGCACCGGGACCGGGATCGTCATCTTCAGCCACAGCGCGCAGATCGACACGGTCGCCGACGCGGCCAGTCAAGGGATCGACCTGGCCAACGATCTGGGGACCTACGCGAACCGGGCCTTCGCCGACGTCGGGACGCCACCGCCTGCGCCGACGCCGAGCCCCGCCGGCGGCAACGAAGCGAACCTGAGCGGCCTGGCCAAGCTCTTCCACAAGAAGCCCGGTGGCTCGCCGGAGCCCGAGGCCACGGCCGCCGCCGTCTCGTCCACCAATCGCGCGATCGTCGCCACGGCCGCCGTGCCGACCACCCCGGAGTACACCGTCGTTCCGATCGGGGGGACCGCCGAGGCCAGCCTCCGGACGTCCGCCGCGCGGCTGCTCGTCGAACGCGCGCACGCCAACCGCGCCGAGAGCGCCGCCGCCGCCTGCAGCGCCGATCCGCAGACGAAGGTCATCAGCGGCTCACTGGCCACCCAGAGCGGCGCCTTCGGCGCGGTTCGCGCGACCTTCCAACTCAAGGTCAGCGTCTGCGGCGGCATCACGCTGTGGGACCAGAGCGTCAGCGGCCGCGGCCACGCCGAGCAGGCGACGCAGAAGGCCGTCGACGACGCGCTGGCGACCTACCTCGGCGCCGCCAAGGCGCATTCCTAGCTTTTCAGAGTTCGTTCATCTCTTGCGCACAGCCTTAGGCTGGTGCAGCGTCTTGAGAGGAGCCCCGCCATGCAGCTCAAGCCGTGGATCGTCGCTACGATCCTCTGTACATCCACCCTTGGTGCCGTCGCTCAAGCATCTCCGACGCCGCCGAATATCAAGAGCGTGAACATGCTCACCGGCGCCGGTGGTTTGACCCTCTA
>JBEKLD010000226.1:0-3220 GCA_050010375.1 Vulcanimicrobiaceae bacterium
CAGGCCGACGATCGCGTTGATCGTCGTCGTCTTGCCGGCGCCGTTGGGGCCGAGCAGGCCAAAGAACTCGCCCTCCTGCACCTGCAGCGAGATCCCGTCGACGGCGGTGAAATCGCCGTAGCGCTTGACGAGACGGTCGATGCGAAGGGCAGGCTGTGGCGGGGTCACGGAATCACAGAACCCGGTTCTCCCAACATCGGATACCGGTGGCGGCGCAACGTCGCCAGCCGCTTGGCGAGATCTGGGATGCCACTCTCGCGCAGCTGACGCGCGACCTTGGCGACGTCGAACGCGACGCGCCGCGACTGCACCTCCCACCCACCGGGCCGCTGGGTGAGCAGCACATAGTGCGCGCGCGGGTCACCGTCCTTCGGTAGCCCCGCCGATGCGACGTTCACCAGCGTGCGCCCGCGCCAGACGCGCACGTAGGGCAGGTGCAGGTGTCCGAAGGCGACGGTCCGCTGCGGCACGTCGCCGAACAGCCGCTCGAGCTGATCGTCGCCGGCGGTCGGCCAGACGTGCTCGTCGTCGTTCTTCGGGTTGGCGTGACAGACCAGCAGGCCGTCCGCATCCTCGCCGAGCGCGATCGTCGGCGGCAACGCGCCCAGCCAGCGCGTCCAATCCTCACCGATCTGCGCTTGCGTCCATTGCACCGCGCGCGCATCCTCGGCTTCGAGCATGTACAGCGGTTCGGCGCCGATCATGCGGTCGGTATTGCCGCGCAGCGCCTGCGCCCCGGCGCGCGCCAGCAGCTCGAGGACGCGCTTGGGCTTGGGCCCGTCGATGCACAAGTCGCCGGCCGCGATCACGACGTCGGCGCCGCCGCGCGCGGCCAGATCGTTCAGGCACCGCCGCAGCGCGTGCGCGTTTCCGTGGATGTCGGAGAGGATCGCGACCCTCACGGGCGCGCGTTATCCCCGCTTGACGGCGAGGACGAGCGAGAACGGCCCGAAGCCGGCCTTCCCGAACTCCCACAGATCGATCGCCTCGACGGCGATCTTGGCCTTGCGCAGCAACTTGACGGACTCGCGGAAACGCAGGTTCGCGATCACCCGCCGCTCGCCGAATGCCAGCACGCCGGCGGCGAGTTCCTCACCGCGCGGGACCTCGACGACCTTCATCCCGGTGGCCGGGACGAGATCGACTTTCTCCGGCGCGGCGACGATCGTCTCGGCCCCGACGACCGAGAAAACTTCTCGGAGCCGCCGCACGTCGTTGGTGACCGTCAGCTCGATCGTCCGAAATCCCTGTTGTGAGGCCAGCGCCTCGAACTGCTCGCGGCCGAGCCCGTTCGAACGCGGCCGGAAGTCGCCACCCGGGCGCGGGACGCCGACGAAGGCGCGGCCCGGCGCCAGCGCGACGTCGGTCCCATCGAGCAACCCGGGCGCCTCGATCCGGCCCAGGATCGGGATTCCCAGCTCGGCCAGCAACTGCTCGAGTGCCACGACCTCGCCGCGCCGCTCGACCGCCGAGGGCCGGGTCAGGACGGCGCCGCCCGGCAGCAGGATCGCGCAGTCGGCGACCAACGACTCGGTCGGGGACTCGGCCCGCGGCTCGATGGCGTGGATCGCCACCCCGTGATCGCGCAGCGTGCGGACCAGCACGACGTGCTGCTCCTCGGCCCGGTCGGCGATCGGCGAGGGCTCCCCGTTGTTCGGCGGGAGCCGGTCGACGGCGGTCGACGGCCGCAGCACGACGGCGCCGGCGAGGGCGCCGGCGTCGGACGAGACGTACGGGGCAGCATAGGACTTCACGATCACGACTTGCGCGGTTCGCCGCCCCCGACCCGCCGTCCTCATCGGCCGCGTGGCCGCAAGGACGCGCGCACCGTTGAAGGAACAGAGCGCTCGATGCAGGGCCGAACCACAGCCGTCATCTGCGCCGTGATCCCGTTCCTCGCGCTCACCCTGGGCGTCGCGCTGGCCAACCACGTCGAGCCGCGCGTCCTCGGCCTCCCCTTCATCCTGGCCTGGATCTCGGGCTGGATCTTGCTGACCCCCGCCTGCCTGTGGATCGCCTACCGGAGCATGGCCCGATGAACGCGACGATCACCCTTGGGATCGTCGGCGCCGTCGTCCTCGCGACCCTGGCCCTGGGCCTCGCCGGCGTCCGCGGCGTCCGCATGGACCCACAAGAGTACATCGTCGGCGGCCGCCGCATCGGCGCAGTCCTCCTCTGGCTGCTGCTGGCCGGCGAGATCTACACCACGTTCACCTTCCTCGGCGCCGCCGGCTGGGCATACGGCAAAGGCGCCCAGGCGTACTACATCCTCTGCTACGGCACGCTCGCCTTCGTCATCGCATTCTTCCTGACGCCGGCGATCCACCGCATCGCGCGCGACCGCAAGTTGCTGACAGGCCCCGACTTCTTCACCGAACGCTACGGCTCCAGACCCCTCGGCGCCCTCGTCGCGCTGCTCGGCTTCGCGATGCTGGTCCCCTACGTGACACTGCAACTGAGCGGCATCCAGATCTTGGTGCGCATCGCCAGCTTCGGCCGCATCGACCCGCTGCTCGCGGTGGGGATCGCGTTTTTACTGATCGCGGTCTTCACGTATCTGGTCGGCCTGCGCGGTACCGCCTGGGCCGCCGTCGCGAAGGACGGCCTCGTCCTGATCGGCGTGGTGTTCGCCGGGATCGTGCTGCCCTCGCACTTCTTCGGCTCCCCCGCCGGCGCGCTCGACGCGGTGCAGCGCGATCATCCGAACTGGCTCACGATCGCCGGCCCGGGCGCGCCCAACGGAATCACCTGGGTCATCTCGACGACGCTGATGACCGCCTGCGGCTTCTTCATGTGGCCCCAGTCGATGGCCGCCGTCTACAGCGCGAAGAGCGAGGACACGCTGCGCCGCAACGCGATCTTCTTACCCTTCTACCAACTGATGCTGTTGCTGGTCTTCTTCGCCGGCTTCGCGGCGCTCGAGATCATCCCCGGGCTCAAAGGGCCGGCAGCGGACCAGTCCTACATGCTGGTCGTGCAACAGACCTATCCGGCCTGGATCCTGGGCATCGTCACCGCCGCCGGCGTGCTCGCCGGCCTCGTCCCCGCCGCCGGCCAACTCCTCGCCGCCGCGAGCATCGTCGGCAAGAACGTGCTGGCCGACTACGGAATCGCGCGCGGCGACGCAGCCCAGACGCTCGCAACGCGCATCCTCGTGCTGATCGTCGCCCTCCTCGCCTTCGGCTTCTGGGCGCTAGCACACACAACGCTGGTCGGCCTG
>JBEKLD010000227.1:0-3210 GCA_050010375.1 Vulcanimicrobiaceae bacterium
GACCCACCGCGGCCACGAGAAATTGACCCACCCCGAGGGGGGTGCGGCGTTCGTGGCCACGAGAAATTGACCCACCCCCGACGGTGGGTTGGACAGTCACGGGGCGAGGTGTTCTCGCCCAAGGATGGTTTCCATGGAGCTCGTCTCCGTCATTCGTCACAAGGTGCTGACCGAGGGCGTGCCGATCCGCGATGTCGCCCGGCAGCTCGGTCTCTCGCGCAACACGATTCGACGCTACGTGCGGGCCAAGGTGGTGCCGGTTCCGAGGCCCGCCACCCCGCCGCGCACGATGCCGGCGCGAGAGGCGGTGACCGAGGCTGCCGCGGCCATGTGGGCGTCGCGTCGGACGTTCACCGCCGGCAAGCAGCGCCTCACCGCGACGCGCCTCTGGGAGTTGCTGCGCGCCGATGGCCACGAGGCGAGCGCTCGTACGGTGCGCCGGCTGGTCGCCTCGTTCCGCAACGCCGAGCGCGAGGTCACCGTGCCGCTCGTGTACGCGCCCGGCGAGCTGGCCCAGGTCGACTTCTTCGAGGTCTGGGTCGAGGTCGAGAGCGTGCGCCAGAAGGCCTGGCTCTTTCTGATGCGCTTGATGCACTCGGGCCGCGACTTCGCGATGATCTGCGCCAAGCAGGACACGACCTGGTTTCTCGCTGCGCACGTCGCAGCCTTCACGCACTTCGCCGGCGTCGTCGCCGCCGTGGCCTACGACAATCTCAGCGCGGCGGTCGCCCGGGTGCTCATCGGCGCGCCGCGGGTCGTGCGTCCACGCTTCGCCGCGATGACCGCGCACTACGCGCTCGAGGCTCGATTCTGTCGGCCCGGCGAGGGACACGACAAGGGCGGCGTCGAGAGTCGCGGGGGGCACATCCGCTGGCAGCATCTCGTGCCGTTGCCGCGCGGCCTGAGCCTCGCGGACATCAGCGGCGCACTGCAAACCCGCCTTGACGCCCAGCACGCGCTCGATCCGATCCGCAGCGCTGCGTGGGAGCGTGAGCGTTCCGCGCTCCGCCCTGCGCCGACGCCCTTCGATGGGCGGCAGGTGCGCGCCGTGCAGTTACGGCATCATGCCTCGCACGCCGTGGCCGGCGGCGCGTACTCCGTACCGAGCCGCTGGTGCGGGCACACGGTCGACCTCTTCGTCGGCACCGACTCGGTGAGCTTCGCGTACGGCGACGAGGTGGTCTGCCATCCGCGCGTGCCTTTCGGCGGCCGGAGCGTCGACTACCGGCACCTGCTCTTGCCGCTATCGCGCAAACCCCAGGCGCTGCGGCAAGTCGTGCGCGAGCTCGTCGCGCAATTCGGCTCGCCGTGGCCCGAGCTCTGGGACGCGCTGCGTGCGTGCTACGCGTCCGACGAAATCGAAGCCGCACGTCGGCTCGCCCCATGGCTCGAGCAAGCGGATCGCCATGGGCTCGCGCGCGTGGCGCGTCGGATGCGCGCTGCCCTCGCGGACGGATCGCTCGTGGCACCTCCGTTGCGCACGAGGAGTACCGGCGGACTCGCCGAAATCCCTGCGTCGCTACGCGCGTACGCCGTCGAGTCGCCGGACCTTCGCCGGTACGACTCGCTCCTCGAAGCCGCGCGGTGCTCGGCATGAGCGCCACCAAAGACGTCGACATCGTGCTCGCCGCCGTCCGGGCGCACACGCGCGTGCTCAAACTGCCGACCGTCGGACGCGAGTGCGACGGGCTTGCACGCCAGGCGCTCGCCGACGGCCAGCATCCGATCGCATTCCTTCGCACTCTGCTCGATGCGGAAGTCGCCACGCGCGCCGAGCATGCCGTCGAGCGGCGGTTGCGGGCCGCGCGATTGCCCGCTCGAAAGACACTGTCGCAATTCGACTGGAAGCGCGCCCACGGGCTCGAGCGCGCCCGCGTCGAGGACCTCGCTCGCTGCGCCTGGATCGACGCCGGACGCAATGTCGTGCTCGTAGGGCCCGTCGGTACGGGCAAAACGCATCTCGCCACCGCGCTCGGCATCGAGGCCATCAAGCGCGGCCACCACGTCCTCTTCTTCCGCGCGTCGGATCTCGTCCGCGCGCTCATCGAAGCACGAGACGCCCGCATCCTCTCGCGCCTTCAAGACCGGCTTCGTCGCGCCTCGCTGCTGCTGCTCGACGAGCTTGGCTTCGTTCCCTTCGAGAAGGCCGGCGGCGAGTTGCTCTTCGACGTGCTCTCCGCCCGTCACGAGCGCGCCGCCACCATCATCACGTCCAATCTCGCCTTCAGCGAATGGAACCGTGTCTTCGGCGACGACAAGCTCACCGCCGCGCTCCTCGATCGCCTCGGACAGCACGCCGACGTCCTCGTCACGCGCGGTCCCGGTGACCGTGTCCCGCACGCCGTCAAACGCAGCCAGCCGGACGAGGAGACGGCGCCCACCGCACCGTGAAAATCGCCGTCGCGCTGACCGGGGGGTGGGTCACTTCCTGATGGCCAAGGTGGGTCAGTTTCTGGTGGCCATTGACATCGAGGTCGTCGAACCCAAGGGCCTACGTCGATCCCGGCGCCTCCTACTACGAGGAGCGATACCACGAGCGCACCTTGACCAACCTTCGCCGTCGCGCCGGCGCCATGGGGTTCGCCCTTGTCGCGAGCGCCGTGGATGGAGCTTCTTAGGAAAGCCGCAGCCTTCTTCGCGAAAGAGAGCAACTGAAGTACGCGCTCATCGACGCGGAGAAGGCCAACTACCCGGTGACCATCGGCTGCCGCGCGCTCGGCGTTTCGACGTCCGGCTACTACGCGTGGCGCGGACGCGGCGAGTCGACGCACGAGCGCGTGAGCCGCAAGCGCATCATCCGATTGATGCAGCAGCAAGGGCTCAAAGCGCGTGTTCGACGGCGCTACCGCTGCACGACGATGAGCGAGCATGACCAACCCGTCGCGCCCAACTTGCTCGCGCGTCGCTTTGAGGCAGACGCCCCCAACGAGCGGTGGGTCGGTGATACCACCGAGCTGCGCGTCGGCGACAGCGGTCGAATCTTCCTGGCCGCCGTCGTCGACCTGTTCTCGCGCTTCGTCGTCGGCTGGGCGCTCTCCGCCGTCAACGACCGCAAGCTGGTCATCAAGGCGCTCGACATGGCGCTGCGCCGACGATGCCCAGACTCGCGGCTGCTCCATCACTCCGACCAGGGCAGCACCTACGCCAGCGAGGACTACCGGCGCGAGCTGGCTACGCGCGGCATCACCTGCAGCATGAGCCGACGAGGCA
>JBEKLD010000228.1:0-3125 GCA_050010375.1 Vulcanimicrobiaceae bacterium
CTCGCGCCGCGCAAGGTGTTCGTGTGAAGATCCATCACGTGCTGCCCGAGCGCGCGCCGAAGCGCGCGCGCGTCGTCGCCGTCGGGTTCTTCGACGGCTTCCACCTCGGCCATCGCGCGATCGTGCGCGAGGCACTTCGTGAGCGACGGGCCGGCGAGCGCAGCGCGGTGCTGACCTTCCGCGAGCATCCCTCCGCGTTCTTGCGGCCGGGGCAGGAGCCGCCGCTGATCGCGACGCTCGAGGAGCGGATCAACGCCTTCGCGCGGGCCGGTTTCTTCGAAGCCTTCGTGCTGGACTTCGACGCTTCGATCGCCTCGCTCAGCCCGGCCGAGTTCCTCGACGACGTGCTCGTCCGCCGCATCGGCGCGCGGGCGATGATCGTTGGGGTGAACTTCCGCTTCGGGCACAAGCGCGCCGGCGACGTCACCTTCGCGCGCGAGCATCTGGCCGCGCAGGGTCGCGTCGCGACGGGCGTGCCGAACGCGCTGCTCGACGGCGAGCGCATCTCGTCGACTCGCGTCCGCGCGGCGATCCAGGCCGCCGACCTCGAGACGGTCGACCGGCTGCTGGGCGAGCCGTACAGCGTGCGCGGGCTGGTCGTCTTCGGCGCCGGCCGCGGGCACGATCTCGGCTTTCCGACCGCCAACGTCGCGGTTCCGCCGCACAAGCTGCTCCCTCCAGACGGCGTCTACCGCATCACCGCCCGCCACGACGGGCGCGACTACCTGGGGCTGGCCTCGATCGGCACGAATCCGACCTTCGACGGGACCGCGCGCACCGTCGAGGCTTGGCTGCTCGATTTCAACGGCTCGCTCTACGGCGAAGAGCTCGCGCTGCGCAACTTCCGTTTCGTCCGCGCGCAGCGCCGTTTCGACTCGGCCGAAGAGCTGGTCGCCCAGATGATCGAGGACGCCGCTACGGTGAAGTTCCCGACCGTCGTCTAGCTCGGCGGGTCGAATGCGACCGAGAAGATGTACGTCTGCGCTACCGCACGGCAGTTATGAACGGCCGTCTGGTAGCTCGTGTCGCGCGCGGCTTCGAGTGCGGCGGCGTTCAACAGCGCCGAGGGCGAGGAGTAGATCTTCGCCGAGACCAGATCGGAGCGGTCGTCGAGCGTGACCGCGACCTGCACAACGCCGGCGACGCGCCCCAGGTACACATCCTTCACGAACGGCGGGTCGGCAGCGACCAGCGTTCGGGCCGGCCGATCCCGCGCCGTGCATGGCTGCGGCGTGACGACGGGCGGCTCGGCCGTGCAGCGCTCGTCGTTGGTCGTACCGGCCTCGTCGGCCGTGCGGCGTAGCACGTTCCCGTCGACCGTGTAGGTCAGCGTGAATGCCTTGTCGTTTGTCTCGTCGGTGCCTAGGAATTCGAGCGTCGCCTCACCGATGTTGGTCCCGGCACTCACGCCCTCGAGCGTCGCGGCGTGGATACCGTCGGCCTCCCACCGAAAGGCTTCCAGCGCGAACGTTACCGAGTCCCGGTCACTCCGAAGCGTCTCGCGCCCGACAAGAGGATACCCGCCGCCCAGGAACGGCGGCTCGAAGACGTAGGATCGTTCGGTCCGCTTCCCGTGCGCGTCGACGCAAGCCCAATGACCCGCGAGCCGCCGGAGTACGGCGACCTCGCCTGCCGGTCGTGCGACCGGGGCGGCGGCCGCGGCTCCGTTCGTTGGGCCGTCGGCGCGCACGCCGAGAGGCATGCCGGCCGTGGCGGCGAGGAGCAGCGCTGCGAGAAGGCGTCCACCCGAAAGCACCGTGGAGTAATTCGAGCGGCGCAACGCCGCGTCCCTGCTCGGCGTTTGTACGGAGGTGCAGTTCCGTCGCCTCATCGCGGTCGCCGCCGCCTTGGCCGCCGCCTTCGTCCCTTCGGTCGCGCTGGCCATCCCGCCGACCGGGCAACCCGCGCCGGCGTTCAGCGTGCCGACACCCAGTGGAAAGCCGCTCAGCCTGGCGGCGCTGCGAGGGAAGCCGGTCTACGTCAACTTTTTCGCCTCGTGGTGTGGGCCATGCAACGAGGAGGCGCCCTCGATCGGCGCGCTGCGCGCGAAGTACGCGAAGAGCGGGCTGCAGGTCGTCGGCATCGACGAGCTCGACGGCGACGGCCAAGCGGCTGCGTTCGAGAAGAAGTACCACGATCCGTACGGCCTCGTCGGTATCGACGACTCGGGCTCGGTCGGCCACGCCTACGGCGCGATCGCGATGCCGGTCCACATCTTCATCGACCGGCGCGGCGTGGTGACCTACGCGCGGATGGGCGAGATGAGTCCGGCCGAGATCGAAGCGGCGATCAAGGACGCGCTGAAGTAGCGCACAGGTCGATCGCGCTCGCCGCGTCGACCTTCGCGTTGAACCAGCGGCCGGCGGCGTCATCGGTCTGCGCGTCGGCCAGCAGGACGGCAGCGCGCCGGGCGGCGGGGAGGTGCTGCGTCGTGCAGGCCGCGACGACGCCGCGCGCGCGGGCGACGAAGGCATCGGCATCGATCTCGGCCAGGCTGTCGGCCGGATAGGTGTCGATCCGCGGGTGCTCGCCGGGCACCAGCGGCGCGATCGTCGGGATCGTCGTCGTCTGCGGCGTGTTGGCCTCGATCATCGCGCGGATCGCCGAGGACTGCGCTCCGTTGAGGTCGCCGGCGCCGTAGCGCTGCAGCGCGACGGAGTAGTTCAGCGCGGCGGTCGTGGCGGCTTGCGGGTTCGTCGCCGCGGCACGCGCGACCGACATCATCGCGTTGAAGAGCAGGCTTGCCGTCGAGTTGGTCGCGCCGGGCGGCGTCGGGACGCGCACGCCGGTCGGCACTTGGGCGGTCGCGACGGCGGTCGTCGCCGCGCCGAGCAGCAGGGTCAGGAGCAAACGTCTCATGCGGCCTCCACCGTCACGCCGCGGCCGTCGTAGTCGACGCGCGCGATCTGACCGCCGGCCAGGCGGCCGCGCAGGATCGCCTCGGAGAGCGGGGTCGTGACGTGGCGCGCGATCGTGCGCGCGACGTAGCGCGCGCCGCTCCCTTGGGCGATGCTCTCGTCGGCCAGGAACCGGCGTGCGGGTTCGGAGAGATCGAGCTGCATCGCGTGGGCGCCGACCCGATCGGCCAGCAAGGCGATCTGCAACTCGACGATCCGTTCGATCTG
>JBEKLD010000229.1:0-3124 GCA_050010375.1 Vulcanimicrobiaceae bacterium
CCGCCGTCGGGGTTCGTGCGCAAGACGATGTTCGCGAACTCCGTCGTATCGGTCAGCCGGCCGGTCGCGCGCACGCCGTACTCGTAGGGCTGGTGCCCGTTCGTCGGTGGCGCGCCGATCGAACCGGCGGCGACCTGGACGTTCTGCGCCATCAGCGCGTTGACGACGTCGGCCGCGGCCAAGCCGTTGTCGGCCAGCCGCTTGGGGTCGATCCACAGCCGCATCGCGTACTTGCGTTCGCCGAAGACGAGGACGTTCGAGACGCCGGGGATCCGCTGGAGATCGTTGGTGACGTTGTTCTCCAGATAGTTCGTCATGTAGATCGGGTCCCAGCGCGGGTCGTCCGACGTCACGCCCAGCGCCATGACGAACGTGCCGGAGTTTTTCGAGACCGTGACGCCGACTTGCTTGACCTCGGTCGGCAGGATCCCCTGAGCGAGGTTGACCGCGTTCTGCACGTCGTTGGCGGCTTGGTCGAGACTGCGATCGAGCGAGAACGTGCAGGTGATGGTCGAGGTTCCGTCACTGCCGGACTGGGACTGCATGTACTTCAGGCCCTGGACGGTGTTGATCGCCTGCTCGAGCGGAGTCGTGACCGAGGCCTCCACCGCTTCGGCACTCGCTCCCGTGTAGACCGAGGTGACGACGACCGTCGGCGGCGCGATGTTCGGGTACTGCGCGATCGGCAGCACCGGCAGCGACACCAGACCCAAGAGGAGGATAACCAGCGAGCAGACAGCCGCGAAGATCGGCCGCCGGAGGAAGAAATCGACCACGAAGGCTGGGACTTCGCTGAGGAGCGCGGGGTTGCTAGCGGAGCGGGTCGCCCAGTGCGGACTCGGCGGGGAGCCAGCCGCCGAGCGCGGCGACCTCGCCGACGACCTGCCCGGCGACGCTGCGGACCGCGACCCGCGCGTGCGGGGCGAGCGCGGCGCGGGCCTCCGGCTCGAGCAGACGCAGCCCCTCGAGCAGGGCCAGCGTCGCGGGCGCCGCGGCGCGGCGGCCGCCGTCGAGCACTTTGAGCGCCAGGCCCAATCCCGCGTCCAGCAGCGCGTCGCAGTGGACCGCCTCCGCGCCGGCCTTGCCGACGATCCGACCATCGGTGGCGCGGATCAGGTCGGTGTCGAAGCGCCCCGTCCCGGCGACGTACCAGGGCTCGGCCGTCATCGCCGCGGTGACCAGCGCGAGCGCCGTCGCGTCCTCGTCGGCGAGGCCGCGCAGCGTCGCCATGCGCGCGAACGAGAGCGCGGCCTGGCGGAGCGTCGTCGCGTAGACGGGGATCCCGCAGCCGTCGACCGCGAGCCGGTCGCCGGTGAAGACGTCGTCGCTGACCCGTTCGCAGAGCGCGAGGATCGCGCGCTGCGCCGGATGCGCGGGGTCGCGGTAATCCTCGAACGGCGCGCCGAGGACTTTCGCCAGCGCGAGGATCCCGGCGTGCTTTCCGCTGCAGTTGTTGTGCAGCTGCGTCGGCGCCTCGCCGCGGGCAGCGAGCGCCGCCGCAGCAGGCTCGTAGGCGGGCGCGTGCGCGCCGCAGCGCAGGTCGTCGGGGCTCGCGCCGATGCGTTCGAGCATCGAGGCGACCAACTCGACGTGGGCCGGTTCACCGTTATGCGAGGCGCACATCAACGCCAACTCGCGCTCGCCGAAGCCGAAGCGCTCCAGCACGCCGGCCCGCACGGCCGCCGCGGCGATGAACGGCTTCGCCGCGGAGCGCAGAAAGACGGGCGTCTCGACGGTGCCGAGCCGCAGCACGATCTCGCCGTCGGGATCGGCGATGCATGCGGCGATCGAATGGACCGACTCGACCCGTGCCCCGCGCCAAGTCGCGACGGCTGGAACGCCGGCCAACTCCCAGTACATGACGGGGACGCGGCGTACGGCCTACGGCCGCGCGGTCCCTCTTCTACGCTGCGGCGGGACTAAAGGCGGAGCGTGCCTCTTTGCGTTCGTCGCAGACGTCGTAATCGGCGCAACGATGCCCCGCACCGTCCAGCGCGGGGATCGACTCACCGGCAGCGAGCGAGCGACCGCACTCCGCGCAGAGCGCGACCTCAACCTGGCGTTCGTCCGGAGTGCCCATGCCTCGAGTTTCCCCGAAACCGGGCACTCCGAACAATGGCCAGATGGGACGTTTAGTGGTGGCTGTGCGAGTCGCCGCCGCGAGCTGCGCCGCCGCCGAAGGAGCGGCTGGCCGCCGGAGCACGGTACGCAGCGGTGCTGCGCGTCGCGCCCTGGTATCCACCATAGCTGCGCTCGGTGGCCTGGTAGCTGCGCGCCGGCGCGGAGTACGTCCGGGCGCCGCCGGCGTAGGCGGTCGGGGTCCGGTAGCTCGGCGTGCTGGCGCGGTACGCGCTGGTCTCACCGCGGTAGCTGCCGGTGCCGGCGAACCCGCTCACCCGACTGAAGGACTCCGGTCGCGCGAACCCACGACTTCCGGCGTAGGGGTGCGCTGCCCAGACGTTCGTGGCCCACGGGCGGCCGTTCCAGGCCTGGGCGTGGCCGAAGGGACGCTGGACCCAGCCGCTCCCGAAGACGAACGCGAGGCTGAACGCCGGTCCGTAGCCGTAGCCGAAGCCCGGGTACCAGTAGCCGGGACCGTAGTAGACCGGCGGCGGGGCTTCACCCGCATACTGCTGGTACGGGGTGTCGATCTCGTTGGCTTGGAAGACGCCGCCGTCGGCGTAGCCCTGGATGGTGACGTTCATCCCCGGGGCGAGGGTGAGCCCGGTCGGGTTGATGATCGTCCCCTGGTGCAGCTGGACGTTGTCGCCGAAGCCGCGGCTGTCCGCCACTTGGATGTCGAACGGGCCGTCGACCGACGCGATCTCGCCGGTGATGGTCTCGTCCTGGTCCTGCTGGTCGACCGGCTGCTGGACGGTGGGCTGGGGGCCGACCGCATAGGACGGGATGTCCTGGGCCGCCGCCACGGCCGGGAGGATCAATCCCGTCAACGCCGCCGAGACGGCGAGGGCGCGGGTGATCTGACGAATATTGCGCATAAGTGCTGTCCTCGATCGCCCCCCAAGCGGGGAGCTTGTGCTCACGATACGGGAACCGGTATACAGCCGCTTTGGAGGACGATGAAGATCCGGGGAGAGGACCTTCTTTAGTGGGGGTGCCCGCC
>JBEKLD010000230.1:0-3120 GCA_050010375.1 Vulcanimicrobiaceae bacterium
ATCACCCCGTGCGCCATCTTCGCTGCGCGCGAGGTCAGCGCGTGCGGTGTGAGGATCACATAGCGTCGACTCAGCGCCGGGTCTCCGCGCGTTCGCGCACGCCGAGCCCGGGCGCGTACGGGAGCACGATCTTTCCGTCCGCGTAGGTCAGGCCGACGAACGGATCGTGCGCGGTCAGGAACGGGCCGTCGAGGTCGGCCCAGTCGACCAGCGGGCTCAACTGCGCGGCCGCCGTCGCGGTGATCGCGCTCTCGACCATGCTGCCGAGCATGATCTTGAAACCCAGCGCGCGCGCCGTGGCGATCATCGCCAGCGCGTCGCGGATGCCGCCGCACTTGACCAGCTTGACGTTGATCCCATCGACGCAACCCTGCAACGCCGGCAGGTCGGCCGCGTCCTTGGAGTCCTCGTCGGAGACCAGCGGGATCGGCGAGCGTTCGCGAATCCAGCGCAGCCGCTCGGGCATCCCGGCCGGGATCGGCTGCTCGCAGAACTCGATGTCGAAGCGCGCCAGCTCGCGCAGGATTCCGACCGCCTGTTCGGGCGCCCAACCCTCGTTCGCGTCGATGCGGATCGTCCCAGAGTAGATCGAGCGTATCGCTTCGACCGTCGCGATCTCGGCGCCGCGGCCGAGCTTGACCTTGAGCACCGGATGCGTACCGACCTCGCGGACCTTGTCCAGCATCTCGTCGAGCGGCGCGATTCCGATCGTGAAGGAGGTCAGCGGCGTCGCCGACGGGTCGAGCCCGAGCAGTTGCCAGAGCGGGCGATCGAGATCTTTGCCGATGCAGTCGTGCAAGGCCAGGTCCAGGCCGCAGCGCTGAGCCGGCGGCAGACCCTGCAAGAGCCGGTCGACCGCGTACGGATCGTCGCCGAGCGTGCGGCCGCGCAGGCCGGCGATCACGCTGGCGACGCTCTCGCCGTAGCGCTCGCTGGGCGCACTCTCGCCGAACGCCTCGATCTCGTTCCAGCGCAACCGCACGACGACCGTCCTGGCGATCGACGCCGTCGAGCGGGCGATCGTGAAGGTGTGCTTGAGCGGCAGCTCCAGCGGTTCGACGTCCAGCGCGATTGGCGCCACCCCAAGCGGTTCCGCGGAGGCACGCGCCGGCCTGCCGGGACAACGGCACAGCGTTCGACGCTCGCTCGCTGGACAGCGGGACAGGGAGCGGCGGACCCGAGCTTCGAACGAGCGCCCAGATGCGCCCATCGTCGGTGGCGGTCCGCGCGATCTTCTGTCTGGCGACAGCGATCTCGGCCGCCGCCCTGGCCGACCCGGTCATGGAAGGGATCTCCAACGCCGGGACCTTCGGGCCCCGCGCGTACACCGACCACAGCACGCTCGATGTCGTGCCGTCGCTGCTGGTCGGGCTGTGCTGCGCGGCGCTCGTCGTCGCGATCGTCGCGCGCCGCATGCTCGTCCCGCACGGTCGTAGCCTGCCCTGGTTGCGTGTCCCGGCCCGCGCGCTCGACGACGGTGCTGTGTTGCGCCTCGCGCCGCTGACGTTCGCCGTGCAGCTCGGCGTGCTGTTCACGATGGAGACGCTCGAACAGATCGTCGTGGCCGGACACCCGCTGGGCGGGACGATCTGGCTCGGCGGTCCGGTGCTGCTGAGCCTGGCGCTGCACGCGAGCGTCGGGCTGGGATTGGGCTTGGGCTTCGCGCGCCTCGTCCGCTGGTCGGCGCGCACCGCGGTCGAGCTGATCGCGTTCGTGCGCCGCCTCGTGCTGGCGTGCGCGCGGCTGCCGCTGGCCCGCCTCGCACTCGATCACGTCCCGCTGCGCCGCGCCTTCGCGCCGGCGCTCGATCGGCGCACCGGCCGTGCGCCGCCGTACTCCACGAGCTAGCTGACCGACCGCTCCGGCGCAGCGCGCCGGACCCTCGTCTCACTCTCGCGGAGGTTCCCGCCATGCCTCGTTTGGTGCTGCTGGCACTGTTGTTCGTCGTCGCGACCGCGTTCGGCTACGCCTCGATCGGGCCGCACGGCTTGCGTTTTCCGGTCTCGTTGGAAGCCGCGATCCCCGAGCCGGCGGCGCTGTTCGGACGCCCGATGGTGCGGGTGCTCATCGTCGGCCTCGACTACGACTACGACCGGCTCGATCAGGAGACGTCGGCGCATTCGCGCAGCGATATCATCATGGCCGTCAACCTCGACCTTGTTGCGCACCGCGTCTACGAGCTCTCGGTCCCGCGCGACATGGTCGCCGTCCTCCCCAACGGGCGCCGCGGCAAGATCAACGAGGCGCAGGCCGACGGCGGGATCGCCGAGTCGCAAGCGGTGGTCGCGAAGTGGCTCGGCATCCCGGGCTTCGACCGCTATGTCGTGCTGCGCATCGACACGACGAAGGATCTGATCGACGCGCTCGGTGGCGTCGACCTCGACGTCCAGAACTCCGCCGCGCTCAAGCATGTCGGGCGCAACGGTCCGGTCGACTACGACGACAGCTGGGGGCATCTGCACGTGCACTTGCAGCCGGGTTGGCAGCATTTGACCGGTGCGCAAGCCGTCGGCTACGCGCGCTTCCGGCACGACTGGTGCAGCGACCCGTGCCGCATCATGCGCCAGCAACAAGTGATCCGCACGATCCTAGCCAAGCTGCGCGACGGCAAGCTCGACACGCTGGTGCACGCCGCGGCGCTGCTCGGCGTCCTGCGCAAGGACGTCGAGACGAATCTCTCGCCGGGCGAGGAGATCAGTTTGGTGAACGCGTTCCGCGGACTCGGTCCGCAGGGCTTCACGAGCGCGCAGGTGCCGTACGTCGGCGACGTCGACTTGCCGGGCGAGGGCGACAGCATCATCGCCAACGATGCCGCCAAGGCACGCTTGGTCCGCGCGATGCTGCTCGATCCGCCCGCGCCGGCACCGCTCGACCCCGTTTCGCCCGCTGTCAAGACTTGACCGGGGGGTGAACGCGGGATATACCATGGCGGGGCGGACGGCGACTGCGGCGGTTCGCGCAGTTCCACGGTGGTGGACCAACGTCGATACCAAGGGAGCATCAGCTCCGGATACGACCGGTATTGCCGCCCGCTTCGGCGGATGGTGTCTGGGCGCCCGGGCCGCACCCACCTGCCAATGGCAGGTCTCCACCCGGTTCAAGACGGCCGCTGCGGTCCCG
>JBEKLD010000231.1:0-3111 GCA_050010375.1 Vulcanimicrobiaceae bacterium
GCGTGCGTCGCGACCGTCAGGCCGCGCGGCGTCAGCCGGACGTCGGCGACCGCCCTGCGGAAGCCGTCGCTGCCGACGTTGGCCAGGTCGTGCGTCGCGACATCGAGCTGCGCGCGGGCGGCCCGCATCGCGCTGCCCATCCATTCCATGCCATCCATGCCGGCGATCCTAGGGGACGGCGATGGCCGGGGCGTTGCCGAAGGATGAGCGGACGACGACGGCCCCGGATTCCGGGCCGGCTCGCGGAATCTGGTGGCCGCGTGGCGTAACCCGCAGGCAGGACGGGCGGGAGCGGACTCTCGCCGGCAGGGGAACGTATGAACATCGGGATTGTTGGCTCCGGCAACATCGGGGGAACCGCCGCTCGTCTGTTCGCGCGTGCCGGCCACCAGGTGCGGATCGCCAACTCCCGCGGCCCCGCCTCACTCCAAGCGCTGGCCACCGAGATCGGCTCCAACGTGGTCCCCTCGGAGGCCCAGGATGCGGTCGACGCCAGCGACATCGTCTTGATCGCGGTCCCGTGGACCAAGCGCGAGGAAGCGCTCGGTGAGCTCGAGGGGTGGGACGACAAGATCGTGATCGACGCGATCAACCCCTACACCGAGGATTTCGAGATCGAAGACCTCGGCCGCAAGACCTCGACCGAGTTCATCCGCGCCCTGGTCCCCGGCGCGCGGGTCGTCAAGGCGTTCAACACGATCTTCTACAAGCGGCTGGCCGACGAGGGGAAGGCCAAGGGCGCGAAGCGGCGCCTGGCGATCCCGGTCGCCTCAGACGATGCCGCCGCCAAGCGGGTCGTGATGGACTTGATCGACGAGATCGGCTTCGACCCGGTCGACAACGGCGGTCTGATCGAAGGCGGCCGCTCGCAGCAGCCCGGCTCCCCGATCTACAATCAGCCGCTGACGGCCGCCGAACTGCGCGCCCAGCTCACCCCACACTAGGGTCGCGGGCGACTTAGTCGACCAGCGTGCGCTCCGCCGGGGCGCCGTTGAGGGGCAGCTGATCGGGTTCGGGCGCGGCGGGCTCGGCCGGCGCGGCGGCGCGCGGAACCGGCCGCTCCGCCGGGCGCTCGAGCAGCGAGAGATGCGACATCAGCAGCGAGCGCAGTTCGCTCTTCGCTTTTTCGGCGCTGTCCTGCGCGCGCTGCGCCTCGCGGCGCGAGTCTTCGATGCGGTCGCCCAACGCCGCGATCTCGCGCTCGGCCGACAGGCGCGCCTCCTGGCGGATTAGATCGGCCTCCTTGTGGGCCGCCGCCTTGACCTCGTCGGCGGTGCGCTGGGCGAGCAGCAGCGTCGACTGCAGCGACTCTTCCATCGCCTTGAAGTGCGAGATGCGCTCGCGCAGGTCGCCGATCTCGGCCTCGAGCGCGGCGCGCGCCTGGTTCTCGTCCTCGAGCGTCTCGATGATCTCGTCGAGATACTCGTTGACTTCGTTGCGGTCGTAACCTTGGAGCGACCGCTTGAATTCCTTGTGCTGGATGTCGATAATCGTGATCTTGGCCATCAACGCAAGTCCTTGATACCCAGAACACCGTCGTTGTCGAGCTGCTCGCGCATGCCGGCCGAGTTGACGGCGACGCCGGCCGGTACGACCAGGTAGATCGACTCGGCCAGCTTCTGAATGCGGCCGTCGATCGTGTAGGCGACACCCGAGGTGAAGTCGACCACCCGTTGCAGCAGGTTACGATCGGCGCCTTGGACGTTGACGATCACGACCTGCCGCGCGCGCAGCGCGTCGGCGATCTCGGTCACGTCGCCGAACGAGCGCGGCGCGAAGACCGCGACCGAGCCGCCGTTGCGGCGCGACGCGTCGCTCAGCGGGACGACGTTGCGCTTGGCACCAACCTCGTCGGGATACAGCTCGTCGTCGTCCTCGTCGTGGATCGCAAACCACGATCCGATCCGTGCGAATACGCTCACGCTGGTATCCTTTCTCGAACCGGTCGCGGCCCGAAGATCGCGGTGCCCAAGCGGAGCATCGTCGATCCGGCTTTGAGGGCGCACTCCCAGTCACCGGACATCCCCATCGAGAGCGTCGTCCCGCCGACGCGCTCGAAGGTCGCCCGCGCCGCGGTGAAAGCGCGCTCGGTGTCGCCGGCCAGCGGGCCGATCGCCATCACGCCCTCGACGCTCAACCCCGCCTCGCGCAGGCGCTCGGCCAACGCCTGCGCCTCCTCCGGCGCGGCGCCGAACCGCTCGGTCGGCGAGACGTTGACTTGGACGAGCACCCGCGCCGGGCGGCCCAGCTCGCGCCCCGCGCGCGCCAGCGCGAGGCCGGCCTCGAGCCGGTCGACGCTCTGGACGACGTCGAAGCCGCGCACGATCGCCTTGGCCTTGTTCGTCTGGACGTGGCCGATGAAGTGCGTCGTACAGGGCGGCAGATCGACGTACTTGGCGCGCGCCTCCTGGACGTAGTTCTCGCCGACGTCGCGCAGCCCGGCGTCGAGCGCGGCCAGGACGGCCTCGCGCGGCCAGTGCTTGGTCACCGCCAGGATCGCGACCGAGCCAGGCTCACGCCCGGCGGCGACGCAGGCCTCGTCGACGCGCTCGCGCAGCGCCGCCACGCGCTCGGCGACCGTTTCGGTGGCGAGGGGCATGGAAGGAGTCCTTCACCGCGCGTCCGTTCGGGTCCCGCGCCGGTACGAGTAGACGATCATCACAATCCCGATGAGCGTCTGGAGGACGGCGACGAACTGGCCGCCGTCCAGGCCCAGCACGGTGAAGCCCGGGTCGCGCCAGATCTCGGCGATCGTACGCATCAGGCCGTAGACGGTGAACCACGTCCAGCCGGTGACGCCGTCGGGTGGCCGGCGCGAGTAGACGAACAGCACGATCGGCAGCGTCAGCAGGTCGAGGATCGCTTCGAAGATCTGCGAGGGATAGCGGTAGTTGAACTGGTCGGCCGGGAAGAGCACGCACCACGGCCGGTCGGGGTGACAGACCTTGCCGAGCAGCTCGTCGTTGATGAAGTTGACCAGGCGCGTCGTGAAGATGCCGATCGAAACCAGCGGGACGATCTCGTCGCCGAGCACGCCGAACGTCAACCCGGGATGCTTGCGCAGGAACAGCACGATCGCGAGCAAGATGCCGATCAGCGCGCCGTGGAACG
>JBEKLD010000232.1:0-3019 GCA_050010375.1 Vulcanimicrobiaceae bacterium
CATCCCCGGCGTCGTCAAGGCGTCGAAGACCCGCCTCGGGCTCGACCTGAAGGGCGGCACCCAGCTGATCTACGACGCGCGCACGACGTCGGGCAAGCCGGTCAACTCGACGCAGCTGGGCGACGCGATCAACGTGATGCGCTCGCGCAGCGACACACTCGGCGTGAGCGGCGTGTCGATCACCGCCTACGGCGGCGACGAGATCACCGTCGACCTCCCCGACGTCCAGAACACGGCGCAGGCGGCGAAGGTCGTCGGCGTGGCCGGCCAGCTGTTCTTCTACGACTGGGAGGACAGCGTGATCGGCCCAAGTGGCAAGGTCGCCGGCCCCAACGACCCGTCCGTGACCTGCGACGGCACGACCGAGGCCCCCGGCGGGCCCGCGTGCGGGATCACCTACTACGCCGCCGTGATCCGCGCGTCCAAGGAGCCCGCGGTGCCGACCTGCACGCCGGCGCTGCGCGCGAAGAAGACGCGCTGCTTCGCGATCGAATCCTCGCCCGTGCCCGTCTATTACTACGTCGACGCGAAGACCCAGACGGTCTACGCGCCCAACGGGCCGGAGCCGACCAAGGCGCTGCTGGACGCCGACCTCGTACAGAAGCACGTCAAGCTGCCGGCCGGCGCGCGGCTCGTCGTGGTGCAGCCGGGGACCGTGCTCGTGCAGGCCACGAGCGCGCCCGAGGTGCTCGTGCCAAACGACTACTACGTGCTCGCGGACAACGTGAAGCTGACGGGTTCGGACGTCTCCAGCCCGCAGGTCACCACCGACCCGACGCAGGGGATCGCCGTCAGTTTCGGCTTCAAGGGCAACGGGGCGAGCGTCTTCACGAACGTGACGGCGGTGCTCGCGAATCGCGGCAAGAACAACTCGGTCTCGCTCGCCAACCCGAACCTGCAGCACTTCGCGGTCACGCTCGACGGCGCGCTGGTGACGGTCCCGTCGATCAACTTCAGCCAGTACCCGTTCGGCATCGACGCATCCAACGGCTCGGAGATCACGGGCGGCTTCACCTACGCCACCGCGAACACGCTCGCCAACGTGATGGCGAGCGGTGCCCTGCCGGTCAAGCTCGACGAGATCTCCTCGGAGCTGATCACCCCGACGCTCGGCCACCAGGCGCTCAACCAGGGGCTGATAGCCGGCCTGGTCGGGTTGGCGCTGGTCGCCCTGTTCCTGCTCGTCTTCTATCGCGTCCTGGGTGTGATCGCGGTCAGCGCGCTGGCGATCTACTCGCTGTATCTCTACGCGCTGATCAAGCTGGTCCCGGTCACGCTGACGCTGCCGGGCATCGCGGGGCTGATCCTGACGATCGGCGTGGCGGCGGATGCGAACGTGGTGATCTTCGAACGCGTCAAGGAGGAGTCGCGCGCCGGGCGCTCGCCGTTGAACGCGATCACCGCCGGCTACCGCCGCGGCTTCAGCGCGATCATCGACGCGAACGTCGTCACCTTCATGGCGGCGTTCATCCTCTTCATCCTCTCCCAGTCCGATGTGCAGGGCTTCGCGCTGACGCTCGGCATGGGCGTGCTGGTCTCGCTGTTCACGGCCGTGGCGGCGACGCGGGCGATCCTCTCGACGATGGGGCACACGCGGTTCATCCGGGCGCCGAGCGCGCTCGGGGTGAGCGAACGCCGGCGGCGGTGGACGTTCGACTTCATGGGCAAGTCGAAGTGGTTCTTCAGCCTCTCGGGGACGATCCTGCTGATCGGCGCGATCGCGATCGGCGCTCGCGGCGTGAACTTCGGCATCGACTTCGTCTCCGGCAGCCAGGTCGAGGTCGGGTTGGCCCACCCGGCGAGCGTGAGCGATGTGTCCAAGGCGGTGCAGTCGCTGCACCTGAAGAGCGCGGGCGCCTCGATCGGGCTGCCCGTCGTGCAGCAGGTGTCACCCCCGGGAAAGACCAAGAAGCCCACCTACAACTTCCAGATCGCGACCAAGACGCTGACGGTGGCGCAGCTCGGCAGCGCGGGATCGTCGACGAGCACGGTCTACGGCCTGCTGAACGCGCGCTACGGCATCACGTCCTTCAGCGAGAACACCGTCGGGCCGAGTTTCGGCAAGACGGTCGCCGACAGCGCGGCGGTCGCGATCGTCGCGGCGCTGCTCGCGATCGCGGCCTACATCGCGTTGCGTTTCCAGTGGAAATACGCGGTGCCGGTGATGATCGCGCTGATGCATGACCTGTTGATCACGGCCGGCGTGTACGCGCTCACCGGGAGGCAGGTGACGGCCGACACGGTGGCGGCCCTGCTGACGATCTTGGGTTACTCCATGTACGACACGATCATCGTGTTCGACCGGGTGCGCGAGAACGTCGCGAAGATGCAGAACGCCGCGTTCTCGCAGATCGTCAATCGCTCGATGTCGGAGGTGCTGACGCGCTCGCTGGCGACGAGCCTGTGCACGCTGCTGCCGATCCTGGCGCTGCTGTTCTTCGGCGGCTCGACGCTGAAGGATTTCGCCTTCGCGCTGCTGGTCGGCGTGGCCTCGGGTGCGTACTCGTCGATCTTCATCGCCTCGCCGGTGCTGACGCACTGGAAGGAGCGCGAGCCCGTGTACCGTCGCCGGCGGGCGCGGATCGCGGCCGAGAACGGCGGCGTCGTGCCGGCCTACGCGACGGTCGGCGCGGCCGCGCGCGAGGTCGACGTCGACGCGAGCGGCCGCCGTCCGCGCCGGCGCCTGACCGAGCCGCCGCGCCCGGACGTCAAGGCCGGCGAGTTCCGCGAGCTGGTGCGCGACCTGCACGCGGAGCCCGCGGCGCGGCCCACGGCCCAGGTGATCCCCGAGACCCGGCCCGAGGCGCGGCCGGAGCCCGTGCGCGATCCGACCGCCGACGCGCGCCCCGAGGATGTCGTGATGCCCGCCGACGACGCCGCGGCACGCCGGCGGGGCGCGTCGAAGTCACGCAACCGGCGACGGGGGAGGCCACGCTGATGGGCATGCTCGCCTGGGTCATCATGGGTCTCGCGCTCTGGCATTACACGATCTGGCTGCCCGACCGCTTCTGGGGCGGGA
>JBEKLD010000233.1:0-3007 GCA_050010375.1 Vulcanimicrobiaceae bacterium
ACGCCGGAGACGAAGATGGCGCTGATCAAGCGCGAGCAGACCGCGGGCCGGCTCGTCGCGATGACCGGCGACGGCACGAACGACGCCCCGGCGCTGGCCCAAGCCGACGTCGGCCTGGCGATGAACAGCGGCACCCAGGCAGCCAAAGAAGCCGGCAACATGGTCGACCTCGATTCGGATCCGACCAAGCTGATCGAGGTCGTCGAAGTCGGCAAGCAGCTGCTGATGACCCGTGGCGCGCTGACGACCTTCTCGATCGCCAACGACGTCGCGAAGTACTTCGCGATCCTGCCGGCGATGTTCTCCGTCGCCTATCCGGAGATGGACGCCCTCAACGTGATGCGCCTCGCGACGCCGCAGAGCGCGATCCTCTCGGCGGTCATCTTCAACGCGGTCATCATCATCGCGCTGATCCCGCTGGCGCTGCGCGGGGTGCGGTATCGCCCGCGCGGCGCGAACGCCGTCCTGCGCGAGAACGTCCTCATCTACGGCTTGGGCGGGATCATCGTCCCGTTCATCGGGATCAAACTGATCGACCTGATCCTCGTCGCGCTGCACCTCACCGGAGCCCACGCATGACCGCCACCACACCCACCCCGCCGGCCGGCGACAATACGCTGCGGCATCTCGGCACCTCGGTGCTCTACACGATCGTCACGATCGTCGCCTTCGGGGTGATCTACCCGCTGATCATCTGGGGGATCGCGTCGCTCGTCTTCCCGCACCAGGCCAACGGCTCGCTCATCGACCAGGGTGGGGTCGTGATCGGCTCCGAGCTGGTCGGCCAGAACTTCACCAAGCCGGGCTACTTCCAGCCGCGGCTCTCGGCGGCCGGCAAGGGGTACGATCCGACCCAGACCGGCGGCACCAACTACGGCCCGACCTCGAAGAAGCTGATCGACGGAACGAAGGCCGCGATCGCCGCGCTGCGCAAGGCCAATCCCGATGCGACCGGTCCGATTCCGGCCGATCTGGTGACCAGCAGCGCGAGCGGGATCGATCCCGACATCTCGCCCGAGGCCGCCTACTATGAAGCCCCGCGCGTCGCGAAGGCGCGTGGCCTGTCGCTGGAGGCCGTGCGCGCGCTGATCGCGCAGCACGTCACGCCGCGCCAACTCGGCATCCTCGGCGAGCCGCGGGTGAACGTCCTCGACCTCAACCGCGCCCTCGACGCGCAAGCGGCCCCGGCCGGTACGTAAGCCCGGCTAGTGCTTCGGCTCCGCTTCGGCGGCGCCGGAGCCCTCGCGCGGGGCCAGCACCAACAGCTCGTGCGCACCGGCGCGCAGCAGCCTCTGCACGAACGACCTGCGACCGCCGAAGAACCGCTTCGCGTGGCGCGGCGACTCGACCGCGATGACGTCGGTGGCGTCGGCGATCGCGGCCAGGCGCGCGGCCGGATCGTCGGCGCGGTCGGAGAGAAAGGAACCGTGCGCGGCGCGCGTCGCGCGCAGCAGCGCATCCGTCGCCGGCTGCGGCGCGTCGTCGCCCGGCCGCAGCACCGAGACGACCCGCAGGTCGACGTCGAGCCGGCCGGCCAGCCGTCCCATCCGCTCGACCAGCGCGACGTCGCGCTCGCGTGGCGCGACGGCGAGCACGATGCGCGAGAACGGCCGCACGTGGCGCTGCGTCGAGCGAGCGTGCAAGACCTCGCGCACCGTCAGCTCACGCAGCGCGGCCAGGTGTTCGGTCTTGAAGAAGTTGGCCAGCGCCGTGTCGACCCGCTCGGCCGGATAGATTTTCCCCTCGCGCAGCCGTTGGCGGATGATCTCGGGCGCGACGTCGATCACGATCAGCTCGTCGGCGACCTCGAGGATCGCGTCGGGGACCGTCTCGCGGACGCGCGTCCCGGTGATCCGCTCGACCGCGTCGCCCAAACCGGCGAGATGCTGGACGTTGAGCGTGGTCATCACCGAGATCCCGGCGCGCAGCACGTTGATGACGTCGTCGTAGCGTTTGGCATAGGGGCTGCCGGCGGCGTTGGTGTGGGCCAGCTCGTCGATCAACGCGACTTGCGGACGGCGCACGAGCAACGCCTCGCGATCGAGCTCGCCGTTGGGGAGCCGCGCGAGGCGCTCGAGCCCCTCGAGCTTGGCAGCCGTCTCGACCCGGCCGTGCGTCTCGACCAGCGCCGCGACAACGTCGACGCCTTCGTCGCGCAACGTGTGCGCGCGGTCGAGCATCGCGTAGGTCTTCCCGCTGCCGGCGACCGAGCCCAGGAAGACCGTCAGCTTGCCGTAGCCCAGCTTGAGGCGGTCGCCGACGACGTGCCCGTACGGATGGCGCGCGCCGTCGGGGCCGCGCACGATCGGCGGCCGAGCTGGGTCGACGACGTAGACGTCACGGTCGATCGGCCGCGCCAGCAGCTTGGTGGCGAACTCACCGGCCGGAACCGCGATCAGCGTGGCGCGGATCCCCTTGAGATCACCGCGCTCGGCGAAGGCCGGCGGCACATCGATGCGGCCGGCCTCGACCGACAGCCGCGCCTCGAGGTAGGCGTCGGGATCGACGCGCCCGATGCTGGTCGTCTCGAGCGCGAGATCGAGTGCATCGGCGAGACCGGCCATCCGGCGCAGGTATGGCTCGGGATCGAAGCCGGGCAGCAGCACCGCTAACTCGACCGACGACTGTCCCGGCGCGACGACCGGGACCGTCAACTGATCGACGGTTCGCAACAGCAGCTCGCGCAGCAGCTCGAGGTTCTGCGGCCGGAACGCGCCCAGGCTGGCCCGGTCGATATCCTCGGTGCGCACGATGCGCCCATTGCGCAGCCGCGATTCGAGGATCTCCGGCGAGACGTCGAGTGCGATGACCGTGTCGGCGCGGCGCAAGAACCCCAGCGGAACGATCTCGCGGACCGGATAGCCCAAGATGCGCTCGGCGACCGGCGCGACCGAGTCGAGGTGCTGCACGTTGAACGCGCCGAGGACCGACTTCCCCGCCTCGCGCAGCGCGACCGCGTCTTGCCAGCGCTTCGCGTGCGGCGCTCCGTCCGGGTTCGCGTGCGCCA
>JBEKLD010000234.1:0-2979 GCA_050010375.1 Vulcanimicrobiaceae bacterium
AGGCGCGTCCCGCACTCGAAAACCTCGGAGATGCCGTCGATGATGCCCTCGTTCGGGAAGCCCTCGTCCGTCTCGCCGTCGACTGAGTCCGCGCTGCCGGGCCGCACGCGCATCGTCGTGCAGCGGCTCGGCTCGGGGCTCGCGCTGGTCGCGGTCGCCGTATGGATGGGCGGCCTGGTCGCGCTCGGCGCCCTGGCGGCGCCTGTCATTTTCGCCAGGGTGCCCTTGCCGACCAGCGCGGATGCGATGACCGTCGTCTTCCGCCGCTTTGACACGGTGGCCATGGCGTGTGCGTCGGCCGTTCTGGCCACCGAAGCCGTGCGCGCCGCGCTGCGCATGCCCTTTCAACGATTCGACCACGCACGAGCGTTCGTCTCGGCCGCGGCCGCCGTCGTCGCCGTGTTCGAAGGGATTCACGTCTCGCCGCAGATCGCGCACCTGCACGCCCAGGGGGTTCTGCGCGGCCTCGGCGGCGCCGGACTCGAACTTTCGCGGCTCCACGATCTTGCCGAACTGTGCGGTCAGGTCGAGCTCGGACTTCTGGTCGTCGTCATCGCTCTGCACGTCGTGACGTTGTCGTCTGTGCCGGCGCATGGGCCGGCGCCTGCGCGCGATTCGAGCGAGGGGTCGGCCGACGGCGCGCATCGCGATCCCGCTCGCGAGGGGCCTGGGCCCCGCCGGTAGGCCCGCGAACCTCGGCTGGCCCGACGGGGCTCGATTCGGTCGAGCTTGGGTGGGCGTCGTCACGGCGTTGTCACGATGGTCCGCGTTCGCACGGGTTGCGCGATCGTGGCATACTTCGAGCCGATCCTTGACTTCCATTTGGCTTCGCGCGGTTTCGTGCGCCGCCGGCGCTTGCGCATCTGTGGGACGTCTCGCCGGCTGCGTGGCGATGCTTCCGCTCGCGGCTTGCGCCGCCGTGTCGAACACGAATTTCGCGTTCGTCGCCGGTGACGCCGGCTCCGTGCCTTCGGGCAACGCGCCGAGCGGGCTCGCCGCAAGCGCCGGCGACGCCGGCCTCATCGATGCGAGCGCGTGCCTTCCCGGTGACGTGCCCACGTTCGTCCCGGCCGAGTACCACCCGGCCGAGCGCAACCTGGGTGCGTGCTCCGCCGAAGCGCTCGATGCCTTGTACGACGCTTGCTTTGGATCGCGCGCGACGGTGCATCTCTGCAACGTTCAGCTTGCCCAGTATCCGACGTGTGCCAGCTGCCTGGAGACTCCACCCGACGCGGGCAGCGACGGACCCCTCATCGTCGACGTCTCCGGATGGATTCGGCTGAACGTCGCAGGATGCATCGAGTTGAGCGATCCGAGCAATCCGTCGGCGCTTTCCTGCGCGGAGGCGGTCCAGGAGCTTGCCGGCTGCGAGTTCGCCTCGTGCGCTGCAAATTGTCCGGTGACGCCGAACAACGGGAGCTCGATCGCGGCGTACGACACGTGCGCACAGCAAGCGGACGTCAGCGGATGCGAGCTCTACGTCGGCGCGGTCGCCTGCACCGGGGCCGACGCCGGGGGCTTGCCCGCCGACGCCGGCGCTGCGATAGCCGCGTGTCTGCAGTCGTCGCTGCAAGGTTTCTTTTTTGCCGCGGTTCCGCTCTTCTGCGGACCCCCCCCGGTTGACGCGGGCGCGTTCGAAGCCGATGCGGGGGCGACTTCAGCTGACGTGGCGGCCTCCACCGGACTCTCGGTCGATGGGGGCCACGACGAAGCTGACGCGACGGCGGCATCCGGCCCGGACGCAACCCCGGGTTCGATCGACGGGTCGGCTCGCGCGTTCGACGGGGGTTCCGAATCGATCGACGGGGCCCCGGCTCCGACCGATGGATCGCCGCGGGCGGACACGGGCGCGGACTGACGCCATGCCGAGCGATCCGCCGACCGACCTGGACCCACCTCGCGACGACGACCCGGACATCGCCCTGTTGCGGGTCTTGCGCGACGATGGCACCGCCGATCCGGCGACCGATCCGCATGTGCGTCCCGAGATTCTCGAGCGCGCGTACCGCGAGATGCACCGCGTGCGCATCCTGGACGCGCGGATGACGGCGCTGCAGCGGCAGGGGCGCGTCGGCTTCTACGGCGCGGCCCACGGGCAAGAAGCCGTGCCGATCGCTACGGCGCTTGCGATGCGCGACGACGACTGGGTGTTCCCGGCGCTGCGCGAGCAGAGCGTCATGTTGGTCCGCGGCTTTCCGTTGCGCACGTTCGTGGCGCAGATCTTCGGCAACTCGGGCGACGTGCTCAAAGGGCGGCAGATGCCGAGCCACATGTCTGGGCGCGCCGTGCACCAGGTGAGCTGGTCGTCGTGCATCGGCACGCAGCTGCCGCACGCGATCGGCGCGGCGTGGGCGATGCTCGCCCGCAAAACGGGTGCCGTGGCAGTGGCGTTCCTCGGAGACGGCGCGACCAGCCATGGCGACTTCCACGCGGCGATGACCTTCGCGGCCGCATGGAAGGCTCCCTCGGTGCTCGTTTGCCAGAATAACCAGTGGTCCATCAGCGTACCGGTCGAGCGCCAGACCGCCGCCCGCACGCTGGCGATCAAGGCACGCGCCTATGGGATCCCGGGGGTTCGCGTCGACGGCAACGACCTGCTCGCGGTGTATGCCGCCGTTCGAACCGCAATCGACCGGGCGCGCGCCGGGCACGGAACGACGTTCATCGAAGCGGTCACGTACCGGATGGGACCCCATTCGACGAGCGACGACCCGACCCTGTACCGCTCCGAGTCCGACATGCAGGCCTGGGCGGCCAAGGATCCCCTGGACCGGCTGCGCCGCCACCTCGTGGGGCTCGGCCTCGTCTCCGACGCGAGCGATGCGGCGCTATGTGCCGAAGTGGCCGCCGAAATCGCCAGCGCGATCGACGCCTCGGAAGCGTTGCCACCACCCGCCCTCGAGACGCTCATCGAGGACGTCTATGCAGCGGTGCCGCCCGCCCTCCGGCAGGAGCTCGATCGGTTGAAAAAAGTGCGAT
>JBEKLD010000235.1:0-2958 GCA_050010375.1 Vulcanimicrobiaceae bacterium
GCGGTCGCCTATCTCGCCGGCTTCTCCAAAGCGCTCTCGCCGAGATTGCTCGCGCGGCTCGTCGACGCGCCGCAAACGGGCTCGCCGCTCTTTCTTCGCGCGCTGCTCGGGGAGATGCGCGTCTACGGCGATCACGACACGCTCGAGCGCCGGCTCGACGCGTACCTCGCCGCGCGCGACGCGGCCGAGCTCTACGACCGCATTCTCGCCCGCTACGAGACCGACTACGAGCGGCTGCGGCCGGGGCTCGTCCGCGACGCACTCTCGCTGGTCTGGGGCGCGCGCGACGGACTGACCGAACCCGAGTTGCTCGCCCTCTTGGGAGAACCGGGCGCACCGCTCCCGCGGGCCGCCTGGGCGCCGCTCGGCTTGGCCATCGAGGAGTCACTGATCAGCCGCGGCGGACTCCTCGACTTCTTTCACGACGCGCTGCGGACCGCGGTCGAACGGCGGTATCTGCGCGAGCAGGACGCGCAGCGCAGGGTGCACGTCGCGCTCGCCGTCTTTTTCGGATCGGCCGCCTCGGCGATCGACGGCCGCCGCCGGCTGCGCGAACTTCCCTGGCAGCTCATGCGCGGCGAACAATGGGGCGCGCTCGCCTTCGTCCTCGCCGACCCGACGTTTCTGATCCCGGCCTGGGAGGCCGATCGGCATGACGTGCTGCGCTTCGCCGACCGCTTGCAGGCCGACGGCGGGATGCAGGTCGCGGCATTGTTCGCGCCGGTCCTGGAACGCCCGCAGGCCTTCGAGCCGATCGTCATCGCAGCGGTCGCGAAGCTGCTCGGGCGCGGTTTCGACGTGGACGGCGCGGCGCGGCTGCAAGAGCACCTCGTCGAGAGAACTCGCACCGAGGGCGACCCGCACGGGCTCGCCGTGGCGTTGAACGATCGTGCGCTCGCGCTGGCCGAATCCGGCGACCTCGCGCAGGCGCTCGCCCTCCACACCGAACAGGCGGACCTCGCGCGCCGTGCCGGCGACCGTGAGGCCGAGCTGGCCGCGCTGGTAAACCAGTCGCGCCTGCGCGCGCGGCGCGGCGAGACTGCAGCGGCGCTCGAGCTGCTCGCAGCGGCGGAGCCGCTCGCCCGAGAGAGCACCGACCCACGCGCGCTGCCGATGGTCCTGACCTTGCGCGGCGACCTGCTCAAGACGCGCGGTGAGCTCGACGCCGGACTTACCGCCTACGAAGAGGCCGAGCGCGTCGCGCGCCGCGGCGGCGATCTCACCGGGCTGATCGAAGCCGTCAACGCGCGCGCGCAGCTCGCGGTCGCGGCGCATGACTTCGACCGCGCCGAAGCGTACGTCGTCGATGGCGAGCAGCTGGCGCAGATGACCGGCGATCGGCTGTATGCCGCGCAGCTCCAGTTCACCCGAGCGCGCATCGCCTACGCGCGCGAGGATTTCGATGCGGCACTCGCCGCGTACGACGCCGCGGATGCGATGTGCGCGGCGATCGGCGTGACGGAATTGCGCTCGCAGATCCTCGGCAACCGAGGGGCGATCCAGCTTCGGCGCGGGCAGAACGCCGAGGCGATCCGTACCTTCGTGGCGCTCGAGGAGATCGCTCGCGAGAGCGGCGACAAGGGCCTGCTGCTGGCGGCGGTCGGCAACCAGGGCGCGGGCTGGCTGGGCGTCGGTGCGAACGGGCGAGCGCGCACGCTGTTCGAGGCGCAGGTAGCGATCGCACGCGAGATCGAGGACTACCAAGGGCTGCGCAGCGCGCTCAACAATCTCCGGATCGCCGCGGCTCGGTCGGGTCGCGTCGAACTCGCGCAACGCGCGCTCGATGAGGAGATCGAGCTGTGCCGCTCGCACGGCGACCAGGAAGCCTACGCCGAACTTCGACGCGAGTTCCAGGGAGCAGGGTGACGATGGCGACGACTCTGGGTGAATTCACTTGCACCCAATGCGGGCGAGTCCTCGATGTCCAGCGCGCCACCGGCGGCTCGCAGCCGAAGGTCGTGCTGATGCTGGTCGGCCAGTGCTCCGTGCTCGTGTGCGAACACTGCGGGCGCGTCGTCTGCAGCTTCTGCCAGATGGCCGGCGGCGACGCGGCGGGGCTCACGATGTCGACGGTCTGCATGCACTGCCAGCACGACTTGGAGGTCCTCGGCATCGCCGAGGACCCCTTCGCGCCGCCGCTCCCGGGACCCGATTGGAAGCGTTACGTCAGCCGCGACGGTGCGTTCGGCCTCTCCTATCCGCCGGCGCTCCTCGATACGGCGCAGGGTGGGTCGCAGGACAACGCGTTCGCGATCGCCTCGTCCGACGGACGCGCGTTCGTCGAGGTGCTGCGCATGACCCTCGAGCGCCCGCGCCAGGAGCACGCGGTCGAGTTCATCGCAGACCTGTTCGCGCAGCATCTCTTCGACGACCCCCGCTATCCGAGGGGACGCGTCGTGAGCCGCAGCGAGGTCGACGCCGGCGGTGCCGAACGGGCCGTGCGTTTGGTCGTCGCCTTCCGCGAGCAGGGCTTCGATCTGACGACCGACTACGTCATCCGCGGAACCGGCCCGCGCGTGCTCTATATCGCGCTGAAGTGCATCGCCTCCGAACGTGGCGTCTACGGCGCGGCGTTCGAGACGATGCTCGGCACCTGGCGAACGGCATGGCTCGCGACCGGAAGCCCGACCGTTCGGCCCCAGGCACCGCCGCTCGAAGACGCGCCGACCCAGTCGCTTGCCGCGGTGGTCGCCCCGACCGTGCCGCTCCCTCCGCGTGCGCCCTCGCGCGACATTCCGCCGGCAGTCGCGTCGATCGTCCGCGACGAAGCCCCGCCAGGGCGCCGCTCGAATCGATCGCTCCTGTGGTTGCTGGTGCTCGCCCTCGCCATCGTGGCGACCGTCTTCGCCGTACGAGCCTACGACGCGCAGCGTCAAGATGCCGCAACGCCGGCGACCTCCTCCGCCTATCCGAGCGACGACGAGAAGCGCGCGCTGGTCGAAGCCTACTACCATGACG
>JBEKLD010000236.1:0-2924 GCA_050010375.1 Vulcanimicrobiaceae bacterium
GATGCCACCGTCAAGAGCTGGTCCGGCGCTCCCGCTCCGCTCCTCTCGGCCGCCGACAGCAGCGCGCTGTTCGCGAAGAGTAGCCCGACCTTCCCGACCGACTGGGATCTCTGGGCGGCCCCCGATTCCGTCACGGGTTGGACGATGCTGGCAAAATCGGGCGGGACCGGTTGGACCTCGGCCTCAAACGCGTCGGGCAGCGCAAACTCCGTCATCGGTCTCGCCGTTTCGCCCGATCAGCAGCACGTCATGACGGCATTCTTCGCGACCAACTGCGGCGTGAACGCCTGGAATGCGTGGCAACCGGGGGTGACGGCGGCGATCAAGGTCTTTACAGGGGACTAGCGAGGGGCCGGGAGCCAGTCTCCCGGCGACCGGCTTCAACCATCGACCGCTTCAGAGGGGTCTGAAGGCGAAGGACGTTCACGCTCCGGCGTGCTACCTGACGAGGTTGCCCCTTCCGCCTCCATGACCACATCGATCGAGATCACCCCCCAAACCAACATCCGCGAGCTGGTCGCTGCCCTGCCCGTCGCGGAAGCCGTGCTCACCGAGTTCGGGCTGCACTGCGCCGGCTGCGGGGTCAACAAGTACGAGACGATCGGTCAGGGCGCCGTCGCGCATGGGCTGCGGGTCGAGCCGATCGTCGCCGCGCTGACGCAGGCGCGGCTGTCGGGACGCGTCCCGACGATCATGAACGAGGACCGCACGCCGCAACGGCGTGCCCCCGGCGAGTTCACCCGCCGGGCGCGCTTCGGCGCAGTCGTCCCGGTGATGTCGGGCAAGGGCGGGGTCGGTAAGTCCCTGACGACGGCACTGTTCGCGGTCGGCCTACGGCGCATGGGCAAGCGGGTCGGCATCCTCGATGCCGACATCACCGGCCCGTCGATCCCGCGCCTGTTCGGGCTGACCGAACCGCTGCTGCTCGAGCACGATCCGGCGACGCCGCCGGGCCAACAGCCGCGGCCGCTGATGGTGCCGGCGACGAGTCGCTCCGCGATCGAGATCGTCAGTTCCAACTTGCTGACCGACAAGGAAGACACGGCGATGATCTGGCGCGGGCCGATTCTCTCCGGCGTCATCCGGCAGTTCTACGAGCAGGCGCTCTGGAGCGACCTGGACTACCTGCTGATCGACCTGCCGCCGGGGACCTCCGACGCGCCGCTGACCGTGCTGCAGTCGCTGGCGGTCGACGGGATCGTCCTGGTCACGATGCCGCAGCGCCTGGCGACGATGATCGTGCGCAAGGCCGCGAACCTCGTCCATCAATTGAAGAAACCGATCGTCGGCGTGGTCGAGAACATGTCGTACTTCATCGCCCCCGACACCGGGAAGCGCTACGAGGTCTTCGGCCCCTCGTACGCGGACCAAGTCGCCGAGCTGGCGCAGGCGCCGGTCTTCGCGCGGCTGCCGATCGATCCGAACTTGGTCGCGCTGGCGGATAACGGTCGCGTCGAGGAGATCGACGATCCGGTCGTCGATCAGCTGGCGCGCCAGCTCGACGCCGCCATCGCCGCCCGGCCGCGCCCGCAGGAAACGATCTCCCTCATCTGAGGTGGCGCCGATCGTACGCGCGCTGCGCGCCGACGACGTGGCGCCGCTCGACCGCGTCCTGCAAGCCGCCTACGCGACGCCGTGGTCGTCGGCCGAGCGGCTGCGCCTCTACCTCGCCGCGCCGCAGGTCGCATCGTTCGTCGCCGACGACGGTGGTGCGCCGCTCGGCTGCGTCTTCGCGATCGACTACGGCACCGTCGGCTACGTCTCGATGATGGGCGTCGATCCGGCGGCGCAGGGTCGCGGGGTCGGCCGCGCGCTGTTCGCGGCGCTCCTGGCGTGGGGTGAGGCGCGCGCTCTGCCCTGGCGGCTTGACGCGACGCCGGCCGGTGCACCACTCTACGCGTCGTGCGGCTTCGTCGACGACGGCGCGACGATCGTGTTCGAAAGCGCGGGGCCGGTGGTGCACGATTCGCGCGCGGCGGTGCGAGAAGCAACGCAGGGCGACCTCCACGCGATCGCTGCGCTCGACCAGCGTGCGTTCGGTGCCGACCGCCGCTGGCGCCTCGCCGCGCTCTTCACGGAGCCCGGCGCGACCGTGCTGCTCGGTCCCGGCGACGCGTTCGCGGGCGTCCGCGCGAGCGGCCTCATCGGTCCGATCGTCGCGCCGGATTCGGACGCCGCCGCGGCCGTGCTCGACGCCGCGCTCGCGCTGCAGCCCGGCGTGCAGCGCCGCGTCCACGCATCAGCAGCCAACCGAGCCGTCGTCGACCTGCTGCGGTCGCGCGGCTTCAGCGAGCAACGCGAGCTGCGGCATATGCGGCAGGGCGACGCGCCATCGGGCGACGCGAGCGCGCTGTGGGCCCGGATCAGCCTCGGCGAAGGCTAGCAATCGGCGCGGCCGATAACGACTATCCGAGCAGCGGCGCCGGGCGCACGGTGCTACGATCTGTGCATGCAACACTCTATTCCGCGCCCCGGTACGACTTCGGTCGGCAAGGCGCTGCGCGCCGCGGCCGGCGCGATGTCAGGCGCGTGGGCGCGCCTGAAGGCGTCCCGCGAGGACAACTCGCTGGTGGAAGCCGTCCTCACCGATCGCCTCGAACGCGAACTCGCCGACCGCGCCTACAAGCACTGGTAAACGGCCTCGACGCGGCCCGCGAGCCGCGCCTTTACGCCTCCCCGGCGTGAAGCACGTAGAACGCGAACCAGAGCACGGCAAGCCGGATAACGGTCTGCGCCACGAAGGTAAGCGCGACATACGCTATGCAGTAGACGAGTCGGTTTCGCGTCGCTAAGGGATAACAGATCAGCGCGCTCAGCGCTGCCGTGACAGCGTAGTACGCCACGTACGACAGCAGCCCGCTCCACTGGGCGAAGTCGGGGTCGGAACCGGCAAACCGCGGGACTATCCGTGCCAGCAGATCGAC
>JBEKLD010000237.1:0-2835 GCA_050010375.1 Vulcanimicrobiaceae bacterium
GCTCCACGCCTTCCGCGCGCTGCGCGAACGTTACTTGTTGTACTGACTCATTCGCCGCGCAGGAGGCGGCGTTCGCGCAGCAGGCGGATCTGCCAGACGTGGATGAAGCGCTGGATCTCCTCGCGCGTGCGCTCGTCGATGTCGATGAACTGCACGCCGTGAGCGAACTTGCGGCGTCGTGGGCTGTAAAAGGCGATGACGATCTTGCCGTGCACGATCATCTCGCGGAACGGCTCGGGCGGAACCATGATCTTCCGCTTCACCTTGCCGCGCGCGGTCGTCTCGACGATCTCCCGTTCCAGCTGCACGCCGCGCACCAGCTCGTTGGGGAGCGTGAAGCGGACGGAGAGCAGCGTGTCGTTGGGGAGATCCTCGTCGCCGACCAGGCGCAGCCCGCCCGCCGAGAGGTCGTTGGCCAAGGCCGTCCGCGGCCCCGTCCGCCCGGTCACGTCGTAGAGCACGCTGAACTCGACCGAGGCGCGGAAGTTCTTCCGCTGCGTCTCCGTGATCGTGGCTCGCTGAAGTGCCCCCGCCCTCCTGGCCGAGGCCTTCTTCCAGAAGAACACCGGGCAAGCGACTTCCAGGAAGTCCTCCGCCGCCCTCCGTAGCCAGCTAGACTCATGTCCGCCTTCGCCTCGCGGCTGCTCGCCGCGCTGGGCCCGGAAGTCGTCCTCACCGAACCCGCGGACCTGGCGGTCTACGCCTTCGACGCCTTCACCGAGAACGCGCTCCCCAGCGCGGCGCTGATCCCGCGCGACGCGCGCGAGGTCGCGATCGCCGTTCGGATCGCCGGCGAGTGCGGCGAGCCGGTCGTCCCCCGCGGGGCCGGGACCGGCTTGTGCGGCGGCGCCGTCCCGTCGCGGGGTGGCCTGGTGATCGCCTTCGCGCGGATGAACCGGATCCTCGAGCTCGACGTGCGCAACCGCCGGGCGCGCGTCCAGCCCGGGCTGATCAACCTCGATCTCTCGAAGGCCGTCGCCGGCCACGGGGTCTTCTTCGCCCCCGACCCCTCGAGCCAGAAGATCTCGATGATCGGCGGCAACGTCGGGACGAACGCGGGCGGGCCGCACTGCCTGAGCTACGGCACGATGACCAATCATGTGATCGGCCTCACCTACGTCGACGATTCGGGTGAGCTGCGCCGGACCTCCCTGGACGACCCCGGCTACGACCTGACCGGCGTCGTGGTCGGCTCCGAAGGGACGCTCGGGGTCGTGACGGAGGTCGAGGTGCGGTTGCTTCGCTTGCCGGAAGCCGTGCGCGTCTGCGTCGCCGCCTTCCCCGACGTCGAGAGCGCCTCGGAGGCCGTTTCGGCGATCGTCGGCGCGGGGCTCGTCCCGACGGCGCTGGAGATCATGGACGCGTTGATCACCCGGGCGGTCGAGGCGCACTATCACGCCGGTTATCCGGCGGGGGCGGGCGCGGTGCTGCTGGTCGAGATCGCCGGCGCGAACGACGACGTCGCGGCCGGCGAAGCGGCGATCGCCGCGATCGCCCGCGCGCACGGCGCGCTCTCGTGGCGTGCGGCGCGCGACCGCGCCGAGCGCGACCTGCTGTGGGCGGCGCGCAAGGGCGCCGCCGGCGCGATCGGTCGCATCGCGCCGAACTACTACATCCAAGACGCTTGCGTCCCGCGCACCCGGTTGCCCGAGGTGGTCCACGTGATCGACGAGATCGCGCGCGCGCACCGCCTGCCGGTCGGCAACGTCTTTCACGCCGGCGACGGCAACCTGCACCCGCTCTTGATGTTCGACCGCCGCATCCCGCGCGAGGTCCAGGCCGTCGTCGACGCCGGCGTCGAGATCCTGACCGCCTGCATCGCGATGGGCGGGACGATCAGCGGCGAGCACGGGATCGGGTTCGAGAAACGCGAGACGCTCTCGCTGGTCTTCTCGACCGACGACTTGGCCGCGATGGGCCGCGTGCGCGACGTGTTCGATCCGCGCCGGGCGTTCAACCCCGACAAGATCTTCCCCAGCGGCGCGGCCTGCGGCGAAGTCGGCGTACGCGCCGCGGCCTCGGCGTGATCGCCAAAGGTGCGCGCGCGCGCCGTGGACCCGGCGCGCTCGGCGCGCACGAGCCGGCCCGGGTCGTCGAACCGGCCGATGCCGCCGAGACCGCCGCCGCGCTAGCCACCGCTGCCGCGACCGGCGCGGCCGTCGTCGTCCACGGCGGCGGCACGCTGCAAGGCGCCGCCAACCTTCCCGCCCGCTACGACGTCGCGCTGTTGACCCGCCGGCTCGACGCCGTCCACGCCTACGACCCGCGCGATCTCACCATCGGTCTGGGCGCGGGGACGACGCTCGACGGGCTCGGGCGCCGGCTGGCGGAGCATCGGCAGTTCGTCCCGTTCGACGCACCGCTCGCCGCGCGCGCGACGCTCGGCGGCACGCTCGCCGCCGGCTGGGCCGGCCCACGGCGCGCGCGCTACGGGCGCCCGCGCGACTTGGTGATCGGGACGACGGTCGCGCTGGCCGACGGCACCTGCGCGACCAGCGGTGGGATGGTCGTCAAGAACGTGACCGGCTACGATCTGGGCAAGCTCTACGTCGGCTCGCACGGCACGCTCGGCGCGCTGGTGCGGGTCAACCTCAAGCTGCTGCCCGCGCCGGCGGCGCGCCGCCTAGCGCTCGCGCCGTTCGAACCCGACACGCGCGAGCGAGTCGTCGCGCACGCCCGCGAACGCGAGATCGAGCCGGCCGCACTGCTGGTGCTCGACGCCGGCTTCGCACCGCGCCACCTGGCCGACCGCGACGGCCGGCCGCTGGTCGTCGCGCTCTTCGAGGGCTCCGAAGCGCTGGTCGACCGCGCGTTGCGCGAGTATCGCTCGGCGCT
>JBEKLD010000238.1:0-2827 GCA_050010375.1 Vulcanimicrobiaceae bacterium
TGGACCTCGCCTTTTTGCGCGCCGCCGTCGCCGAACGCGACGACCGAGACGCTGCCGTCGCCCAGCAGCTTCGACGCCCAGGCGCAGCCGACGCCGTGCGAACAGTGATTCGGCTGCGGGCCCTGCTGCGAGAGTACGTGCAGCCGCCGCGAGCCGAAGTGCGCGTAGGGCTGGCGTCCGCGCGCGTTCGGATCGGCCGGCCGCGAGAAGAAACACAGCATCACGTCGCGCGGCTCCATCCCCAGGACCAGCAGCGCGGCGAGATCGCGGTAGTGCGGCGAGAGCCAGTCGAGTCCCGGCGTCAGCGCGAGCGCGTAGCCGATCCCGATCGCTTCGTGCCCGCTGCACGGGACGGCGAAGTGCGCCCGGCCGGCCCGCGCGAGCCGCCACATCCGCTCGTCGAGCGCGCGCGCGAGCGCGAAGGCGCGGTAGGCGCGCTCGCTCTCGGCTCGCGTCATCAACGCACGATCACGAACTGGCCCTTCTGGATCTGCGAGACGACGACGTCGCTTTCGGAGAGGCCGAAGTGCTGGCTCGCTGAGAAATGGAACGTTCCCGAGACGCCGGTGAAGGTCGTGGTCTCCAGCGCGTCGCGCAGGGTCGCGGGCGTAGCGTTGCCGTGCAGCTTCTCGAGCGCGGCCCGCAAGTAGCCGACGCCGTCGTAGCCCCAGGTCCCGAAGATGCTGACCGGCGCATCCTTCGGATAGTCGGCGACGAACTCGCTCGCGTAGTGGGTGAGCAGCTTCTTGGTCGGATCGCTGTTCGGCAGCTGATCGATGACGTTGACCTTCATCGTCGCGATGTAGGCGCCTTCGATCGCGGCGCCGGCCTGTTTGGGGAAGACGCCGGTCGCGGCGCCGTCGGAGTAGTAGATCGGAACCGTCAGGCCCAGCTCGCGGTAGCCGCGCAGGATCACGTTGGCCGAGGGGAGGGTCGTCCAGCAGATCAGCGCCTGCGGGTTGGCCGCCTTGACGTGCGTGAGCTGGGTCGTCGCGTCGCTCGCCGTGGCGTCGATCTCGTCGGCCGAGATCACGCTGACCCCGACGGCTTGCCCGGCGTCCTTGAAGTGCTGCAGCCCGGTCTGGCCGTAGTTGTCGTTACGATAGATGAACGACACCTTCGTCTGGCCGTGCTTGGTGAGATAGGCCTGCAGCGACTTGGCGACCTCGGTGTCGTTGATCGGCACCTTGAAGACCCACTTGTGCGCGTCGACGGGGACGACGGTGCTGACGCTCGAGGCGAAGTTGATCAGCGGAACCTGCGCCTGTTCCGCCAGCGGGACGAGCGCCATCGTGGTCGGGGTCAGCGCCGTGCCGAGAATCGCTAGCGGGTGCGTGTCCAACAGCTGGCGGAAGTCGTTGACCGCCGTCGTCGCGTCCGACTGATCGTCGAGGATCGTCAACTTGATCTGGCGGCCGGCGATGCCGCCGGATTTGTTGATCTCGTCGACGGCGAGCTGGATGCTGTCGGCCTCCGGCCGCCCGAGCGTCGCGCCGGGACCGCTCTCCGAGACGATCGCGCCGACGACGTACGGCTCGCCGGCGGCGGCGACGGGACGGCCGGGGGCGGCCGAGACGATCAGCGCGAGGCCGAGCGTGAGAGCAACGAGACGAAGTGACGAACGCATGATCGGTGTCCCTCCTGGCTTATGATTGCAAGTAGACGCGCCGCGCGGATTGGGCGAGCTCGTCCGACGACTCCGTCCCGACGATCTGACCGCGCTGCATCAGGTAGGCGTGCCCGCAGATCTTGGCGGCGAGCCGTAGGTTCTGTTCGACGAGCAGGATCGTCACGCCGCGCTGCGTGAGCCGCGCCAGCGCGCCGAAGATCTCGCCGCGGACCTTCGGCGCGAGCCCCAAACTCGGCTCGTCGAGGAGCAGCAGCTCGGGTTTCGCCATCAGCGCGCGGCCGACTGCCAGCATCTGCTGTTCGCCGCCCGAGAGCGAGCCGGCGATGGCGTCGATGTAGCGCCGCAGCGCGGGGAAGAGCTCGATCACGCCCTCGAGGTCGGTGGCGAGCTCGGCTCGCGGCGTGCGGCTGCGCCGCGCGTACGCACCGAGCATGAGGTTCTCGCGCACGGTCAGCGGGGCGAAGATGCCGCGCCGCTCGGGGACGAGCGCGACACCCCGGTGCGCCAGCCGGCTCGGCGGCCGGCCCGTCACGTCGACGCCGTTGATCCGCACGCTCCCGCTGAACGGCGGGATCAGCCCGGTGATCGAGCCGATCAGCGTTGTCTTCCCGGCGCCGTTGGGGCCGACGATCGCGACGGTCTCACCGCGCGCGACCGTCAGGCTGACATCCCACAGGACCTGGACGCGGCCGCGGGTGGTCGAGACGTGCTCGACCTGCAGGGCCGGCGCCTCGCTCGGTTCATTCATTCGAGCTCGTCCCCGATGTAGGCGTCGATCACGACCGGATCGGCGGCGATCGTGCGCGGGTCGCCCTGGGCGATCGCGTGGCCGTGGTCCAGGACGATGACACGGTCGGCGACGCCGAGCAACTCGCCGACGGCGTGCTCGACCAACAGTACCGCGATCCCCTCGGCGCGCGCCGCGCGCACGGTCCGCAGCACGCCGGCGACCTCCTCGGCGTTGAGCCCCGAGAGCGGCTCGTCGAGCAGCAGCACGCGCGGCCTCGCCGCCAGCGCGCGGGCCAGCTCGAGCAGCCGTTCCTCGCCGAAGGCCAGCGACTCGGTCGCGCGGTCGGCCAGATACGCGATCCCAGCGGCGGCCAACAGCACCTCGGCCTGCTCGCGCAGCGCCGCGTCGCGCGTCCGCTGAGCCGGCAGGCCCAGGCCGCAGGCGAGCAACCCGCGCTCGGGTCCGGG
>JBEKLD010000239.1:0-2822 GCA_050010375.1 Vulcanimicrobiaceae bacterium
GGCGTAGCCAAGCGGTACGGCAGCGGGCTTTGAATCCGCCATGCGCTGGTTCGAATCCAGCCGCCCCAGCACGTGCCCCCAGGAGCCGCAGGAGCCAAGCGGCTCCCGGGCAAGTTCGGCGCATGCGTCCCCGGGTCGCCGCCGTCGTCCTCGCGCTTGCCGGCGCTCTGCTCGGGGCGGTCGCCTCGGCCGACCCGGTGCCGGCCCCCTCGAGCGCAGCGGTCGATCCACTCACCCGGGCGCGGTCGCTCTTCGGCGCCCACAGCTTCCAGGCGTCGATCGACCTGCTCGACGTCTACTTGCGCGACCATCCGCGCGACGCGCGGGCGCTGGTGATCCGCGGCGACGCGAAGGCCGAGCTGAACGACGACGACGGTGCGCTGCGCGACTACAACGCCGCGATCGGGATCGATCCCGACTACGAATACGCCTACGTCACGCGCTGCGAGACGCGTTTGGATGCCGGCGACGCCGCCGGTGCGCAGCAGGACTGCGATCGCGCGGTCAGCCTCGATGGGCGAGACCCGCAGGCGTACAAGGACCGCGCCGACGTCGAGTTCACCAACGGCGCGTACGATACGGCCCTCGCCGACTACGATCGTGCGGTCACGCTCGGCCAACCGGGGCCGTGGGTGCTCGCGGCGCGCTGCGACGTCGAGCGGCTGCTGGGCAAGCACGACGCCGCCACAAGCGATTGTGCGAAAGCACTCGAGCTCGATCCGAAGAACCGGCGCGGTCTGTGGGCCAGCGGACGGCTCGCGCTCGGCGATGGGCGCTATCGCGACGGGATCCAGGCCCTCAACGCCTACATCGCGCAGGATCCCGCCGGCTCGACCGCCGGCTACTATTTCCGCGCGCTCGCCTACAACCGCATCCAAAGCTACAAGCTCGCGCTCGAGGACATCGAGACGTACGTGCAACGCGCACCGGACGATCCCGACGGCTATCGCGAGCGCGCGATCGCGCGCTACGGCAGCGGCGACAAGGACGGTGCGCTGGCCGACCTCGACGTCGCGCTGCGCGGCTATCGCAAGAGCGGCGACACCGATTGGGCCGATCGGGTGACCGCGATGCGCAAGGCGGTGCAAGCCGGCACGCCGCTGGCACCGTGACTACCTCGCAACTCGAGCCACTGCTCGAGGCCTTCGCGCGTGGCGCCCTAGACGAGGCGGTCGGCTGCTTCAGCCAGGACGCCGTCTACCGTGAGCCGCGCAAGCCCGCCTTGCACGGCCGCGCCGCGATCGCGGAGCATTTCGCGCACTACGCAGCGTCGGCGCACTCCTGGCGCTTCCTGCTCGACGAGTTCTTTGCCGAGGGGCCGCGCGCATGCGTCAGCTACCGGTTCGCGACGCGCGAAGGCGACCAGGGGCCCTGGAGCGAACGCGCCGGGTGTGCGATCGTCCGGGTCGACGGGCGTGGCCAGATCGCGCTTTGGCGGGAGTACGAAGGATGAATTCGAACGGTTCGACGTCGCAGCACCAACACGAGGACATCTCGATCCGCGTTCACGCGGTCGATGGCGTCCAAGTCTTCGACCTTGTCGGCTCGCTCGACATCGCAACCTCACCGAGCGTGCGTGCCGCCCTGACGGACGCCTCCGAGCGTGGCGATCACCGGCTGATCGTCGACCTGACCCGGGTCGACTTCCTCGACTCGACCGGCCTGGGTGCGCTCATCGGCGCGCAGCGCCGCGCGCGCGAGTTCCACGGCGAGGTGCGGCTCGTCGCGAAGGAAGGCCAGATCCTGCGCCTGCTGCGCATCACCGGCCTGCTAAAGGTGTTCGCCGTCTACTCGACGCTCGAAGACGCCGCCAAAAACGGCGCGCGCGTCGGCGATTTGTAGTTACACGGCGCTCCGCCCCAGGCTGCGCGCCCCCCACGCGAAGCGTGGGGCCCCCGGTCCGACCTCGCAACGACGTTCCCGCTAAGCTGGATGGTTCTGCGCTCGGTCCGTCACCATTGAGTTCAGGCTCTCATCTAGCAACTCGACGACGTGTTTGACCGCGACGGCTGAGCCGCCGGCGCGGTCGAGGCCGTTGCGGATTTGCAGAGCGCAGCCAGGATTCGCGGTGGCGACGACCTCGGGTGCGACCGCCAGGACGCACTCGACCTTGCGGCGCTGCAGCCGCTGTGCCATCTCCGGCTGGGTGACGTTGTAGATCCCGGCCGAGCCGCAGCAGAGCGAAGATTCGTCCATCTCGCGCAGCTCCAGCCCGGGGATCGCGGCGAGCAGCCGGCGCGGTGCGGCGGTGATCCGCTGCGCGTGGGCGAGATGACAGGCGTCCTGGTAGGTGACGATCCCACGCAGCGGCCCGAGGGCACCGGCGGGGAGGCCCACCTCGTCGAGGTACTCGAGCACGTCGCGCACGCAAGCCGAGAAGGCGCGCGCGCGCTCCGCCCAGCCGGGCTCGTCGTGGAGCAGGTGTCCGTACTCTTTGAGCGCGGAGCCGCAGCCGGCGGCGTTGACGATGTAGACGTCGGCGCCGCTGCGCTCGAAGGCCGCGATGTTGTGCTTGGCGAGCTCGCGCCCGCGCGGCAGCTCGCCGGCGTGGATGGTGATCGCCCCGCAGCAGCCTTGGCCGGCCGGCACGACCACCGAGACCCTGGCCGCGTTGAGCACGCGCACCGTCGCTTCGTGCCAGCGCGTGAAGGCGACGTGCATGATGCAGCCGACGTGCAGGAAGGCCGTCGCGCGCGCGGCCGGGACCGGGTAGCGCTGGCCCTGGGGGATGAAGAAGTGGTCGGAGATGCGCGGCGCGAGCGCCTCGGCGTCCTGCAGGTGCAGCACGCGCAAGAGACCGCTGCCGCGGACCAGGCCGCGCA
>JBEKLD010000240.1:0-2820 GCA_050010375.1 Vulcanimicrobiaceae bacterium
GAGAGCTCGCGCACCAGCGCGGCGCCGCCGCCGACCGGCTGGATCCGCGGCGCGGCGGCGGTGAGAAAATACGTCACCGGCGTCTGGAACGACACGCCGTGTCCTTCGATCCAACTCAGCGTCGCCGTCGCCTCGGCCGCGAGGCGTGCGACGTAGCGCGAGTCGGAGCGTTGGTTCGACAGATCGAGCATGTCGTCGACGAAGCGCGGCGCGAGCCGCTGCGGCGACTCGAGCCGCATGTAGGCTGGGCTCCAGCGGGTGTTGCCGCCCGCTTCGGTTTCATCGGCCCGCTCGAGCAACCCGATCGCGATCGACGTCCCCGCGGCGCGCGCCGCCTCGGCGGCACCGAGCGCGGCGGCGAGCCCGGCGGCGCCGCCACCGACGACCAGGACGTCGTACCGCTCCGCTTCCATCAGGTCATGCGGGTTGGATGTGGAACGGTCGTCAGCGCGCCGGGGCGATCAAGCGCCGGTCGAGATTTCCGACCAAGAACGCGTACGAACCGCTGCCGACGAGCGCGACCGCTGCCGCTACCAACAGAGGGAGCTGAAAGTTCCCACCCTTGGAGATCAGCAACCCGGTGACCCAGGGGGCGAAGCACGCGGCGACGTTCGCGCCGAAGGTCGTCAGCGAGACGAGCGACGCGACGACGTGCGGCGGCGCGATGTCGACCGGGATCGACTGGATCGAGGCGGTCGAGAGGCTGAAGCTGACGATCGAGAGCGTCAACAACGTCACCGCCGGCCAGGTCTCGGTCGAATACGCGCCGAGCAAGGTGAAGAGCGTCGCGAACAGCAGACCGCCGACGGCGAACGTCTTGCGCGCGACCGTCACCCGCCAACCGCGCGCGACGAGCCGATCGCTCCCCCAGCCGCCGACGATCGTCGCGAGGATCCCGCACAGGAACGGCAATGCCCCGATCAGGCCGCTGTTCAAGACGGTCATGTGGCGCTGCAGAACGAGATACCCCGGCAGCCATGTCGCGTAGACGTAGTAGATGTACAGATAACCGGCTTGGCCGAGCATGATCGCCCACGTCTTGCGATAGCCGAGCAGCGTGCCCCAGTGGATCCCCGCCTCTTCGGGTGCGGGCGGAACGTCGGCCGGGCGCCGGTAGGCGAGCAAAAACCAAGCGATCCACACGAAGCCGAGCGCGCCGGTGACGTAGAAGACCCAACTCAGGCCGAGCGCGTGGAACAGGATCGCCGCGAACGGGATCCCCAAGGTCAGTCCGACCTTGTTGCCGGCGTAGAAGATCCCGACGGCCCAGGCGCGGCGCTCGCGCGGAAACGTCTCGGCGATGACCCGTTGCCCGGCCGGTATCATCGGAGCCTCCCCGACGCCGACCAGCGCGCGAAACGCCGCCAGCGGTGCGAAGGCCGTCGTCAGGCCGCACAGCATCGTCGCGACCGACCAGACCGTCACACCGACCGGATACGCGACGCGTGCGCGCACGCGGTCGACGAACGGCCCCGCGGGCAACAGCGCGAACGTGTAGACGAGCTGCAAGACGAACAGCAGCAGTCCCACCGCGCCGGTCGTGTAGTGGTTGTGGCGGATCAAGACCGGACCGACGACCGAGATGTTGACCCGGTCGACGTAGGCCAGTGCCTGCGAGGCCGTCAGCACGAACAGCACGTTCCAGCCGGCCAAGCCGAGCGGCGTCGGTCGCCGGCGTACCGCTTCGGCGCTCATCGCAGCCCCAACCGCTCGCCCCACTTCGCCAAGGTCGCGGCCTTGAGTGCGGGGGCGATGACGTTGACGCGCGGAAATTGATCCTTCCAGGTGTAGGGGCGGCAGGCGTCGATCAGCATCGTCGAGGTCGTCGAATCCTTCGCCGCGCGCCGTTCGGGCGGGATGCGCGGATCGAGGAACGTCCCCGGGATCCCCCGGATCAGGTCGATGTCCTCGGCCGGATTGCAGCGGGTCGTGATCGCGAAGACGACCTCGTTGAGGTCGGCGGGATCGACGTCCTCGTCGACGACGACGACGGCCTTGTTCATGAAGATCGTCCCTCGCGAGGCTAACGCCGCCAGCGCGGCGTGTTTGGCGTGACCGGGGTACTTCTGCTGCACCGCGACGACCATCAGGTACGATCCGGCCTGACAAGGCTGATAGAGCGAATAGACACCGGCGACGCCGGGGACCTCGCGCTCGACGGCGTCCCAAACGACGGCGCTGGTGAGGATCTCGGCGCCGAGGCTGTGCATCATCGCCGAGCCGTGCATCGTCGGGCTGCCCTGCAGAATCGGATCGGTGCGATGCCAGACCTCCTCGACGTGGACGACCAGGCTCGGCCCGTGGCCGGTATAGTAGCCGGTGCACTCACCGAACGGGCCCTCTTCCCGGCTTTCCTTCGTCGGCGGCGGGACGTGGCCGATGACCGCGATCTCGGCCGTCGCCGGGATCGGCAGCTGCGTGCGCGGCTCGACGATCACGTCGATCGGCTGCCCGGCGAACCCGCCGGCGATGTCGTACTCCGATTCGCCCCACGCCGCCGGGAGGCAGGCCGCCGCATAGGTGTGCGGATCCTGACCCGCGACGATCACGACCGGTGCGTCCTCGCCGCGCGCCCACTGCTTCTCCATCTGCAGCCAGCCGTGATGGCCCGGCGAGATCATCAGCCCGAGCGTCTTGGCATCGTGGAGCTGCGCGCGGTACGGCGCGAGGTTGACCCACTGCTCGACCGGATCGCGGGTGACGACCACGCAGCCGGTCCCGAAGAACCGGCCGCCGTCGAACTCGTGCCAGAACGGCGACGGGAACTTCAGCAGGTCGACCTGGTCGCCGGTCTGCACGTGGTCGCGCACCGGGCCGTCC
>JBEKLD010000241.1:0-2763 GCA_050010375.1 Vulcanimicrobiaceae bacterium
ATCCTCCCATGCCGCGAAGCGGCGGGGGAGGGGGACCATGCGAAGCATGGTGGAGGGGGCCGCACGCGGCGCGCCTCTAGCGACGCGCGCGGATCCACGCCATCGCCTCGTCGAGCGAGAAAACAGTCGGCGCTTCCGGCGCGGGCGGCCGGCGCACCATGACGACCTCGATCCCGAGCATGCGCGCCGCCTCGATCTTGGCGTAGGTCGCGCGCCCGCCGCTGTTCTTGGTCACCAGCGCGTCGATCCGCTCGCGTTTCATCAGCTCGAGCTCGTCGGCGAACGAGAACGGACCGCGCGCGAGAATCAGCTTGCAGAAGGGCAGGGCGTCGATCTCCGCCGGCCGGTCGATCGCCCGCACGATGTACCGATGCTGGGCCATGCGCGCGAAAGCGGCGAGTTGCAGCCGCCCCTGGGTGAGGAACGCCGTTCGCGGCTTGGCCCCCAGCGCCTCGGCCGCGTCCTCCATGTTCGCGACTTCGACCCACCGGTCGCCGGGCTCCCGCGTCCAGGGCGGGCGGGTGAAGACGACGAGCGGCGTATCGGCGGCGCGGCAGGCGGCGACGGCGTTGGCCGACATGCGGGACGCGAACGGATGGGTGGCGTCGATGACGGCGTCGATGCGCTCGCCCGCGAGATAGGCGGCGAGGCCCGCGGCGCCGCCGAAGCCGCCGATGCGCAACGGGATCGGCGCCGGCGCGGGGTTGGCCGTCGCGCCCGCGAGCGAGAGGATTGCCTCGACCTCGGGGTCATCGGCGATCCGCCGCGCCAGCGCGCTCGCTTCCGATGCGCCGCCGAGAATGATGAGGCGAAGGCGCTTCAGGGGGCGGCTCCGTGGTGAGGGAACGCTGGCTCGCCGTCGTCGGCATCGGCGAGGACGGCGTCGACGGCCTTTCTCCTGCCGCGCGGCGGCTCGTCGCGCAAGCGGCCTTCGTCGTCGGCGGCCGGCGCCACCTGGCTTTGGCCGGCCAAATGAGCGCCGAGACGCTCGTCTGGCCATCGCCGATCGAGAACGCGCTCGACGTCATCGAAGCCCATCGCGGCCGCTCGGCTTGCGTGCTCGCGACCGGCGACCCGTTCTTCTTCGGCGTCGGCGCGATGCTGATGCGCCGCTTCGCCGCCGACGAGATGATCTGCGTCCCGGCCCCCTCCGCCTTTGCGCTCGCCGCGGCCAGGCTCGGCTGGAGCCAGCAGGATTGCGCGTTGCTCACGCTGCACGGCCGGCCGCTCGAGGCGATCATCCCCCATCTGCAGCCGGGCGCCCGCATTCTGGCGCTCTCCTGGGACGACGCGACCCCCGCCAAGCTGGCGGCGCTGCTCGCCGCGCGCGGCATGGGGCGATCGAGGCTCACGGTCTGCGAGGCGATGGGGGGCCTGAGCGAGCGGGTTCGCACGACCGAGGCGCAAACCTACGCGCTCGACAACGTCGCCGCCTTGAACACCATCGCGCTCGAAGTCGTCGTCGACCGCGGCGCACGCATTCTGCCGCGCTCGGCCGGGCTGCCCGACGACTGGTTCGAGCATGACGGGCAGATCACCAAGCGCGAGATCCGCGCCATGACGCTGTCGCAGCTCGCGCCCGCGCGCGGCGAACTGCTGTGGGACGTCGGCTCGGGCTCCGGGTCGGTCGCGATCGAATGGATGCTCGCCGACCCCGCCAATCGCGCGGTCGCGATCGAGGCCCGCCACGACCGGGCCGCTCGCGCAGCGCGCAACGCGCTGACCTTCGGCGTTCCCGCCCTCTCGGTCGTCACCGGCGAAGCGCCGCAAGCGCTGGCGGACTTGCCGACGCCGGACGCGATCTTCATCGGCGGCGGCGCAGGCGCGCCGCAAATGATCGAGGGTGCGATCGTCGCGCTCGCGCCCGGCGGACGGCTGGTCGTCAACGCGGTGACGCTCGAGACGCAGGCGGCTTTAGTCGACTGGCGCGCCCGTCACGGCGGGGAGCTGACGCAAATCGCGGTCGCGCATGCCGAGCCCGTCGGGCGCTTTTCCGGCTGGCGCGTGGCGATGGCGGTCGTGCAGTGGCGGCTCGTCAAGTCATGACCCGGAAGGCGCCTGAACAAGGTGCGCCGTCGTTGGATCGTCATCGCGAGGAGCCAAAGGGCGGTCGGAAGAACGCCCGTCTTTCGACGGGCTATGGCGACGAAGCAATCCAGAGTCGCCTCGCCGCCCTACGTTCCCCTGGATTGCTTCGCCGTAGCCCGTCCGGAAGGACGGGCGTCTCTCGACGCCCTGTGGCTCGCAATGACGCGTCTGGTTCAGATCAACCTCTGGTCGCGATCGGCGTCGGCTGCCGCGCCGGCGTCGCCGGCGAAGCGGTCGCCGCGCTGGTGCGCCGCGCGCTCGCGGAAGCGGGCGCGCCCAAGGGCGAGCGGCGGATGTTCACGCTCGCCGCCAAGGCTGGCGAACCCGGCCTCATCGAGGCTGCGCGCCTTCTCGGCGTGGCCCTGACGCCGTTGCCGCTCGAAGCGCTCGAGGCGCAGGCGGAACGCATCGTCACGCCTTCGGCGGCGGCGCGAGCGCGGTTCGGCGCGCCCAATATCGCCGAGGCCGCGGCGCTGGCCGGCGCGGGCGCTGGCGGGCGGCTGCTTTCGCCGCGGCTTGCGGCGGACGGCGCGACCTGCGCCGTCGCTCTTTCCCCGGAACAACGATGACGGTGCACTTCATCGGCGCGGGGCCTGGCGCCCCCGACCTCATCACCGTGCGCGGGCGCGATCTCGTCGCCCGCTGCCCGGTCTGCCTCTACGCCGGCTCGCTCGT
>JBEKLD010000242.1:0-2760 GCA_050010375.1 Vulcanimicrobiaceae bacterium
CGTCCCACGCGGTCGCGACGCACCGCGACCCACGCGACCGCGATCGCCGCGACGATGACGATGAGCAGGGTGAGGCCGGAGTTCATGCGCACGATCTTCCCCGCCGCGCCGGTCGGCTACCCCTCGTGTCGGCTCACCAAAGACGAAGCCCGCGCTCCACTGAGCGCGGGCCTCTTCGGGGTGGTGGAGGATAGGAGACTCGAACTCCTGACCCCTTGCATGCCATGCAAGTGCTCTACCAACTGAGCTAATCCCCCGGGACGACCGACGACCGTTCAGGACCCAGCACGGTCGGTCCTGCCGCCGCGCCGCGGACGAGGGCACCGGGCTCGCGGGAGAGCCGTGCAATCGTGCGGTCGAGCCGTTCGAGCAGATGGGCGGCGGGTTCCAACTCGCCTTGCGCCAGGCGAATCTCCTCGAGCAGCGGCGCGGTCTCGGCGATCGTGCGCTCGTCGCGGCGCTGGAGCCGCGCGGCGGCGGCGTCGATGTTCTCGAGCATCGCCGGCTCGAGCGCGCGCAGTGCCTCGGCGCCTTTCCCGTGCGCGATCCCCGGGTCGTGGTCGACCAGGCTGGCCAGGTTGCGCGCGTAGTAGCTGTACTGCGCGAGGGAGAACATCCAGCGGCGCAGATCGGGTCCCGCGCCGGTCAAGGCCGGCGGTGCGGCGACGATCGTGCGTGCGCGTGCGACGAAGCGCTGGATGCGCACATCCAGATCGTGCGCAAGATCGATCGGGTCGGGCGTGCTGTTCGCGTCGAGCAACTTCCCGATCGCCGCGTGCACGAGGGTGCCGGCGCCGTCAAGGGCATCGCGAGCGGTCGAGACGATCACGTCGGCCGTGCGCGTCGGGAAGATCAGCGTCGAGGCCAGGCCACCGAAGATGGCACCGATCGCGGTTTCGGCGATCCGGATCCCCAACAGCTCGTCGCTGAAGGTGCCGGTGAGGGCGTAGAGCAGCGCGAGATCGGTGGTGATGAAGAAGATCATGACCGCCTGCGAGAAGCGCACCGCGTACATCGCGCAGAACAAGAAGACGAAGATCGCCGCCACATCGAGCGCCGTCTGGCCGAGCAGCAGGTTCGCGAGCAGGATCCCGGCCAGTGCGCCGACGGCGGTGCCGACCGTGCGATGCCACGCCCGCGCGAGAGTCTCGCCGGCCGACGCGGTCCCGCTGAAGACGAAATACGCCGCCAGGACCGCCCAGAACCAGCGTGAAGGCGAGAGCGCCTCGCCGACGGCGATCGAGGCGGCCGAGGCGACGGTGATCTGGACCGCTTGTTGGAGTGCCGGTTGCTGCGGTCCGGCGCCGGCGCCCCAGGGCTGGTCCGTCACCGCCAGCTTCTCGACCGTCGAGCGAACCTGGGCGACGGCGGCGACGAGGTCGCGAATCGCAATCGCCAGCTCGCGCGCCTCGGGACCGGCGTCGGGGTCGTCGTCGACGCGTTGGGCGACGCGCGCGGCGCGTTGCGCGGAGCTGCTCTGCAGCGCCTGCAGCGCCAGCAGCAGTGCGCGGGGCACGGGCGTGCCCGCGCGGCGGAGCCGAACCGCCGCCTCGGCGACGTTCTCACCCGCCAGCTCGGCGTCGAAGACGATACGGATCTCCTCGATGTCGCGATCGCGCAGGCGGTTCTCGATCGTCAGCGCCGTCTCGTTGAGCCGCTGCACGACGTGGCGCAGCCGGTTCTGCGCGGGCTGCTCGTCGGTAGCGCGCAAGAGGTCGAGCGCGCTCGCGGCGACGAGCCGCACGCGCGCGATGAACGCGTTGAGCGTGTGACGCGCCAGCAAGTCGGCGCGATCCGGCAGCAGCACGAAGCGGACGAGGTACGTCGCCAGCGCCGCCAGCACGATCGCGACGAGCAGGGACGGCAGCTGCCCGAGGCTCTCTCGGAAGAAGAGCGCCAGGAAGTACGTGATCATCAGGATCGTCCCGAACGCCGTCCAGCGCGGGCCGCGCGCGCGGATCGCCACCGCGACGAAGAGGACGAGCAGGAACACGACGTCGCCGATCCAGACGCGCCCGGCGACGAGCGTCGCTAAGCTTGCGCCGATCGCGCCGGGGATCGGAACCAAAAGCGTGGTGGCGCGCGGGCGAGGATCGTTGACGGCGACCGCGGTCTGCATCGCGACGATCGCGGCTAGCACGGTTACGCTGGTCGAGAAGCCAGCCACCCGCCCGAGTGCTCCGACGACCACGACGGCGAGCGCGACCGAGAGGGTCGTGCGCGCGGCGGTGGCGAGCCGCGTGAGCCCCGGATCCGAGGCGACGACGCGATCCCACATCAGTGCTGAGGAGGACCACACCCCGCAGCTTTCCGCGAGCGCGCCGTGATTCCGCGCAATCTGTGGAGGCGAGCACTTGACAGGTTATACACGAAGTCCGCATGCTAGGGATGGGTTCCGGCGAATACGCCGGACGTTCTCGCACAGGGTGTGGAGGGTGTGGGCATGACGAGCCTGTTTTGGCATGGGCGCGCGCGGAGCGTTGCCTCGTGTACGTAGCGGCGTCGGTTGTTTCGACGCGTCTCGATCTGCTGCGGCGGCGTTGGCGGATCGAGGCGGGGTACCCGCCGGTGCCCGGTGCGCGGATCGACCCCGGCCGGCGCGTCAGCACGACGCTGAACGTCGGCTCGGTCGAGACGCCCGCCGATCTTCCGTTGACGTGGCGCAAAGACGATTACGTCACGCGCTCCGCCGGTGACGTGCGCTCGAATCTGGTCGACACGAGCGAATTCCGCGGAACGTTCGTCATCTACGACCTCGCC
>JBEKLD010000243.1:0-2741 GCA_050010375.1 Vulcanimicrobiaceae bacterium
TACGCGTCCTCGCCGAGCGCCGACGGCGCGACGTTGTTGAGCGACCGCAGCTGGGGGCTCGTCCCCGGCGCGACCGACGTCGTCGCCGGCGGCGAGCTGCGCGCGAGCGCGATGTGCGGTGCGAGCACGCCGATGATCCTCCAGCTGCCGATCGCCGCCAGCTACGACACGAGTTCGCAGCGCTTCACCGTCGTGGTGACGTACCCGCGCGACCCGTGCGCGCTCGCGCCCGACGGCAGCATCCCGGCCGCCGATGCGCTGACGCTGACGCTCGGCGAGACGCTGCCGCCGTCGGCCTACCCGCCCGGCCAGCTCCTGACGCGCGACGTCGCGACCCCGGCGCGGATGTAATGCTCGGGACGGCGCTCTGGTTCACGTTCGCGCTGGCGCTGCTCGCCGGCGTCCTGCTCGACGGCGCCGCGGCATTCGGCCGCGCGGCCTTGCACGCGGCCGCCGATCACGCGATCGAAGCGACGATGCACGATGCGATCGCCGACTATCAGAACGACTTGCAGGCCGCGATCGCCGCCGCGAGCGCGCCGCTGGCATCGGCCGATCCGTTTACCGGCGCGCCGCCCGCGCTGGGCGGCTTCGCCGGCGCACTCGCGACGTTGCCGAATCCGCTGCAGAAGACGTTTCCGCCCGATCCCGGCAGCGCGATGCCCTTCACCGTCACCTACACCGTGACGCCGACGACGGTCGCCGCGCCGAGCTGCGCGGCGCTGGCCGGCACGACGTCGGCCGGGCCGGATGCGATCGCCTGGCTTCAGTGCGACGGCTTCGTGCAAGAATCACGGCTCTCGTTGCGCGTCGACGTCCAGGTCCGCGACGCGAACGACGCGGCCGTCTTCGCCGAGCGCGAACAGGACGTGACGCTGCGGCTGTTCGCCGAACCGCCGTACAGCGTCGTCGTCGGCCACAAGGACGGCAGCGCCGACGACCCAACCGACGCCGATCCGCTCGCGCCACCCGTCCACGAAGGCGATCTCGGCGGCGACACCGTCAGCGGCGCGCCGCTCGCCTCACCTAGCCCGTGGCCCGCCGGCGGAACGCTGATCCACGTGCAGTATCAGTGCATCGACGGTGCCGGCGCGTGCGCCAACGCCGCCCCACCCGACCCCGACGCCGCCCTCCAATACGGCACCCAATGGCAAAACGGCAACGCCCCACCGCCGTGAAAGGCCTGTATGGGTGCCGGGGATGACCCCATCTCCGGCGAACCTCGCCAGCGTGGAGTTGCGCTACGCGGTCGTCCTCGAACCCGAGCCCGATGGCTCGGCGTGGAATGTCATCGTGCCGGCCCTTCCGGAGGCCCATACCTGGGGCGAGACGCCCGAGCAGGCGTTATCGATGGCGCGCGAAGTAATCGCGCTGTGCGTCGCGGAGCGTCGTGCCCGCGGCGAGGACATCCCGCCCAGCGACGCCGGCAGCGCTCGCTTCGAGTCGGTCGAGGTCACCGTACCCGCAGCATAGGGGGCTGGGCGCGCAACCCTCGCCGCACGCGGCTGATGGGTTCGCCATGAGCAAGGCGCCAAGCCTTAGCGGCCGCCGTCTTTTGCGGGCGTTGCTGCGCGCCGGCTTCGTCGAAATGCGCGTCGCCGGCTCGCACCACCTCATCCGGCATCCCGACGGCCGCGCAACGACCGTCCCCGTTCATGGTTCGCGGGACCTCCCCATCGGAACGTTGCATAGGATCCTGAGAGATGTGCGCATGAAGATCGAAGAACTCGCGGCGCTCCTCTGAGTGTTAGACGAGGTTCCGTAGCCGATCCAGAAACGTCTCCAACGCCTCGTCGACCGCCTGCGGCTCCTCTTCGTGCGGGAGTAGGCCGCTCGTTGCGAAGGTGACGAGGCGTGCGTTCGAGGCGAGGCGCAGGAACTCGTCGGCGTTCGAGCGCGGGGCGAGAGCGCTTGCGCGTTCGCCCCACAGCACCAACAGCGGCGTCGAGAGGAACGGCAGGTCGCGGGCGATCTGGCAGTCGAGGCGGCCGCCGACGAACGCGGCGGGGACGTAGCGCGCACCGGGCTGGTGCGTGACGGCGTAGTAGTGGTCGACCACCTCGTCGGTCACCTGGGCAGGATCGGCGTAGACGCGGTGCTGGAGGAACGAGCGCAGCGACGTCTTCGAGGCCATCACGTTGAACATCGCCTCGCCGAGGATCGGCGTGCGGAAGAGCGTGGTGAGCGTCGCGCCGGAACCGCTGGGCGGTCGGTCGAGCGTCCCGGCCAGGCCGCTCGGGCAGATGACGGCGAGCCGCTCGATGCGCTCGGCGGCGCGGACAGCGGCACGAATCGCGAAGGCGGCGCCGAGCGAGGAGCCGACGAGGGCCGCCGGGCCGCTGTCGAGGACGGCGAGCGCGTCGGCGATCTGGTCGACGAACAGGTCGGTGTCGTAGGCCAGCCGCGGCTTGTCCGAGAGCCCGCAGCCGAGCAGGTCGAACGCGACCACTCGGTAGCGCTGCGCCAGCAGCGGGAAGAGCCGCCGGAACTCGTACGAGGACGCCCCGGCGTAGACGCCGTGCACGAGCACGACCAACGGCCCGGCCCCGTCCTGCGTCATGAAGATCTCGTGACCGCGCCACGTCCAGGGGAGCCGGGTCCCGCCGAGCGCGTTGGTCGGGAGCGGCGCGTGGCTGAGCGCGCGGTTCGCGGCGGCGACCCCGGCGGTGACGCCGGCGCCGGCCAGGAGAGGGCGGACGAGCTTCTTCACGGTGGTACCATCACCAACGGCCGCGGAACGG
>JBEKLD010000244.1:0-2739 GCA_050010375.1 Vulcanimicrobiaceae bacterium
GCGCATTCCGTCTCCAGCCAGGCGACCGCGTCGGCGTCGTTGCGCTCGTCGATCGCGCGGCGTACCTGCGAGACTTCGTGCGAGAGCTCGATCGTGCGGCCACGCCCCTCACCGTTCCAGAACGGGATCGACGGTGGCGCACCGTGAGCGTCGACGACCCGCACCACGCCCGACTCGACGCGCCGGATCTGCCAGGAGGTCGTGCCGAGCAAGAAGATGTCGCCGGCCATGCTCTCGACGGCGAAATCCTCGTCGAGCGTCCCGACGATCTGACCCTCGGGTTCGGCGACGACGTTGAAGTTGGCCGTCTCGGGGATCGCGCCGCCGGAGGTGATCGCGGCGATGCGCGCGCCGCGCCGTCCGCGCAGCCGTCCGTTGACGCGGTCGTAGTGCAGGTAGGTCCCGCTGCGCCCACGCGAGGTCGCGACGCCGTCGGCGAGCATCGCGACGACCTCATCGAACGCCCGGCGTTCCAGCGCGCGGTACGGATAGGCATCGCGGACCAGGGCGAAGAGCGTCTCGACGTCCCAATCCTCGGCGGCGCAGGCCGCGACGAGCTGCTGTGCCAGAATGTCGAGCGGTGCCGCCGGGATCGTCAGCGCGTCCATCGCGCCGGTCCGCATCGCGCGCACCAGCGCGGCGCATTCCAGCAGCTCGTCGCGCGTCGTCGCGACCAGCCGTCCTTCAGGGCGCGCGCCGATCCAGTGACCGGAGCGGCCGATGCGCTGCAGGGCGGTCGCGATCGCGCGCGGCGAGCCGAGCTGCACGACCAGGTCGATCGCGCCGACGTCGATCCCCAACTCCAGCGAAGCGGTCGCGACGACCGCCCGCAGCTCGCCGGCCTTCAGCTTCTGTTCGGCCTCGAAGCGCTTCTCGCGCGAGAGGCTGCCGTGGTGCGGCAGCACGACGCCCGGACCGAGCCGCTCGGTCAGCGCGAAGGCGACCCGCTCGCTCATGCGCCGCGTCGAGACGAAGATCAGCGTCGTGCGGTGCTCGCCAATCCGCTCGGCCAGCGTGTCGTAGAATTCGGCCCACATCTCGCCGCTGGCGACCGAACCGAGCTCGTCGCTCTGCGGGACGTCGACGTGCAGTGTCATCGGGCGCCGGTCGCCGACGTTCACGATCCGCGCCGTCGGACTCAAGAAGCGCCCGACCTCCTCGAGCGGCTTCACCGTCGCCGACAGGCCGATCCGCTGCGGCTTCTTTCCACCCTCGGCGGCGACCAGCGCATCGAGCCGCGCCAGCGTCAGCGCGAGGTGCGAGCCGCGCTTGTCGGCGGCCAGCGCGTGGATCTCGTCGACGATGATCGTGCGCACGTTGCGTAGGACGGCGCGCGACTTCTCGGCCGTCATCAGGATGAACAGCGACTCGGGCGTCGTGACGAGGATGTGCGGCGGCTTACGCAGCATCCGCGCGCGCTCGACGGTCTGCGTGTCGCCGGTGCGGACCGCGGTCCGGATCGCGCTCAGCGGCAACCCGCGCTCGACGCCGCGCGCCTGCAGCTCGGCCAGCGGGTTCTCGAGGTTCACTCGCACGTCGTTGGTCAGCGCCTTCAAGGGCGAGACGTAGACGGCGACGACCTCATCGGGCAACGTGCCGTCGGCGGCGGCCCGGACGAGTTCGTCCAGGCACAAGGTGAAGGCGGCCAGCGTCTTGCCGGAGCCGGTCGGCGCCGAGATCAGCACGTCCTCGCCCGCCCGGATCAGCGGCCAACCGTGCACCTGCGGCTCGGTCGGCTCGCCGAAGCGCTCCGCGAACCACTCGCCGACCAACGGATGAAAATCGCCCAGCATGGTGCCTTTCCTCGAACACGGGTTCGAGGGACAGATATGCAGACCCAGTCGCTGCCGGCTGGTCGAATTGCATCATATATGCTACAATTCAGGCTGCACTTCTGGAGTGATCCGTCATGGCCGCCAATCCGTCGTCCTCCGTCCGCCCGAACATCCTCCAAACGATCGGCGAGAATCTGCTCTTCGAGCGTGCCCGCGCGCGCCTCTCGCAGGCAGAGGTCGGAGAGCGCTCGGGCGTCGCACGCCCGACAATCTCGCGGATCGAAAACGGCGCCGGCGATGTCGGCGTCGGGACGCTCGATCGGCTCGCAGCCACGCTCGGGATTTCCGTCGCGCGCCTCTTTATCGAGAGAGGGCTCGACACCGGACCGGTCGACGACGACGAGCTCATCCGCCGCTCCAACGAACCCGACTCCGAATTTGTCGACGCCGACGATCTCTTTGCTGCCCTCGCCGATGCCGAAAGGCACGGTCTGCGGTACAGTAACGCCGGAAGGCCTCCGGCGCGTTCGATGGGCGCTAAGAGCCGAAAAGGTCGCTAGCGCGCAACCTGTTTCCCCGGCGGCGCTAGCAGCGAAACCGCACGGCGCGTCGAAGCCGCGCTCGATGGATTATCGACCGCTGGGTGCGAATGGGCCGCTCGTTTCGGTGCTGGGGCTCGGCGCCATGGGGATGTCCGGGATGTACGGTCCGGCCGACCGGGCCGAGAGCATCGCGACGATCCACGCGGCGCTCGACGCCGGGATCACACTGCTCGATACCGGCGACTTCTACGGCATGGGCCACAACGAGATGCTGATCGGCGAGGCGTTGCGTGGGCGCAAGCGCGAGAGCACCGTCATCAGCGTGAAGTTCGGCGCGTTGCGCGACCCCGCGCAGAGCTTTTCGGGCTACGACGCGCGGCCCGCCGCGGTCAAGAACTTCCTCGCCTACACGTTGCAGCGGC
>JBEKLD010000245.1:0-2683 GCA_050010375.1 Vulcanimicrobiaceae bacterium
CTGCCACGGCGTCTCGCACGTCCTCTACGTCAACGACGTGCGCGTGGCGACGGTGACGGTGATGGAGTACATCGCCAAGGACTGACGAACGGCTGCCGGATGCCTCTGTCGAGACTCCCGTCGGTCCTGTTCATCGGTGTCGGAAACATGGGGCGCCCGATGGCCATGCGGCTGCTCGAGGCGGGCTACCCGCTCGCCGTCGCGGACACGAGCGACGCCGCGCTAGCGCCATTTCGCGAGCGCGGCGTTCCCTGCGGCACCAGCGGCGGCGCGCTGCCGGGCGACGTCGTCGTCACGATGCTCCCGACCGACACGCACGTCCGCGAAGCGCTGCTCGGCCCCGGCGGCGCGCTCGAGCGCGATCGGCGGGTCGCGATCGACATGTCCAGCGCGCGTCCGGCCGGTACGCTGGCGACGGCGGCGCAGCTCGCCGAGCGCGGCGTCGCGATGCTCGACGCGCCCGTCAGCGGCGGCGTCCCGCGCGCGAAGACCGGCGAGCTGATCACGATGGTCGGTGGCGCGGCCGACGTCGTCGCACGATACACACCCGTGCTGGAAACGATGTGCAAGACGGTGCAGCGGGTCGGCGAGATCGGCGCCGGCCACACGATGAAGGCACTCAACAACTACCTCTCGTCGGTCGCGCTGTGGGCCTCGGCCGAGGCACTCTTGGTCGGGGCGCGCGCCGGCCTCGATCCGAAGACGATGGTCGAGGTCTGGTCGAAGGGGACGGCGAGTTCGCACGCGGTGCAGGTCAAGCTCCCGCTGGCGATGCTGCCGCGCACCTTCGACTACGGTTTCAGCCTCGGGCTGCTGGCCAAAGACCTCCACATCGCCGCCGAGATCGCGCGCGGCTTCGACCTCCCGATGCCGCTCTTGGCCCAGGCCGAGAACCAATGGGAGCTCGCGAAGCACGAGTTGGGAGCACAGGCCGACTACACCGCGGTGCTCCTCCTGCTCGAGAAGTGGGGCGGCTTCAGCGTCCCGAAGGCGGAATGACCGCCCGCACTCCGCTCGCCAAAGAGAGGTGCCGTCGATGACCCTGTCCGCCGCCAAGGAGATCGAGGGCTCGCGCTTCGGCCTCTTCCATCGCCTGATCATCCTGCTGATCGGGCTGACCGTCGCCTTCGACGGCTACGACACGTTCGTGCCGGCCTACGTCATCAAGTACGTCGCGCGGCCGGACGTCTGGGATCTCTCGAAGACGCAGGCGGGCTGGCTCGTCTCCGCCGGCCTCGTCGGCTTCATGGTCGGTGCGCTCGTCCACGGCGAGATCGCCGACCGGGTCGGCCGGCGCCCGACGTTGCTCGGCGGGCTGTGGATCGCCGGCGTGTTCTCCCTGGCTACCGCACTGTTCGCCAACGACGACCGCACGTTTCTGGCGCTGCGCTTCCTCACCGGCCTGGGCCTGGGGACGCTGCTCCCGCTGGCGACGACGTACGTCACCGAGTTCGCGCCGGCGCGCGGCCGGAACGCCTTCGTCGTGTGGGGCGCCGCGGCCGGCTGGGTCGTCGGCGCGATCGTCGCCGCGCTGGTCGGCATCTTCCTCACCCCGAGCTTCGGCTGGCACGCGCTATTTTGGTTCGCCTCGCTCTCGCTGATCCTCACCGTCGTCGCGCAGTTCGTGCTGCCCGAGTCGCCGCGCTACCTCGCGCTGCGCGCGCGTTTCGCCGAGCTCACCAAGCTGCTCTCGCGCATTCGGCCCGAACGTGCCGCGTTCTACCGCGACGCGACGTTCACGCTGCCGCACGTCGTCGCCGGAGCCGGCTCACCGCTGGCACTGTTAGCGCCGGCCTATCGGCGCAACACGATCCTCATCTGGGTCTGCGCCTTCCTGATCCTGTTCGACATCTACGGCCTGAGCGGCTGGCTGCCGACGGTCATGGCCGCCCGCGGTGAGAGCTTCGCGACCAGCTTCGGCTATGGGGCGCTGATCCAGATCATGTCGCTGTTCGGCGCGTTCGCCTGCGGTGCGATCGCCGACCGGCGCGGCGGTCGCAAAGGCCCGCTCGCGATCTGGTGGCTGCTCGGCGGCGTCGCGGTGCTGCTGCTCGCGCTGGTCAACGGCCACCTGACGAACTTCGTGTTCATCGCTGCGGCGGGCTTCTTCGTCATCGGCGGCCAGTTCATCCTCAACAACTTCACCGCCGTCGCCTACCCGACCGAGCTGCGCGCGACCGGCGTCGGGATGGAGCTGGGCATCGGGCGGATCGGCGCGATCCTCGGCCCGTACATCGGCGGGGTGCTGCAGGACACGTTCCACAACGCCGACGGCTTCTTCGGCGCGATGGCGCTGGCGGCGCTGCTGAGCGCTCTGGCCATCACCTTCTCGCGGCCGGTCGAGGGCGATCTCGCCAGCGCCCCGACGATGCCCCAGGACGCGGTCGCCTAGAATGGATCGGTCATAGGGGATTGACGGATGGTCCTTTCGGGCTATACTGACGAACATCGGCTGGGCCAGCCATCGATCGGCGGCCGCCCAGCCAAAAGTCGCAGTTTGGCAGCGCCAGAGGAGAGATCGTGCCCGAGTCCCCCCGTCCGTCGAACGGCCACCAGAGCGGGCAAGCCGGCGGAACCCGCCCCTACACCCAGGCCGACGTCGAGCGCCTACGCGGGAGCGTCCACATCGAGTACACGCTCGCGCGCCGCGGGGCCGAGCGGCTGCGGGCGCTGCTCGCGGCCG
>JBEKLD010000246.1:0-2633 GCA_050010375.1 Vulcanimicrobiaceae bacterium
TCGTGATCCACCTGTTCGGGGGCTCGCTCTGGTGGGCGATCGTCCGGACGTTCAAGCACAAGATCCCCGACGGCCGCGACATCGCGGCGAACACGCAGCGGATCGAGATCGAGAAGCTGCTCCCCACGCCGACGCCGGTCCCGACGCCGCGGCCGACGCCGGTCCCCACGCCGACGCCGCGGTTCGTGATCGGCCACCGACCCGCGCCACAGGGCGCGCCGCATCACGTCGTCGTGCGACCGGCGGCACCGGCCGCCGCGCCGGCGGTGCATGCGCGGACCGCACCGCCGGTGATCGCGCGCCACGTCGAGCTGGCGCGCCCACACGCGCCGGGTCACCGCGCGCCCAGCGCCCTCGACCCGCAGCAGATCGCCACGCTCAACGAACAGTTCAGCCAGACGATCGCACAGGCGCAGCACGCGGTCGCGCAAGGCCCGCCGACGGCGTCGCCGGCCGGGCTGCAGACGATGAAGCGCTACGATCCGATCCTCGACGGGACGCCCGACCAGGTGCTCTCTCTCGATGGCTACTGCGATCCGCTCGGCGATCCGCAGCGCAAGGGCGGCTACGTCTACTACTATCTCAGCTGCCGCATCGTCTACAGCGACAGCTATGTCGAGACGGTCAACATTCCGTGGCAGTACCGCTTCCTGCCCCGCAACGATCCGTTCATTCGCGACGGCCGAACGCACCGCTTCCCCGTGCAGGCGCCCCCGGAGGGCTTCACGCTGCCCGATCCGTTCCCGCTCTCGCGCGCGGTCTGCGCCTTCTACCGGGAGAAGTGCGAAGCGGTGATCGCGCGCGAGAAGGCCAACGGCACCGTCGAGACTTACGGCCGTCCGCCGTGATGGGTTTGGCTACGCGGCGGGTGGTTCGAGGCGTGGGAAGAGCGGTTCGCCGGGATCGGTCTGCGTCTGCGCCGCCAGCCGGCCCCACTGCAGCTCGTCGGCCCAGCGACGCTCCGGCGTCCCGGCTAGGCCGAGCTGGCGCCACATCTCGCTCGCCTTGGACGGCATGAACGGGAACAGCAGCAAGCTCAACCAGCGCAGCCCCTCGCACAAGTCGTAGAGCAGCGCGTCGAGCTCGTCACCGCGGCCGGCCTTGTAGAGTTCCCACGGCTTGCGCTCCTCGATCGCGCGGTTGAGCGTGCCGACCAGATTCCAGATCTCGTCGAGCGCCTCCCGAAAGCGCAGCGCGGCGACGTGATCGCGCACCAGGATCGGCAGGTCGGCGAAGCGTTCGCCGATCTCGCTCGCGTCGGGCGGCGCGGGGACGAGACCGTCGCGGTAGCGCGCCAGCATCGCCAGCGACCGGCGCAGCAGATTGCCCAAATCGTTGCCCAAGTCGCTGGTGTGGCGCTGGCGCAGCTTCTCGACCGTGATCGAGAAGTCGCTGCCAAACGGCGCTTCGCGAAACAGGAAATAGCGCACCGCGTCGGCACCGAAGTCGCGCACCAGGGCGAACGGTTCGATCACGTTGCCGACCGACTTCGACATCTTCTCGCCTTCGCTCAAGATCCAGCCGTGCGCGAAGACGCGCGCCGGCGCCTCGAGCCCCGCCGACCACAGCATCGCCGGCCAGATCAGCGTGTGGAAGCGCGCGATCTCCTTGCCGATCAAGTGCAGCCCCGGCCAAAAGCGCGCGAACAAGCCGTCGGGATCCTCGGGCCAGCCCAAGGCGCTGATGTAGTTGATCAGCGCGTCGAACCAGACGTAGAGCACGCCGCCGCCCGGCAACGGGATCCCCCAATCGAACGACGAGCGCGAGATCGAGAGATCTTCGAGCCCTTCCTCGAGCAGCGCGATCATCTCGTTGGCGCGTGAGGGCGGACGCAGGAAGTCGGGGTTGGCGCGGAAGTGCGCCAGCAGCCGGTCGCGGTAGGCCGAGAGGCGGAAGAACCAGTTCTGCTCGGAGAGCCACTGCACCGGGCGCCGGCACTCGGGATTGGGACAGCGGCCGTCGATCAGCTTCGCCTCGGGCCAAAAGGTCTCGTCGTTGGTGCAGTACCAGCCTTCGTAGACGCCTTGGTAGACGTCGCCCGCTTCGCGCATCCGCTCGAACAGCGCGAGGCAGGTGTGCGCGTGGCGTGGTTCGGTCGTGCGGATGAAGTCGTCGAAGCTCGTCTCGTAGGCGGCCAACAGCTCGCGCCAGCGCGGCACGAGCGCGTCGACGAACTGCAGCGGCGTCTCGCCGGCCTCGGCCGCGGCGCTGGCGACCTTCTGGCCGTGCTCGTCGGTCCCGGTCAGCGCGCGTGCCGGCCCGTGCGCGCGCGCCGTGCGCACCAGGATGTCCGCCGCGATCGAGGTGTAGGCGTGCCCGATGTGCGGCGTCCCGCTGATGTAATAGATCGGGGTGGTGACGTAGAAGCCGCGCTCGGACACCTGCCCGCCCTTCGGCTCGTTCAGCCTTCGGCCCGCTCGGCGCGGCGGTCCGAGATGCGCGCGTAGAGGTGGCGCCGCTCGCCGTGCCCGGCCTCGGCGAGCCGCTTGGCCAGCGCCGAGGTCGTCAATCCATCGGCCAGCCCCGCGTCGATCGCGGCCGCGAGGTCGCCGGCGGGAGGCGCGTCGCTCGCCGGCGCCGCGCCGCCCTCGACGACGAAGGCGATCTCGCCGCGCACCGGATCGTCCAGCGCG
>JBEKLD010000247.1:0-2627 GCA_050010375.1 Vulcanimicrobiaceae bacterium
GTATAGCGCGAGGCCGTTCTCTGAACCGCACGGGCGAGCAGGTGCGCAGAACCGACGACGAGGACGGACCGCCGCGCGCGCGTCATGGCCGTGTAGACGAGCTCGCGCGTGAGCAGGGGCACATCGACGTCCGGTAGCACCAGCGCGACATCGTCGAACTCCGACCCCTGCGCTTTGTGAACGGTCATCGCGAACGCCGGCGCGAGATCGCCGCCCGCCTCGAGCGCCTGCGCTTCGAATCGCGACCCGCGCGCGAACGCAGCCATCAAGCACGGACCCTTGGCATCGGCGCCTTCCGCCCGAACGACCACGCCCTGATCTCCGTTGAAAAGTCCTCGCGCATAATCGTTTCGCTCCGCGATGCACGGAGCGCCCGGCGCGAACTCGCGCGCACGCCGCCATCGCGCCCGCGTGGCATGGCCCGGGGCGCCGCGAAGGCGCATGAGCAAGCGCGCGTTGATGGCTTCGGCACTGGTGTCGAAGCCCATAACCCGGGTCACGCACAGGATACGTGCGCGGGCGTAATGCGCGAAAAGGGCCTTCAAGTCGGCGGCGTCATCGGCGCTGAAGGCCCCGTCCTTCACGCGGTACGTGCGCGACGACAACCGCCGGAAGGCCGGATCCGTCATTCGAATCGTCCACCAACGATCGAGCCACTATTCGCCGATCTGCGTCCACGACGCATCCAGGTGCTCGACGCCTTCGAACTCCAGATCCGCGACCGACCGTCGCGTGGCCACGGCAGCCGTGAACGGTGCGTCGAGAACCCCCGCGTTCACGGCATTCGCTGCCGTCACAATCCGGCGGGCGATCGGGTCACGGCCGACGCGCAAGTTGACCGTCAGCCGCACAGCCTTCAGCGCCGCGCAGAGATCGCGGAAGACGGCGCCGGCTTCGACAGACGGGAGTTGGTCCGCGTCGCCCAGCAGGACGAGTCGAGCATCGTGCTGGAGCGCGCGGACCAGCCGGTCCATCATCGCCAGATCGATCATCGACGCCTCATCGACGAGGATGAGCTTGTGCGGCAGCGGATCGTTCTCGTGGCGAGCAAAGCGACCGGTCTGCGGGGACCAGCCGAGCAGGCGATGAAGCGTGAGCGCCGAGGGCATGATCCCGCGCAGCGCGGATTCGGAGATGTCGTAGGGAGCGGCTGCCGCCAGACCCGTCGCGATCGCGTCCGAGAGCCTCTGCGCCGCCTTGCCCGTGGGCGCAGCGATCGCGACCGCATCGAGCGGCGGAACCCCCAGCCAAGCGACGGCGCGGACGACGGCTACCACAGCGGTCGTCTTTCCGGTTCCCGGACCTCCGGTGATCAAGGTCAACGGCGATCGAAGCGCTTGGCGGACCGCCGACTTTTGCTCCACCGTCATGGTTTCGCCCCCCACGGCTTTGATCGCGCGACCGACGGCACGGGCATCGCAGCCCTCGGCGCCGCGACTCATGCGGTCCCGAACGCGCGCGCAAAAGCGATCCTCGAGTGCGCGCATCCGCTCCGCGTAAAGCCATTCCCCGTCGAGGATGAGAGGCTTGCGTTCGCCTGGCCGACCGATGACCGTGCCGACCGGATCGCGGGCATTCGATCGAACCCGTTGAATCAACCGTCGCGCTGGGTCGGTCTCCTCGGCCGCGCCGGCAGCGGCCATCGCGGTGGCGAACGAGGACCGGCCGACGACGGCGATCAGCGGGACGCTGAAGTTCATGGCGCCCGAGCAGCTGCGCGGGGAGCCCGCGGACCGGACGACGGACGCGTACGGCGCCGGGGCGACGGCGTTCGACCTGCGCTACGGGCGGGCCCCCTTCCGCGACGTGGCGGCGGCGACCGACGAGCTGGTCGCGCCCGCGTTCCCGCAGCCTCGCTCCCCGGCGGAGGCCTACTTCCAGCATCTCTTGCGCGGGATGCTCGCGAAGCGGAAGGAGGACCGGCCCCCCGATCTCTGCGAGCCGGCCTCGCACTTCGCCACCCTCTGCGCCGCACTGCGGCCCTGGCGCGAGCACGACGCGCTCGCCGTGCTCGGCAAGAACCACTTCCGCTTCCTCGACTGCGAGATCACGCTTCGCGCGGGCGACATCGCGGACGAAGAGGTGGACGGCATCGTCTCGAGCGCGAACTACGAGATGACGATGCGCACCGGGGTGGGCGACGCGCTGCGCCGCCGGGGCGGCGACGCGATCGAGGCGGAGGCCATGAAGGACGGCCACCGGGCCCTCGGGGAGTGCGTGCCGACGCAGGCCGGCTCGCTGAAGGCAGACCACGTGCTCCACGCGGTGAGCGCCTGGAGCGGGACGTCATGCGTCGGCCGAGCAACCGAGCGGGCGCTGTCGGCGGCGGACCGGCTGGGGCTGCGAACGCTGGCGTTTCCCGCGCTCGGAACCGGGGCCGCGCACGTGAGCATCGAGACGTGCGCGAACGCGATGGTGTCGGCCCTGCGCTGGCGGCTGGCGCTTGGCGGCTCGCGGCTGCAGAAGGTGAGCCTCGTGCTCGGCGACGAGACGAAGCTGGCGGCGTTCCGCGACGTCGCGGTGGAGGCGCTGCGCGGGGCGAGCGAGCCGGCGCGCGCGCTGGACCTGGGGCTGCCGGACGACGTGGCCAGCGTGACCGCCGAGGGGGCGACGTTCATCGACGCGTC
>JBEKLD010000248.1:0-2618 GCA_050010375.1 Vulcanimicrobiaceae bacterium
CATCGCGATGCGATGCACGCAGTGGCCGACCTCGGCCGTCGGGTTCGGAAGCTGTTCCGAGCGGAGGCCCTGGTTGATCGGTCGCCACGTCGTGCCGCCGTCGTCGGTCCGGAACGCGCCGGCGGCCGAGATCGCGACGTACATCCGCCCAGCATCGGTCGGGTCGTGCAGGATCGTGTGCAGACACATCCCGCCGGCGCCGGGTTGCCACGACGGCCCCGACCCGTGGCCGCGCAATCCCGAGAGCTCCGACCAGCTCGCGCCGCCGTCGGTCGAATGGAACAACGCCGCGTCTTCAACTCCGGCGAAGACCGCGTCCGGATCGCTCGGCGACGGCTCGAGGTGCCAGACGCGCGCGAACTCCCACGGGTGCGGTGTCCCGTCGTACCATTGGTGCGTGCCGGGAACGCCGTCGTACGCGAACTCGTTTCCGACCGCTGCCCAGGTCGCGCCGCCGTCGTCGGAACGCTGTATGACTTGCCCGAACCAACTGCTGCTCTGCGACGCGTAGAGCCGGTTCGGGTCGGCCGGCGATCCTTTGACGTGATAGATTTCCCACCCGGGGAAGTGCGGCCCGTCGACCTTCCACTGCTCGCGCTTACCGTCGGCGGTCAGGATGAATGCGCCCTTGCGCGTGCCGACCAGAACGCGGACACGACTCATCAGCGGTGTCCCCAGGGCGGGGCCGGGTAGATCGCTTTCGCGTTCGCGATCGAGGTCGGCCAGACGGTGACCAGGTGGCCGTTCTGGATCTGCTGGACGAGCATGGGTTTCGTCATGTTGACGCCGCGCTTGTCGAAGATGATCGGGCCGTAGAAGGTCATGACGTCCAGGCTCGCCAGCGTGTCGCGGACCTTCTGCGGATCGAGCGTGCCGGCTTTCTCGAGCGCGTATTGGAAGGCCAGACAGGCCGCCGTGCCGTCGGCGTTGTGATAGTCGGCCGGCCGGTGATAGACCCGCTCGAAGGCGGCGCTGTACTCGGCCGGCGTCTGGTAGAAGCCGGGGACGCCGCGGTACTTCACCGAGATCGACCACTGCGAGCCGCCGAAGACGTCGTTCGCGTCCGGGCCGAGCGAGTTGACGAAGTCGGGCGTGTCGGGACCGACCGAGAAGCCGTAGGCCTTCGCCTCGACGTTCTGCTCGTGCAGCGTCTTGTCGATCAGCAGCGCGTCCTCGGCGTGCCCGGCATTGAGGATGAGGTCGGGGTTCGCCGCCTTGATCGCCGAGACGATCGAGGAGACGTCGGTCGCGCCCAGCGGATACTTGTTGTCGTAGACGACGTGCAAGCCGTGCGCCTGCGCGTAGTCGACGGCGCTCGAGGCGACGTCCTCGGAGAACGCGTCGCTGGCGTAGGCGACCGCGACGGTCTTCGGTGCCGGCCGCTGTGCGAGCACCAAGTCGATGATCCCGGTCAGATATTGTTTGCCGGGCGTCAGCACGGCGAACGAGTAGGTGAAGCCCGCCGTGAACAGCCGCTCGGCGGCCCCGTTGCCTTGCACCATCGGGATCTTCTTGCGCTCGGCGATCTGCGCGACGGTGAAGGTCGTCCCGGTGCCGTAGGGGCCGAGCAGGAAGTTCACGTGGTCCTGGTCGATCAGGCGCGCCGCAAGCTGCGCGGCGTTCTCCGGCAACGACTCGTCGTCGTAGTACTTGATCGCGACGCGATAGGTCGTCCCGCCGACCTTCAGCCCACCGTGATCGTTCACGTAGGACTCCCACAGGTCGTAGCCTTCCTTGGTGAGCTGTCCTTCGCGCGCGAACGTCCCGGTCAGCGAGACCGCGCTCCCGAAGGTGATCGTCGGCGGATCGGCTTGCAGCGCCGACGCGGTGGCGAGCGCGAAGGTCGCCGTCGCGGCGAGGGTGGCGCACGCGAAACGCAAGATCATACGAACCTCCTAGATTGGCTGGGCGCAGCAGGCGGCGACGCGAGGAAAGGCGATGCAGGCGTTTCCGGCCAGCAGTCGCCGGCGCTCGGCGGCGCTCAGCTCGAGCTCGGGCGCTTCGATCACCGCGCGCGGCGCCGGATCGCCGATCGGGAACGGATCGTCCGAACCGAGCATCACGCCGTCGTGCCGGGCGACGCTGAGCAGCGCGCGCAAGGTGTCGTGGTCGAAGACGACGCTGTCGAAGTAGAGCCGCCGAAAACCCTCGCGCGGGTTGGCGACCGTCTCGCCGGCCGCCCGCAGGACCTCGTAGTTGCGCGCCAGGCGCCCGACCAACGCCGGCAGCGCGCCGCCGCCGTGCGCGACGACGAGCTTGAGCGCGGGATAGCGTTGCGGAACGCCGGCGTAGAGCAGCCGGCTCAGCGCGAGCGCCGTCTCGTTCGGCCTGGCGACGGCGTTGGCCAACCCGTGGTCGTGGATACGCGCGTCGTCGCCGCCACCGGCGAACACCGGATGCACGAGTACCGGCACCTCGAGAGCCGCCGCTTGCGCCCAGAACGGCTCGAGATCGGGATCGTCGAGATCGCGGCCGACGCCGGCGATCCAGGTCCCGATCATCGCGCCGACGTGTCCTTGCGCGACCGCGCGCGCCAACTCGGCGGCGGCGAGCCGGCCATCCTGCAACGGCACCGTCGCGAGCGGCAGATAGGTGACCTCGCCGGTCGACGCTTCGGC
>JBEKLD010000249.1:0-2610 GCA_050010375.1 Vulcanimicrobiaceae bacterium
CTCCATCACCGAGCTCTGGCTGGTGACGAAGAGATCTCCGGACGCGTCGAGCACGACGGTCTGCAGCGCCTGGTTCTCGAGCTGGCTGACGCTCATCGTCACCGTCGGTACGCTGGTGTAGGGTGGCACGATCTCCGTCACCGTGTTGCCGTAGATGTCTTCACCATCGTAGGCGTTCGCCACGAAGAGGTCCCCGTAACCGTCGAGCGTCAGGCCGCGCGGCGCAGCCACGCCGATGGTGATCGTCGTCGCCGCGGCCCCCGTATACGGCGGCGCGTACTCCGTCACCGTGTTGGAGCCGGCGTTGAGTACGAAGAGGTTCCCGAGCTTGTCGAGCACCATGCCGTACGGTGCACTCACGCTGGCGATCGTCGCCGTGGCTGCGCCGGTGTACGGCGGCGCGTACTCGGCCACCGCGTTGCCGGTCTGGTTCGCCACGAAGAGCGATTGGAGGTCGTTCTTCACGGTGAACTCGGCGCTGCAGACGGCACCGGTCTGCGAGCAGGTCGTATCGCTATAGGTCGCAGTGATGGAGAACGTTGCGCTAGACCCGTTGGTCCCGGGCGGGGTGATCGCGATCGTGTTGGGGGTCGTGCTCGCCGGCGCGGTGGCGCTCCAGCCGCTGCCGGTGACCAGGGTCGCGCTGTAGGTCGGTGAGCCGGGACCGACGATCGTGTTGCCGTCGGCATCGAGTGCGGTGACGATCACCGGCTGCGCCGCCGAGCCGTAGAGAGTGAACGCGTACGCTCCCGATTCGTGCATCGCCCGCGCGCCGGCGGCGACCTGCAGCGCGTGCGGGATCCCCGAGAGGACGATCGCGATCACGTTGTTCGTCTCGGCGGTCACCGTGAAAGGGATGCCCTGCGCGCTCGAGAGCGGCGTCCCGCTCGCATCCTCGGCCGTCAGCAAGGCCGTGTAATCCCCCGGCGTCAGTGCGAGGGTGAGCTGGCAGTAGGTCGTCGCCAGCGTGCTCGTGCAACCGGCCGCGGTCGGACTGAGCGCGACGGTCACGGGATACCCGGGTACCTCCGCATCACCCTGTTCGAGGCTCACCAGCAACTGGGTGGTGGCCGGTGAGACGTAGCGCGGCGCGCGCGTCTTGGCCGTCGTGGCTTGCCTGGGGACCGCGATGCGGAACGTCGCTTGCCCCTTGGCGCTTTGCATCGGCCCGACCGACCCGGCGGCGGCGGGCAGGCTCGAACGAGCGCCGCCGCCGCAACCGGCAAGCAACGCAGCACACAGCGCGAGCGTGATGGAGAGCGCGCGACGAAACGCGCAGCGTCTCTCCCGAGGCGCGAGCCGAGCCACTCGGGCAGCCTTCCAGCGCTAGCTTAGCACCCCTTCCGCCGGCGGCGCCGCTACGGGCTCTTTCAGTAGGGCCAGAGTGACCAGGTCGCCGTCGTCGCGGTCGTGTCGCCTTGCTGGGGGGTCGTCGTCTCGGAGCCGCGCGCGCCGAGGAACGTCGCTGCGCGGAACGAGGCCTCCACGTGCAGCGCGACGGTCGCCGCGACGCGTTGTGGACCGCCCTCACCACCGCCACGACGTCCGCCTCCGCCGCCCCCGGGGAAACCGAACCCGCCTCCACCGCCGCCCCCACCACCGCCACCGCGACCGAAGCCACCGCGCTCGCGCGGGGCCGGCGGCTGTGCGACCTCGACCGTCCCGGTCCCATCGGCGGCGTAGGTTCGGTCCGCCTCGTTTGAGGCGCCCCGCGTCGACGCGGTCAGCGAGAGGGTCGCCGGGGCGGCCGCGTCACCGGCCTCGACGGCGAGCGGCCAGGTGGTGCCGGCCGGGGGCGTCACCAGCAGCGCCACCAGGGCGCGCAAGCCGGGTGGGATCGTCGCCGGGAGCCCGCGCCCGAAGCTCTCGCTCGGGACGTCGCTCGACGAGGGGGGCGCCGCGTGCAGCGTGCCGTCGGGCGCGATCGCGGCCGCGACCGCCGAGGCGTTGCCGACGTCGGGCGCGAGGGTGACGACGGCGCGGCCGTTCGCCAGTCGCGTGATCACGACGACGCCGCGCAGACTCTGCGACCCACGCGGTCCGTTCGCGTCGAGCTGATAGCCGTAGATCGCGGTCGTCCCCGCGCGGGCCGGGATGAGCGCGAACGGCGGCGAGACCGCCGGAACGGCGGCGGCGGCCGTCGCGGTGCACGCCGCGACAGCGGCGCCGAGCAGGGAGAGCGTTCGGTGCGTCACGTCCAGCGGATGATCGCACCGTTACCTTAACCGAGGATCAGAACGGCCGGCCTTCTTCTTCTCCCACCTACGCGCGTTGGGGCTGGCGCGGCGGTCCCTCGTCGGCGAAGCGGGTCTCCTCGCGCAGCCGGGCCGGGGCGATCCAGCTGTACATGATCGGGACGACGAACAGGGTGAGCGCGAGCGAACTGAGCAGGCCGCCGATCACCACGATCGCGAGCGAGGCGCGTTGCTGGCCGCCGGGCTCGAGGCCGAGCGCCAGCGGGAGCATCCCGGCGACCATCGCGACGGTGGTCATGATGATAGGCCGGAACCGCGTCGCGGCTGCTTCCGCCATCCCGTCGGCGCGCGACTTGCCTTCGCGCACGCGCACCGTGTCGGCATAGTCGACGAGCAGGATCCCGTTCTTGGTCAC
>JBEKLD010000250.1:0-2607 GCA_050010375.1 Vulcanimicrobiaceae bacterium
GCTGTCCAGCTACGAGTACCAGCGGCGCAACGAGACGCAAGAGATCTTCATCCCGGTCGCCGAGCGGCTGGGCGATCAGGTGATCGCGCTCGAGGGCGTGCGCAAGGCCTACGGCGAGCGTCTGTTGATGGACGACGTCTCCTTCACCATCCCGGCCGGCGCGATCGTCGGGATCATCGGCCCCAACGGCGCGGGCAAGACGACGCTCTTCCGGCTGATCGCCGGCACCGAGCAACCCGACGCGGGGACGATTCGCATCGGCCCGACGGTGCAGCTCGCGGTCGTCGGGCAGAGCCGCGAATCGCTCGACGACGAGAAGACGGTCTTCGACGACGTCAGCGGCGGCCGCGACATCCTGCAGATCGGGCGCTTCGAGATGCCCTCGCGCGCCTATCTCGGTCGCTTCAACTTCAAGGGCGGCGATCAACAGAAGAAGGTCGGCACGCTCTCCGGCGGCGAGCGCGGCCGGCTGCACCTGGCCAAGACGTTGCTCTCGGGCGCCAACGTGCTGCTGCTCGACGAGCCCTCGAACGACCTGGACGTCGAGACGCTGCGCGCGCTCGAGGACGCGCTGGGCGAGTTCGCCGGCACGGTGCTGGTCGTCAGCCACGACCGCTGGTTCCTCGACCGGATCGCGACCCACATCCTGGCCTTCGAAGGCGAGTCGCGGGTGCATCTCTTCGAGGGCAACTATCAGGAGTACGAGGCCGACAAGCGCGCCCGCCTCGGCGAAGAGGCCGCGCGCCCGCACCGCATCCGCTACCGCCCGCTCACGCTCGGCTGATCGTCGTATTCGCTCCGCTGAGGACCACGGCGACGCGTTCGCCGGCCTGCGGAACGTACTTGTGCGCCAGCAATGCTGCGAAGGCCGCGGCTCCGCCCGGTTCGACGACCAGCCGCAGGCGGTCCCACAACGCGGCTTGCGCCGCGCGAATGTCGTCGTCCGAGACGAGCAGCGCCTGGCGGACGTGCCGTTGGAGAATCGGAAAGACCACTGAACCAATGCGCCGGGGCGCGAGCGAATCCGCGGCGATGCTGCCGGTCTGAGCATCGACGGGCCGGCCGGCGACGAGCGCCTCCGTCAGGGTGGGCGCGAGTTCGGGTTCGACCCCGAGCACCGCGATGCGCGAGGAATACCACGCCGCGATGCCGCCGAGTAATCCGCCCCCGCCGACGGCCGCCACGACCGTGTCGAGGCCGCTCATCTGCTGATCGAGTTCCAGCGCGATCGTTCCGGTACCCAGCATGGTGAGTTCGGAATCGAACGCGTGGATGACGAGTGCCCCGCTTTCGCGCGCGAAGACCTCGCTGGCCGCGAGCGCGTCGGCATAGCTCTCGCCGCCCACCACCAAGTCCGCCCCATACTCGCGGATGCGTTCGACTTTGGCCGGCGAGGAGATCGAGGGCACGAAGATGTGGCTGCGGACCCCCAGACGCATCGCCGCGTACGCGACGGCGGCGCCATGGTTCCCGCCGGATGCGGCGACGATGCCGGCTGCGGGGATGACGTTGTTCAGGGCGTTCATGAACGCGCCGCGCGCTTTGAACGATCCTGAGTGCTGAAGCTGTTCGAGCTTGAGCGTGAGCGGGAACGGCGCGAGGCCGAAGTCCTCCCCGTTGATCTGAACGACCGGCGTCAGCCGAACGTACGGACGGATGAGCGCCGCGGCGTCCGCGATCGCTTCGGGAGTGAGCTGTGCGAGTTTCACGGTCGGGTGAAGGCGTAGTCGCGCTCGTGCACGCGGCGCGTGCGCAGCCAGTAGTCCCAGGTGAAGCTCGGCCACAGGGTAACGTTCTTCCCGCGCGCATCGAGGTACCAGCTGCGGCAGCCGCTGGCCCACACGGTGCGCCGCATGCGGCGCTGCACCCAGTCGTTGAAATGCGTTTGGGCGTCGGCTCGAACCGCGACCGCGCCGCCGCCATGCCGGCGCAGCGCGCGCAGGCACGCCAACACGTAGTGCACCTGCGCTTCGATCATGAACACGACCGAGGTGTGGCCGAGTCCGGTGTTCGGGCCGGAGAGCAGGAACAAGTTCGGGAAGCCGGCGACCGTCGTCCCGAGGTAGGCCGAGAGTCCGTCGCGCCACGCCTCGTCGAGCGACAACCCGCCGACGCCGCGGATGACGGTCGGCGCGATCGGCGCCGTCGCTTCGAAGCCGGTGCCGTAGATCAGCGCGTCGATCGGCCGCTCCGTGCCGTCCTGGCTGACGATGCTGTGCTCGCGCACCTCGGCGATCCCGTCGGTGACCAGCTCGACGTTCGGACGCTCGAGGACCGGATAGAAGTCGTTGGCGAGCAGGATCCGCTTGCAGCCCATCCGGTAGTGCGGCGTCAACTTCGCCCGCAGCGCCGGATCGCGAACCTGCTGCTCGAGATGGCGCAAGGCGATCCGTTCGGCCCGCCGCAACAAGCCGCGCTCGAGGACGAACCCCGCCCCGAGCAGCTCGTTGCGCCAATAGATGCGCTGGCGCAGCAGCCACATCGCCGTGCGCGAACGCCGGAAGCGCGCCAACTGCAACGGCGTGAACGCGAAGTCGAGCTTGGGCAGCACCCAGGCCGGCGTGCGCTGAAAGAGGTGCAGGCGCTCGACCTGCGGCGCGATCTGCG
>JBEKLD010000251.1:0-2583 GCA_050010375.1 Vulcanimicrobiaceae bacterium
GCTCGTTCCAACGGCTCCGAGCTTTGCAAGGGGCGGCGGAAGGCGATCCCGCGCGCCGCGGCCAGCAGTTCGATCGCGACGATCGCCGCGGCGTTGTCGAGCATCGCGTCGAGCCGCCGCGCCGCGTGGGTCGCCATCGAGACGTGGTCTTCCTGACCGGCCGAGGTCGGGATCGTGTCGACGCTGGCCGGATGCGCGAGCAGCTTGTTCTCCGAGGCCAGCGCCGCGGCCGTGACCTGCGCGATCATGTAGCCCGACTCCAGGCCCGGATCGGCGGCCAGGAACGGCGGCAGCTGGCTGAAGGTCGGATCGACCAACAACGCCGTCCGGCGCTCCGAGAGGTTGCCGATCTCGGCGATCGCGACGGCCAACGCGTCGGCGGCGAAAGCGACCGGCTCGGCGTGGAAGTTCCCGCCGCTGATCACCTCGTTCGTCTCGGCGAACACCAGCGGGTTGTCGCTGACGGCGTTCGCCTCGTCGACCAGGATCGCCGCCGCGTCGCGCAGCGTCCGCAGGCACGCCCCGAGCACCTGCGGGATGCAGCGCAACGAGTACGGATCTTGCACGCGCCCGCAGTTGGCGTGCGAGGCGTTGATCGCGCTCCCCGCCAGCAGGCTCCGCATCGTCGCGGCGACCGCGCGCTGCGCGGCATGGCCGCCGACCGCGTGGATGCGCGGGTCGAAGGGCCGCGTGCTGCCCAGCGCGGCGTCGATCGTCAGCGCGCCGGCGACGAGCGCCGCCGCCAACACGTTCTCGAGGTCGACCAGCGCGCGCAGCGCGAGCGCGGTCGAGATCTGCGTGCCGTTGAGCAGCGCGAGCCCTTCCTTCGCTTCGAGCGCGAGCGGCGCGATCTCGGCGCGGCGGAGCGCATCGGCGGCGGCGACGCGTTCGCCGCGGTACCAAGCCTCGCCCAGGCCGAGCAGCACCGCGGCGAGGTGCGCCAGCGGCGCCAGGTCGCCCGACGCGCCGACCGAGCCTTGCCCCGGGATCACCGGGATGAGGTCGCGCTCGAGCAGCGCGAGCAGCGTCTCGACGATCTGCCAGCGCACGCCGCTGTAGCCGCGCGCGAGCGAGCCGATCTTCAGCACGATCGCCAGGCGCGTCGTGCGCGCGTCGAGCGGCGCACCGACCCCGCAGGCGTGCGAGAGGACGAGGTTGCGCTGCAGGTCGGCGAGCCGTTCGCGCGGGATGCGCGTCTGGGCCAGCTTGCCGAAGCCGGTGTTGATGCCGTAGACGTGCTCGTCGCCGGCGGCGATGGCCCGCACGACGGCGGCCGCGCGCTCGACGCCCGCGCGCGCCGCCGGGTCGAGCGCGACCGGCACCGGGCCGGCGAGCAGCGCGCGCACGTCGGCCGCGCGCAGCGCGCCGGGCCGCAGCACGAACGGCGGAAGCTCGAGGGTTCCCGTCATCGATCCTGCATCGGCAGGTGCAGGCCGTGCTCGCGCGCGCAGCGCAGCGCATCCTCGTAGCCGGCGTCGGCGTGACGCGCGACGCCGCTGGCCGGATCGTTCCACAGCACGCGCGCGATCCGCCGCGCGGCCGCCTCGGTCCCGTCGCAGACGATCGCCACGCCGGCGTGCTGCGAGTAGCCGATCCCGACGCCGCCGCCGTGGTGGATCGAGACCCAGGTCGCGCCGCCGGCGACGTTGAGCATCGCGTTGAGCAGCGGCCAGTCGCTGACGGCGTCCGAGCCGTCGCGCATCCCCTCGGTCTCACGGTTCGGGCTCGCGACCGAACCGCTGTCGAGATGATCGCGGCCGATCACGATCGGCGCCTGCAGCTCGCCGCGCGCGACCATCTCGTTGAAGGCGAGGCCGACGCGCTCGCGCTGCCCCAGACCCAGCCAGCAGATCCGCGCCGGGAGTCCTTGAAACGCGATCCGCTCCGCGGCGAGATCGAGCCAGCGGTGCAGGTGCGGATCGTCGGGGATCAGTTGCTTGACCTTGGCGTCGGTCTTGGCGATGTCAGCCGGATCGCCGGAGAGCGCGACCCAACGGAAGGGCCCGATCCCGCGGCAGAACAGCGGCCGGATGTACGCCGGGACGAAGCCGGGAAAGGCGAACGCGTCGGCGAGCCCGGTCTCGAACGCCATCTGGCGCAGGTTGTTGCCGTAGTCGAACGTCGGGATGCCGAGCCGGTGGAAACCGAGCATCGCGCTGACGTGCGCGACCATCGACTGCTTCGCCGCGACGGCGACGCCTTGCGGATCGCGCGCGCGCTCCGCCTGCCAGCGCTCGAGCGTCCAACCCGCCGGGAGATAGCCGTTGACCGGATCGTGCGCCGAGGTCTGATCGGTGACCGCGTCGGGCCGCACGCCGCGCCGCAGCAGCTCGGGGACGAGTTCGGCCGCGTTGCCCAGGACGGCGACCGAGATCGGAACCCGCGTCCGCCGCGCCGCGTCGAGCAACGCCAGCGCTTCCTCGAGCGAGTCGGCCCGGCGGTCGAGGTAGCGCGTCTCAAGGCGCTTCTCGATTCGCGCCGGATCGCACTCGATCGCCAGCATCGAGGCGCCGGCCATCGTCGCGGCGAGCGGCTGCGCGCCGCCCATCCCGCCCAATCCGGCCGTGAGGATCCAGCGCCCGG
>JBEKLD010000252.1:0-2571 GCA_050010375.1 Vulcanimicrobiaceae bacterium
GCTCCTGCGCGTGCCAGCTGAACGCCGGCGGCCCGGGCGCGAGCGTCCGGGCGACCACGCCGGTGACGCCGGGGATGCGTGCGATCACGTCGCTCAGCGCGAGCTCGGAGCGCGCGGCGACGCGCCGTCGCCCCAGCGCGACGCTGGCGACCCCGCCCAGGAACGTCGCTCGTCTCATCGCCGCAACCACGCCTCGGCGAACGACGCAACGTGGTCGCCGAGCACGCGCAGCCGCGGCGCGAGCCACGCGCGCTGCGCCGGACACGATAGCTCGCCGAACTCGATCAGCAGCTTCTGCGGCGCGTCGACCTTGCGGAAGCCGTAGTAGCCGCTCTCGTGGCCGGTGAAGTTCTCACCGACGAAGCGAAAGGGGTAGAACCCGCGGTACGCGCGCTCCCACGCGTCGACGAACGCGCGGCTGGTCGTGGCGGGGAAGCCGACCGACGCGCCACTCGCGCAGGCCGGCACCGCGCCGTCGAAGTGCAGGAAGAGGGCGATCCGCGCGACGTCGTGCGCGGGATAGTCGGCCGGCCGGCGGACGACACGATAGCCGTCGGCGCGCAGCCGGCGCGTCGCTTCGTCGGCGACGACCGGCGTCCAGTCGATCTCGCGAAATCCACCGCTGGCCGCACCCATGTTGCACGCGTGGACGTGGTTGGGTGCGCAGCTCGCCGGCCGGCCCTCGTGCCCGGCCTGGATCAGCACGTCGCCGGTCTGGGCGAGCGCGGCGCCGGGAAATCCAGGCAGGGCGAGCGCGAGCAGCAGTGGGAACGCGGGAAGCCGCATGGTCGGGCGTAAATGCACCGCGTCGATGGCCACTCCTCTCGTCCCGAGCGACCTCCTGCACGTCGTGCTGGTGTCGGACCCGCAGATCGCCCCCGACGGGTCGGCGATTTTCTACCGCCGGAGCACCTTCGACGCTGCGTCGGACGAACTGCGCGCCGCGATCCACCGCGTCCGCCCCGACGGTGAGGATCGACCCTTCACGCGCGGCACGAACGATCGGCTGCCGCGGGTAGCGCCCGACGGCTCGGCACTCGCGTACGTCGCCGACCGCGACGAGGAAGCACACCTCCATGTCCTGCGGCTCGACGGTGGTGAGGCGATCCCGCTCGGCGCGGGGTACCCGAAGATCGTTGCGCTGGCGTGGTCGCCCGATGCGCAGCGGATCGCGTTCGTCGCGACGGCCGAACACGATCCGGCGACGGCGCTCGGTTGGCACGACCCGAAGACCGGCGCGCACCATTTCCGCGGGCTGCCCTTCAAGAGCGACGCCGACGGCCTGCTCGACGGGACGCGCAAGCATCTCTTCGTCGTCGACCTCGGCGGCGGCGCGGTCCGGCAGATCACGCACGGCGACTTCGACGTCGCCGCGCCGTCGTGGTCACCCGACGGCAGCCGAATCGCGTTCGCCGCGCGGATCGATCTGCCCGAGGTGGTCACCGGCCTCTCCGACATCTACGTCGTCGACGTCGCCAGCGGCGAGCGCACACGGTTGACGCACGGCAACGGGCCGATGTCCTTGCCGGCCTTCTCGCACGACGGGCACGAGATCGCGTTCATCGGTCACGAGCACGGCGACAGCAGCGGCGGCCAGTACGACCTCGAGGTGTTGGTCGTGCCGGTCGTCGGCGGCCCGCTCCGCTCGCTCTCGGCGCAGGTGGGGCGCACCGTCGGCGATCAGCTCGCCGGCGACCTGCGCAGCTCGATGCAGGCTCCGCTGGCGTGGACCGCGGGCGACCGAGAGGTGCTGGCGCTGGTGTGCGACGAGGGCGCGACCTCGCTGCGGTCCTTCGCTCGCCAGGGCGGCGCGGTGCGCGTCGTCGCCAGCGGCGACCGTCAGGTGTACGCCTTCTCGCTCGCGCCGACGGGTGCGGTCGCGCTGGCCTTCTCGACGCCGACGGTTCCCAACGAGATCGCGTTCGTCGAGCGCTACGGCGGCGAGCGCGTCCTCACCGATGCGAACCCGTGGCTGGTCGACCGCACGGTCCTCGCGCCGAAGCGCTTCCGTCCCCGTGCCGCCGACGGCACGCTGCTCGACGGCTGGTTGATCGTCCCCAACCGGGCCGGCGAGGGGGCGATCCCGCTGGTGCTCGAGGTCCACGGCGGCCCACACGGCGCGTACGGGTCGACCTTCTTCCTCGAGTTCCAACTGCTCGCCGCACAGGGGATGGCGGTGGTCTACGGCAACCCGCGCGGCTCGCAATCCTACGGGCACGCCTACGCCGACGCGATCAGCGGCGACTGGGGCGGGATCGACGCCTCCGACGTGCTGCGCATCCTCGACGGTGCGCTCGACCTCGGCCGCTTCGACGAGACGCGCATCGGCGTGGCCGGCGGTTCGTACGGCGGCTTCATGACGACCTGGCTGCTCGGCCACAGCGACCGCTTCGCGGCCGGCGTCTCGATGCGCGCGGTCAACGACTTCGTCAGCGAGGTCGGCGCCTCGGACCTGGGCTGGTTCCTCGAGCGCGAGCTGCGCGTCACGTGGGCCGCCGACGCCGGCCGCGCGCTGTTCGAAGGCTCGCCGATCCGCGCCGCGTCGTCGATGCAGGCGCCGCTGCTGGTCGA
>JBEKLD010000253.1:0-2554 GCA_050010375.1 Vulcanimicrobiaceae bacterium
CCTGGTGGGGGTTTGCGCGATGGCCCTGCCGCTGTTCGACCACGACGGGACACTGGCGGCGGCGGTCACCGTCGTCGGCTGGCCGGGCGAGCTGGATCTGGGCCCGGAAGGGTCGACGGCCGGCACGCTGCGGCGCTTCGCCGCCGCCTGCGGGGCGGGACCGCGGTGAGCGGCCGGTCGGAGGGAGTGCCCGTTTCCGCATCGCAAGACGTATTTCGCAATCCGTAGTCGGAGGTCCCCCGTGCGCTTGGTCTCGTTCAGAACTTCCTCGTCCGGTCCGCGACCGGGCATCCTCGACGGCGAGACGATCCGCCCGATCGAGGGCGTCGCTTCACTCGACGCGCTGCTGCGCCTGGGCGCCGAGCAGCGGGCCGCGGCACTCGGGCGCACCGGCGCGGCGGTCGCGCTGAGCACCGTGACGCTGCACGCGCCGCTCCACCCGCACAAGAACGTCTTCTGCATCGGCCGCAACTACCTCGGCCACGCCGAAGAGGGTGCCCGCGCGCGCGGCGAGGAGCTCAAGCTCCCGCCGGTCCCGGAGATCTTCACCAAAGCGCCGACCGCGATCGCCGATCCCGACCAGACGCTGCGGCTCAGCTCGCTCGTCTCGCAGAAGTACGACTGGGAGGCCGAGCTGGCCGTCGTCATCGGCAAGCCCTGCAAAGACGTCCCAGAGGACGAGGCGCTCGACGTCGTCTTCGGGTACACGTGCTTGAACGACGTGAGCGCGCGCGACCTGCAACGCGCGACGACGCAGTGGTTCAAGGGCAAGACCCTCGACGACACCTGCCCGCTGGGCCCTTGGATCGTCACCGCCGACGAGATCGGCGATCCGCAGGATCTCGACGTCTCGTTGCGGCTCAACGGCGTGGTCAAGCAGCACGCCAACACCTCGACGATGATCTTCTCGGTCGCGCGGATCATCAACTACCTCTCGCAAGGGCTGTCGCTCGAGCCGGGCGACGTCATCGCGACCGGGACGCCGGAGGGCGTCGGTTTCGCGCGCACGCCGCCCGAGTTCATGCAGGACGGCGACATCATGGAGGTCGAGATCTCGAAGATCGGCATCCTGCGCAACCGGCTGAGCATCACCGCGCCGGTCGGAGCGGCGCACTGAGCGCGAGTCCGACTCGACGCCGTTTCCTGCGCGGCATCGCGGCGGGCACGCTTGCCGCGAGCGTTCCGGTGCGTACGCGCGCGCAGACCTACACGCCGCTGACGATCGGGTACGTCCCCTCGACCCTCTTCGCGCCGGTCTTCGTCGCGGCCGAGAAGGGCTATCTGCACGACGCCGGCTTCACACCGATTCTCACGCCGATCGTCGCCGGGCAGGACGCGATGGCGCTCGTCGCCCAGAACCAACTCGACCTCGTCGCTGGGGCGCTCTCGGCGGCCTTCTTCAACGCCGTCGACCGCGATCTCGAGGTCCGCTACGTCGCCTCGACGGCGTATCAGCCGGCGCAAGGCCGCCCGTCGGCGCTCGAGGTGCGCCAAGACCTGTGGGACGGCGGTTTGCGGCACGTCGCCGACCTGCGCGGCAAGAAGATCGGCTGGATCGGCGGCACCGGCGCGGCCTCCGCGTACTACGTCGCCCGCATCTTGCGGCCGGCCGGCTTGCGGTTGGCCGACGTCCAGGGGATCAACGTCGCCACCCCCGACCAGGAGGTCGCACTCGCGCGCTCGGCGGTCGATGCCGTCTTCACCTCGGCGCCGTTCACCGAGCTGTTCGTGCAGAAGCACGAAGCGACGGTGCTCGCTTCACCGCCGCCCGGCATCGCCGCCTCGGGGGTCTTCTTCGGCCCCGACCTCTTGCACGACGCGGGCCGCGCGCGCGCCGCACTCGGCGCGCTGCGCCGCGCCGCGGCCGACGTCGCCGGCGCGGGCTGGTACGCGCCGGCGACCATCGCCGCCTGCGCGAAGTACACGCAGCAACCGCCCGAGCTGATCGCGCGCTCGCCGCGCTACGAGGTCCTGCCCGACCTGCGCGTCGACCGCGAGACTGCGCTCGACATGCAGCGCGAGTTTCTCGGCGATGCCGTCCTGGCCTACACCGTGCCACTCCCCGAAGCGCGCCTCATCGCCCACTTCTAAGCATGGAGCGTGAGCGGAACGGCCGCATCGCGACGATCGACGGCTTGCGCGGGATCGCGATCCTGCTGGTGGTCTGGTTCCACTATTGGCAGATCAGCTGGCAGAGCGCGACGATCCCACTGGTCGGCCTCTCGTTCCAGCCGTTGGCCGAGACCGGGTTCCTCGGCGTCGCGCTGTTCTTCTTCCTCTCCGGGTTCGTCATCACGCTGCCCTTCGTGCAGGCTCGCGCCGACGGCACGCCAGCGCCGAGCTGGCGGCACTTCTACACGCGCCGCTTCCTCAAGATCGTGCCGTCGTACGTGTTGTGTATCGCGGTCCTGGTCGCGATCGGCTTCCAAACCTACCCAAACCTGCTCAGCGGCCTGCGCGACGTCGGCTTCCACCTGCTCTTCGTCCACAACTGGTTCGCACAGACGAACGAGTCGATCGACGGCCCGATGTGGTCGCTCGGCGTCGAGGTCCA
>JBEKLD010000254.1:0-2451 GCA_050010375.1 Vulcanimicrobiaceae bacterium
GCGACTCCGAAGAGTTCCGTGACGTCCTCGCGCTGCAGGATCTCGCCCAGGCCCTCGAGGGCGAGATCGTCGGCGATCCGCCACAGCATCACGACGCTGCGCTCGATCCCGCGGGTCGTGTGCATCTCGGTGACCTGCGACCAGAGCGGCGCGCTCTCGTCGTCGGCGAAGGATTCGGCCAGCTGCGCGAAGCGGTCCTCGACCCAACGGGTGCGATCTTCGCGCGAGAGGGCCAGCCAGCGCTCCGTCGGGGTGAGCTGGACGATGACGTAGATCGGCGTGGTGGTGATGGCGGCGCGGTCCTCTTACACGGCGAGCAGGGGCGACTCGACGACGCGGTTGCGGCCCGCGTTCTTGGCCCGGTAGAGTGCCCGGTCCGCGCGCTCGACCACGTCGGCCGTCCCGTCGACGGCCCGCGCGTACGCGACCCCGACCGAGACGGTGACGGGTTTGCCATCGGCGTACGCGCACCCGCCGGTCTCGATCGCTTCGCGCAGGCGCTCGGCGACGTGCAGCGCACGCTCGCGTGAGGCGTCGCGCAGCAGCACCAGGAACTCCTCGCCGCCGAAGCGTCCGGCCAGGTCGACGCCGCGGATGTTCTCGGCGATGATCTTCCCGATCTGCGCCAAGACCCGGTCGCCGGCCTGATGGCCGAGCAGATCGTTGATCGACTTGAAGTGGTCGATGTCGAGCAGCAACACAGCGTACCGGCCGCCGCTGCGCACGTACTTCATCGCCTCCTCGAAGGCCCGCGCGACGCCGCGCCGGTTCACGAGGCCCGTCAGCGTGTCGATCGTCGCGGCGGTACGGGTCGCGGCGATCGCCCCGTATTCGCCGAGCAGCGGGCCCAGCTCCGCGGCCGCGCGCTCGAACTCGCGCGGCGAAACCAGCGCCACGCCGACCGGTGAACGGTAGACGAGCAAGGCGCCGCGCAGGCGATCCTCGCCGTCGCGCGCCGCGTAGGCTTGCAGGCTCCCACCTTCGTAGCGCTCGACGACGACGTCCTCACCGGTCACGTGCAGCTCGAGCAGCACCCGTTGGCCACGCCGCTCGACCTCCGGCGAGACCGGCGGACCGAACTTCACGACGCGCGTCCAGCGATCGTCACCGCCGCGCCCGTAGGCGGCGATCTCGATCGACTCGCGCACGATCCGCGGGTCGACGCTCTCGAGCAACGAGCGCATCTGCGGCTGCGGGTCGCTGGCGTGGAGCATCGCGTCGACCGCGGCGCGCGAGATCGTCAGCCGGTGCAGGCGTGCGTTCGCGCGCGCGAACCGGATCAGGACGACGGCCAGCAGCACGAGCGGGACGAGCGCTACGACGGCGATCAGCGGGCCCTCGCCGATGAAGATGCGCGCGACGACGTAGCCCCAGGCCGCCTCGGCCAGCACGGTCAACAGCGTGCCGAGGTCGGTTAGGTGGCGCTGCCACACGCGCAAGAGCGAACGCTGCTGGCGCGCCGAGATCAGCGGGTCGATCCACAGCAAGTCGATCAACAACAGTAAGCCGGCCCCGACCGCGACGAAGCCCGCGAGACTGGCCAGGGTCGCCGGTGCGGCGATGAAAGCGCGCAGTGGCGCGGCGAGCAGTCCCGCGGCCCACCATTCGGGGAAGCGCAGCGAGGCGGCCAGGACGCGGTCGGAGAGCGAGCGGCGGCGCGCACCGTCGCGCCGGACCAGCGCCGCGACGACGTTTAAGGCGGCCGCCCAGTACCAGCCCTCGGTGACGAGCACGGCGAGCAAGACCGGGCCGAGCAGTCCGACCCGGTCGCTCTCGGGCGTCGGGCGCAGGCTGCGCTCGAAGTGCGCCGTCGGCGGTCGCAGGATCCCCAGCGCCACCGTGACCGCGAAGGCCGCGCTCAGCCAGACGAGGTCGGCGGGCGTGAGCGCGCGGACGATGCCCGGGCCCCACAGCGCCGCCAAGACCAGCGCCGCGAGCAGCGAGGCCGCGCGAACGAATCCGTACACGCGTCGGGTGATGACCAGGCTCCTCCAGCGAGAGTGCGCGCCCGGGCGGACTCGAACCGCCAACCTCGGCCTTAGGAGTGCCTCGCTCTTTCCTGTTGAGCTACGGGCGCAAGTCCGCTCCCTGGTATTGAATGCATCGGTTCGAGCGAGTGTCCGCCGGCCCATCCCCGCCTGCAAGCGCCGGTTCGTGTCGGGCGTCCGCGGCTCGGCCCAGAATGGACCGCTCCAAGGGCATGCATGGATGGGCAACCTTGGCGGCGAAGCGGGGGCTCATGCAGACGCAGATGGGCTCCCCGACCAGCGATACCGCGCACATCCCGCCGATGAACACCGCGCCGCCCGGCTTCTCGATCGAGACCGACCTGCCGCCCGGGTTTGCCGCGTTCTACCGGCAGCTCCACGATGCATTCACCCCGCGCCAGCGCGAACTCATCGCCAAGCGTCGGACCGTCCTCGAGGCGTCGCAGCACGGTCGCAAGCCCGC
>JBEKLD010000255.1:0-2414 GCA_050010375.1 Vulcanimicrobiaceae bacterium
GATGGGGTCGAACGCGCTCTGGCGCGCGCAGTGGAACTCGAGACGCGCGTACGATCCGAGGTGTCTACACTTGAGCGCTCCTATTCCGACAACGAGCGCAAAATCCGCCTGCTCATCGCCGAGATGGCCGATCAGCGCGAGTCGATCGTGACCAGTGGAACGCGGGTTCGCGACGCCATAGCAACAGCGCACGACAGCGTCGCGCAGGACCTCGTCGTCGCCGGCGGCAATTTGAGCGAGCGCCTCGCCGAAACTGGCCAAAGAATCACCGCATCGCTCGGCGCCGCATCGGATGAGATCACTGTCGCGATGGACCGGACCGGCTCCGCGACGCTCGAGCGCATCGTGGCGGAAGGCGCGCGAATGAGCATATCGATCGAGGCGGTCGGCGAAAGCTTAGCCGACCGCCTCGCCAACACGAGCCAAAAAGCCGCCGGCGACATCGTGTCGCGAGTGGGAGAAGTCGACAACCGTCTCAAGGCGGTCGGTGACAATCTGCTGTCGCGCCTCGGCGAACGGGGCGACAATCTGATCGAACGCATCCAGACTTCGCAGAATTCCGTCGTCGAGGCGATCGATGGGCATGGCGACCGGGTGGCGACTCGTCTCGCCGACGCAGCCGAATTCGCGCGGAGCGCCGTGGGGGCCCATGCCGACGATGTGGTCGGACGCATCAGCGGCAGCAGCGCGCGAGCCGTCGAAGCGATCAAGGGACACGGCGACCAGATCGCCGATCAACTTGCTGTCGCCTCGCTCGGGCTGTCGGCTGCCTTTGGCGCCCACACCGACGACGTCGTTGGCCGTATTCACGCCAGCAGCACCGAGGTCCTCGACGCCATTCGCTCCCATGGCGACTCAGTCGCTGTTCGCCTCTCCGAGGCCGCCGCTTCAGCGAGCGACGCCGTCACCGCTCATGCGGACACCGTCGTAAACCGCGTCTCCGCTAGCACCGGCGAAGCCTCAGAGACGCTCAGAGTCCATGGCGACACCGTCGCCGCGCGCCTCTCCGAGGCCGCCGAGACCGTCAACGCCCACGGCGAGTCGGTCGCGGCTCAACTGGCCGGCGCGTCAGCCGCGATGAGCGCCGCTGTCGCCGCTTACGCGGACGAGGTTGTCGGCCGCGTCAGCGCAAGCGGGGCGCAAACCGTGGACGCGATCCGCGTACAGGGCGATTCGGTTGCCGACCAACTCGCCCACGCTTCCGAGACGACTCGCGGCGCCGTCGCCGAATACGCCGACGACGTCGTCGGCCGTGTCAGCGCAACCGGCGAACAGGCCGTAGCGGCGATCCGCTTCCATGGCGAATCCATCGCTGATCAACTTTCCTACGCCTCGGGGGCCGCGAGCGCCGCCGTCGGCGAATACGCGGACGACGTCGTCGCCCGAGTCAGCGCAAGCGGCGAACAAGCCGCCGCGGCGATCCGCTTCCATGGCGACTCGATCGCCGATCGACTTGCCGAGACTTCGGCGGCAGCGCGGAGCGCTGTCGCGGGGGTCTCGGACGAGATCGCCGCTCGCATCAGCGCAAGTGGCGAACAGGCCGCCGAAGCGATCCGCGTGCATGGCGATTCGGTCGCCGGGCGACTCGCCGAGACTTCGGCGGCGGCGCGTAACGCAGTCGGCGACTATACGGACGACGTCGTCGCCCGTGTCAGCGCGAGCGGCGACAAGGCCGCCGAAGCGATCCGCTTCCATGGCGACTCGATCGCCGATCGACTCGCCGAGACTTCGGCGGCGACGCGCGCAGCCGTCGACCAATACGCGGGCGACGTCGTCGCCCGCGTCAGCGCGAGCGGCGAACAGGCCGTCGACGCGATCCGCTTCCATGGCGACTCGGTCGCCGGTCGACTTGCCGAAACGTCGGCCGCGGCGCAGAGCGCGGTCGGAGAATACACCGACGACGTCGTCGCCCGTGTCAGTGCGAGCGGCGAACAGGCGGCCGCGGCGATTCGCTTCCATGGGGACTCGATCGCCGATCGACTTGCCGAAGCATCGGCGGCGACGCGCAGCGCGGCGGCAGAGGTCTCGGACGAGATCGCTGCTCGCATCAGCGCCAGCAGCGGACAGGCGGTCGAAGCGATCCGCTTCCATGGCGATTCGATCGCCGATCGACTCGTCGAGACCTCAGCGGCGACGCGCAGCGCCGCGGCGGAGCACACGGACGAGGTCGTCGCTCGCATCAGCGCAAGCGGCCAACAGGCGGTCGAGGCGATCCGCTTCCATGGCGACTCGATCGCTGATCGGCTTGCCGACACATCAGCGGCGGCCCGCAGCGCCGTCGACTTGTATTCAGACGAGATCGTGAGCCGGATCAGCTCGAGCAGCGAGCAAGCCATCACCGCAATCCGCGCCCAAGGCGACTCTGTCGCCAGTCAGCTGGGCCTCGCCAACGACACAGTCGCCCGCGACTTCAG
>JBEKLD010000256.1:0-2385 GCA_050010375.1 Vulcanimicrobiaceae bacterium
GACGACAATTGATCCGCCTTGGCCGCGAGAGCGGCGATGCCCATACCGCCCTGAGATTCCAAGCCGTTGCGCGGCTGGGCGCGGGCGGGACGACGCCGCAAGTCGCGTCGGCGCTGGACCTGGCGACATCGACGGTAGTGCGCGCTGCCGATCGGTTTGTCGCCGACGGCGTCGATGGGCTTTACGACCGGCGGCGCCACAATGGAGCGCGCAAGGCTGACGATCGCTTCGACAGCGTGCTGGCTCGGGTGCTGGCGCGCACGCCCGAGGACTTCGGGTGGGAACGACCGACGTGGACGCGCGAGCTGCTCTGCTTGCAGATGAAGCTCGAGGGATTCCCGAAGGTCGCGGTGTGCACGATGGGCCGAGCCCTGTCGCGCATCGGAGCGAGGCTGGGAATGCCCAAGCCGATCGTGCTCTGCCCGTGGCCTCGCGAGCGAAGGCTGCGTGTTTTGAGGGCGATCCGTAGACTCGAAGCGCGCGCCAGCGCCCACGAGCCCGTGCTGTACGCCGACGAGGTCGACATCCATCTCAACCCCAAGGTGGGGCGCGACTGGATGTTGCGCGGTCACCAGCGACGAGTCGTCACGCCGGGAAAGAACGAGAAGTTCTACCTCGCCGGGGCGCTCGACGTGCGCACCGGGCGCCTGCATACCACGGGCGCCGCCCACAAGAACGTCGCGCTCTTCTGCCAGTTGCTCTGGTTGCTCGCCAGCCGCTACCGGCGCGCACGGTGTATCCATCTTGTCCTCGACAACTACGGCGTGCACTCCGCGCGACGCACCCGCAAGGTCCTCGACGCCCTCGGCGGTCGTGTCGTGTTGCACTTCCTGCCGCCCTACTGCCCCGACGCCAACCGCATCGAACGCGTCTGGCAGGACCTGCATGCGAACGTCACCCGCAACCATCGCTGCAAGACGATGCCGCGCTTGCTCAGCGAGGTAAGACGGTACGTCGACACGTACCGTTGGCGACGTGCCCTCGAGCGCCCCGTCGCCAGGCGGGCCGCTTGACCCCGGACGAGGATCGCGATCGGTCATTTAGGGGTGGCCGTGCCACGCGTGCATGCTGACGGCGAGCGTCACCACCATCACGACGACGCCGACGGCCACGGCGACGATCCACGCCCGCGGCACCTTCGCCGCTTGACCGGGGTCGACGACAGACGGGGCCATCGCGACGCGATCGGGGACGGCCGGCGCGGGCGGCGGGGGCGTGGGCGTCGCCGACGGAAACGGCATCGGCGGTAGCGGCGAAGGGATCTGCGAGGCCCGCGGCGGGATCGGCGTCGCCGCGAGCGCCTCGGTCGCGGAGCGCCGCACGTCGCGATCGATGCGCAGCGTGCTGGCGCCCGGCGGCGGGCGCGAGGGCATCCCGCTCGGGCGCACGGCGACGTTGCGCTCGGTGATGGGCACGAGGAACGGCACCGCCTCGGAGATACGCAGGGTGGCCGACGCCGACTTGCGATCGAGCCGCTCGGTCGGCGGCGCGTCGATCGGCGCCTCGGCCTCGTCGCGCTGGATCGAGTTCTTGAGCAGGCCCCAGAGCTCGCCTGCGTCGCGTGGCCGCTCCTTCGGGTTGACGGCGAGGGCGCGCGCGAACACGCTCTCGACGGCGGGCCCGGTCTGCGCGCCGACGGCCCTCGGCGTCGGCCGGTTCACCGGGTCGAGCGCCTTCGCGGCGAACTGCCCGATGTGCTCCCCTTCCATGATCGTGCGATCGAGCAGCACCTCGAGCGCCACGAGCGCGAGCGCGTAGACGTCGGTCCACGGTCCGATGACGCCCACCCGCTCGTCGAACTGTTCGGGCGCCCCGTAGGTCGGCGCGAAGATGCGCACGTTGCCGACGGTCTTGGCGCTCGGCCCCATCGCGAGCGCCGAGTCGGCCATCACCTTGGCGACTCCGAAGTCGAGCACCTTCATCTTCGTGCCGAGCGGCGTCTTCGCGAGGAAGAAGTTGCCGGGGTTGAGGTCGCGGTGCACGACACCCTGGGCGTGCGCGTACGCGATCGCGTCGACCGCCGAGTCGAGGAGCTGCACCACCTCGCGCAGCGGCCGGCCCTTGTGCCCCGTGGCGCGGCGGTCGGAGAGCTCCTGGTCGAGCGACTGGCCCTCGAGCCACTCGAGCACCGTGTACGGCACCATCGCGCTCGTCGCGGGCGCGACGGTCGTGCCGCTCGCGATGCTGCGTACGATATGGAGGTTGCCCTGCGAGAGGCGGTAGTGCAGGCGGCTCTCGTCCCGGAAGCGGCGGATGAACGACTCGACCAGCGCCGAGCCGAGCGCTGGCGGGAGCTTCAGGCACTTGATCGCGATCGGCTCGCTCAGCCCGACGTGGGTTCCGTGGTAGACGGAGCTGAAGCCGCCCTCGCCGACGAAGCGATCC
>JBEKLD010000257.1:0-2290 GCA_050010375.1 Vulcanimicrobiaceae bacterium
CTCGAGGGTCGTTCGGTGCAAGTCGAAGAGATCGTGCGGGCGATCGAGGAGATCGCCGACCAGACGAATCTGTTGGCGCTCAACGCGGCGATCGAGGCGGCGCGCGCCGGCGAGCACGGGCGCGGCTTCGCCGTCGTGGCGGACGAAGTGCGCAAGCTGGCCGAGCGTTCGGCCGGCGCGACGCGTGAGATCTCGCAGATCCTCTCGGCGATCCGGCGCGAGACGGTCGCGGCGGCCGAGGCGATGCGGACCTCCGATGCCTCCGTAGCCGGCGGGTTGAGCGTGGCGGAACGCGCGGGGACGGCCTTGGAGGGCGTCGAGCGGGCGATCACCGCGACCGCGTCGGTGGCGGAGGAGCTGGCGCGCCGCGCCTTGGCGATGCGGCAAGCGTCCCTGCAAGTGACCGAGAGTGTCTCGACCGCGTCGGTCGGGATCGAAGAGAACGCGGCGGCGGCTTCGCAGATGCGCACGACGACGCGTGAAGTCAGTGCGACGATCATGCCGGTGGCGGCGGCGGCCGAGGAGCAGTCGGCGGCGGCGCACCAGGCGGCGCTGGCGACCAGCGAGCTGGCCTCGGGGGTGCAGGAGGTCGACGCGACGGCGCGCGCGCTACGCGAGCAGGCCGAGCGGCTCGACGAGCTGGTGGCCCGGTTCGTCGTCGACGGCCACGACGCGAGCGCGTCGGCGCGCAAAGGCGCCGAGCGGCTGCATCTCGTCCCGCCCCGATCCGGACGCGCGCTGGCGGGCTGAACGCCAGCCCGCCGGGACGCTGCTTGTGAAGCCAGCTTAACCCACTCGTAACGCAGCCCTTACGCGGGCGAGGCACACCGGCCGCTTGCTCAGCCGATCTTTGAGGTATGAAGCAGCGTATCGCGGCCCAATTGGCGGTGGCCGTTGCCGTGCCGATCGTCGCCCTGGCCTGTGTGGTCGGCGCGATCTCGTTCGTGTTCGGGCACGTGCACGATCTGCAGGTCGATTCGCGGGCCAAACGCGACATCGCCCGGACGGTCCACGATCTCGAGCTGCGCACCTGGCAGCTGCGCTACGGGGTGGTGCGGTACTCGATCGGGGCGAAGAACGCCTTGCCGATCTTCGAGAACGCCGCCACGCGGGAAGACCGCGATCTCACGACGCTGCGTACGGAGCTTCGCGATGAGCCCGACATGGCGTTGCTGTTCGCCGATGCCTCGACCCACGTCGAGTCGTTGACCGCGCGCTTGCGCAAGACGATCGTCTTGGTCACCCGCCAGCACCATGCGGGTGCCGGCTCGCCCGCCTTCCTCGCGATCGATCGCGTTCGGGCGGGCTATCGGAAGGCGAGCGACGTCGACGCCGCCAGCATCGACGACGACATCGCGCAGCTCATCGGGCTGACCGATGCCGACGAGTCGAGTGCCCAGCGGATCTTCGACGCGCAGCTGCGCGCGATCGACGTGGCCCTGGTCGCGCTGGGCATCCTCACCTTGCTCGCGACGATCGCGATCACGATGGCCCTGGCCCGGCGCATCAGCGCACGGCTGCGACGCGTCGCCCAGGCGCTGCAAGCGGTGGTGCGGGAAGACTTCGCCGCGCTCTCGCAGGTCGTTCGCGGCTTGGCCGAGGGCGATCTGTGCGGCGCATTCCGTTCGGCGCGGGAACCGCTCCGCGATACGGGCGGCGACGAGATCGCCGAGGTCGTCAGCAGCTACGACGAGTTGACCGAAGGGCTGAGCCGGATCGCCGGCGAGATCGACGCCGGCATGGCGAACCTGCGCTCGTTGATCGTCGGCGTGGTCGGCGCGTCGCGCAGCTTGGCGCTGACCTCGGAGCAGACCTCGAGCGCGGCGAACGAGGCGTCGCGGGCGGTCGAGCAGATCGCCCTCTCGGTCGACAGCGTCGCGAGTGGAGCGCGCGACCAGGCGGAGCAGATCGCGCGGGCCGGCTCGGCGATCGAGGAATTAGCCCGCTCGGCCGAGATGATCGCCGACGGTGCGACACACCAGGCGACGGCGATCGGCGCGGCGACGCAGGGGATCCAGCGGCTCGACGAAGGGATCGAGTCGCTCTCGAGTCACGGCGGGGAGCTGGCGCGCTCGGCGCGCGAGGCGTCGGCGGAGTCCGACGGCGGCAGCGAAGCGGTCGCGGCGACGCGCGAGACGATGCAGAAGCTGCGTGGCGTCTCGCAAGGCGCCGCCGAGGCGATGGTCGCGCTCGAGGGTCGTTCGGTGCAAGTCGAAGAGATCGTGCGGGCGATCGAGGAGATCGCCGACCAGACGAATCTGTTGGCGCTCAACGCGGCGATCGAGGCGGC
>JBEKLD010000258.1:0-2281 GCA_050010375.1 Vulcanimicrobiaceae bacterium
GCTCGCCGCGACACCTGGCGCGATGCGGCCTACCTCTGTAACGCCCGCGTTGCACCGGCAGGATCGTGGCGGCCTACTTTACGTCGTGGATGGTGACGGGGTCGGTTTTGCCGCGGATTTTGGCGACGAGGGTCTCGCATTCGGGTTTTGTTTTGAGGTGCGAGTAGGTGCGGTCGTCGATGTAGGTGTGGGACGAGGGGGCGGCGCCTTGGAGGCGGCTGGCGAGGTTGGCGGCGTCGCCGATGACGGTGTAGTCCATGCGCTTGGGGCTGCCGATGTGGCCGGCGACGACGTCGCCGGTCGCGATGCCGATCGCCAGGCGCAGGGGCTTGCCGTCGGCGTTGATCGTGGAGGCGGCGAGGTGGAGGGCCTTGGCGACGGCCAGCGCGCGGGCGGCGTCGTCCTCGCGTACGCGCGGCGGGCCGAAGACGACCATCAGTCCGTCGCCGTAGAACTTGTCGAGCAGGCCGTCGTTTTCGAACACGATCTGCACGGCGGCGGAGAAGAACGCGTTGAGGATCTCGACGACGCGTTCGGCGTCGAGGTGGCCGGCCAGCTCGGTGAAGCCGGTGATGTCGGCGAACAGGATCGTCGCCGTCGCGCGCTCGCCGCCCAACGTGACGCCGCCGGGGGCTAGCATCAGTTGCTCGACGACGTGTGGGGCCAGGTAGCGCGCGAAGGCCTCACGGATCGCGCGGCGCTGCTCGACGTCGGCCGCGTGCAGCCGTTCGAGGTTGCGGCGTTCGGTCAGGTCGGTGACCGCGATCGCCCAGCCGTGGCGGGCGTTGTCCTCGGGAAGCTCGAGCGGCGCGATGCGTACCTCGAGCGCCAGCGCGCCGCGGGTCGGGTGGAGCGCCTGCATCTCTTCGCCTTTGGTCGGGATGCCGCCGGCCGAGAGGAGGCTGGTGATGCCGGGGATCAGCGCATCGAGGGCGCGTACGGGGCGGCCGAGCATCGACTCACCGACCACGCCGAACGTCTGCGCGGCGGCATCGTTGAAGCTCGCGATCGCGCCGCCACCGTCGATGGTGATGACGCCGCTGGTGATCGAGCTGAGGATCCGCGCTTGGAGCTGCTCGAGCCGGCTGATCTCGACGACCTGCGCGCGTAGTGCGTCGAACAGGCGCGCGTTTTCGATCGCCAGCGCCGCTTGATTCGCGAAGGCGGTCAGAAGGTCGGGATCGGCGGGCGAGAAGAGGCCGGGTGCGACGCGTGAGTCGAGGTAGACCACTCCGATCACGCGCGACTTGATCGCCAGCGGGACGCAGATGATCGAGCGCAGGCGTAGCGCGCGTACCGAGAGGTTGACGTTGAAGCGCGGGTCTTGCTGCGCGTCGGTCGTGACGATCGGCTCGCCGGTTTCGAAGACGCGGCGCACCGTCGTGTGCGACGGGCGCATGTCGTCGCCCTCGACCGTTGCGCGGTCGATCCCGTAGGTCGTGGTCAGCTCGAGGTCGCCCTGGCCGTCGGCGATCATCACGAAGCCGCGTTCCGCCTGCATCACCTCGACGGCGGTGTCGAGCACGCTGCGCAGGACGACGTCCAGCTCGAGCGAGGAGTTCACCGTCTCGGCGACGCGGCTCAGCGTGTGGAGCTTCGTCAGCTCCCGCTCCGCGTTGATCGAGGTGGCGGCGAGTTTGCTCTGCAGCGAGGCTCGCTCGAGCGCGAGCGTCTCGTATTGGCGTTCGGCGTCCGCCAGGGCAGCCAGCAGCGCGGGATCCGCCTTGGCGGGGACCCGCGCCCGGAGCCGGGCGAATGGATCGACGCCGGCTTCGGGAGTTTTCACGGCACGAAGCTCCGACCGATGAAGGCGGCGGCCTTCGCGGAGAAGGGCCGCCGGGGCACCGCTCGAGGGAAGAGCATCGCGGCTTGGTTCCCTGGGCTGGCGACGGCGTCCCCTCGACGGACAGACATGCGCCGGTAACGTGGCGCACATCCGCGCCGCCCAGGATACAGTACATGCGTACCGACCTCCTGACCCCGACCTCCGACGCGGCGCTCGCCGCGCGGGCCCGGATCGAGCGGCTCGCTCCGGGGGCCGCACTGGACCAGCGCTCCGCGGCGCGGCTCGCCCGGGCGGCGCTGTTCGAAGAGGCACTGCTCGGTGCCCTCAAAGCCCATCTCGCCGAGTTGCGGACGGTCGCGCGATGAGCGAATTCGATCTGCTCGCGATCGCGGCCGACGGGATGGACGTGCAGCGGACGCTGCTCGACGTGGCGGCCCGCAACGTCGCCGCGGCGCAAGCCTCGACGCCGGAGCATCCTTATCCGCGCCTGGTCGC
>JBEKLD010000259.1:0-2259 GCA_050010375.1 Vulcanimicrobiaceae bacterium
ATGATCTCTTCGCCGCTCGCGTCCGGCGTTTGTCCGCCGACGAGCCCGGTGTTGCCGCCCTGCGGCGTCACGCCGATCCGCGCCTCGTTGCAGAGCGCCGCGACGGCGGCGACTTCCTTCGTCGCGCCCGGCCGCACGAGCGCGAGCGCACGCCCATGATAGAGGCCGCGCGGCTCGATGAGCGCGCCGGCGAAAAGCGCCGGATCGGTGAGCACATGGCTGGGCCCGACGATTTTTTGCAGGGCGGCAAGGATAGCGTCCCGTTTCGTCGCGTCCACTTAGAGAAGCCTCCGCGCGCGCGCTTTCGCTCTCGGTCGGCGGAAGACGGCGGCGATTTCGACATGGGGGGAAAAGCGGAACTGGTCAAGCGGCGTCACCGCCTCGATCCGAAAGCCGCCGTCGACGAGAATGCGCGCGTCGCGGGCGAAGGTCGCCGCGTTGCAGGAGATCGACGCGATGAGCGGCAGCGCCGAGGCGGCGAGCGCGCGCGACTGCTCGAGCGCCCCGGCGCGCGGCGGATCGATAAGCGCCGCGTCGAACGCAGCGAGATCGCCGGCTCTCAGCGGACGGCGGAAAAGATCGCGCGTCTCGGCGGCGAGCTTGCGCAAGCCCGGCGTCGTCGCGGCCGCGCGCGCGAGCGCCGCGATGGCGGCCGCGTCGGCGTCGGCGGCGAACACCTCGCGCCGGCGGGCGAGCCTCAGCGCAAAGGCGCCGGCGCCGCAGAAGAGATCCGCGACCCGCTTCGAGTTGGCGACCGCCCGCTCGGCGAATTCCGCGAGCAGCGTTTCGCCTGCTTCCGTCGCCTGCAGGAAGCCGCCCGGCGGGAGCTTGACCAGCGCCTCGCCGAACGCAACGCGCGGCGGCCGGCGCTCGATCACGATTTCGCCGTGATTGGAGACCCTTGCGAGATCGAGCGCGTCCGCCGTCCGTGCGAGCTTCTGCGCTTCCGCGCGTTCGAGCGCGCCTGAGCCGCGCAGGTCGACGTCGAGCCCGTCGAGCGTCGCGGTCACGCCGATGTCGATGGGCTTCATCAGTCCTCTGAGATCGCCGCTCAATGCCCGCGCCGCGGCAATCGCGCCCGCCATGCCGGGGCTGAACAGCGGGCAATCGTCGATCGCGATGATGTCGTGCGAGCGGACGCGCATGAAGCCGACCTCATCGGCCTGGCCATGGGGAAAGCGGGCATGAAAGGTCGCGCGGCGGCGACCCGCGCCATGCGCGTCGACGAGCTCGCCGACCTCGGCCGCGACGCCTTCGCGCTTGAGCGCCTCGACCACGAGGCCGCGCTTCCATTGGCGATAGAGCCTGTCCGACATGTGCTGCGTCGCGCAGCCGCCGCAGCGGCTGTACCAAGGGCAGATCGGTTTGGCGCGATCGGGCGCGACGCTCAGCGTCTCGATCAGCTCCGCCCGCTTGCCGGCGAGCCTCACCAACACCCGCTCGCCGGGCAGCGCGCCCGGAACGATTGCGCCGTTGGCGGCGACGCCCTCGCCATGCGCGTCGAGCGCGACGATCGAAAGCTCTTCGGCCGGGTCAGCCATGGCGGGCGGCGATCAAGAATTCCCGCGCCCCGCCGCCGCCGAGGATCGGCGACGCAATGAGGCCGAGCACCAGCCAGCCCTGCGCTTCGATCGCGGCGCGCACAGCGTCGCACGCGCGTGCGAGCGCCGCTTCGCTTCTGACCCGGCCCTTGACGATGTCGGTCCGTCCGAGCTCGAACTGCGGCTTGACGAGGCTGACGAGCCACGCCGGCTCGGCGGCGAGTTTCAGCACATGCGGCAGCACCAGCCGTTGCGAAATGAAGCTCACGTCGACGACGATCGCCGCCGGCCGCTCGCCGAGACGCTCGGCGTTAAGCGCGCGCGCATCGACACCTTCGAGGAACCGCACGCGCTTGTCCGCCGCGAGGCGCGGATCGAGCTGTCCGCGGCCGACGTCGACCGCGACAACCTTCGCCGCGCCGCGCTGGAGCAAGACGTCGGTGAAGCCTCCGGTCGAGGCGCCGACGTCGAGGCAGACGAGGCCCGCGGGATCGAGCCCGAATGCGTCGAGCGCGGCGGCAAGCTTGACCCCGCCGCGCGAGACATAAGGGTGGGGCGGCTCGGCCTCGATCGGCGCGTCGTCGGCCAAAGGCTCCGACGCTTTCGTGAGCGCGACCCCTCCGACGCTGACAAGGCCCGCGGCGATCGCAGCCTGCGCCCGCGCCCGGCTCGAAAAGAAGCCGCGCTCAACGAGAACGATATCCGCGCGCTTGCGCAT
>JBEKLD010000260.1:0-2246 GCA_050010375.1 Vulcanimicrobiaceae bacterium
GCCGCCTCGATCGCCGCGTTGAGCGCCAACAGATTCGTCTGGTCGGCGATCTCCTCGATCGCCCGCACGATCTCTTCGACTTGCACCGAACGACCCTCGAGCGCGACCATCGCCTCGGCAGCGCCTTGCGAGACGCCGCGCAGCTTCTGCATCGTCTCGCGCGTCGCCGCGACCGCCTCGCTGCCGCCGTCGGACTCCGCCGACGCTTCGCGCGCCGAGCGCGCCAGCTCGCCGCCGTGCGTCGAGAGCGACTCGATCCCGTCGTCGAGCCGTTGGATGCCGATCGTCGCCGCCCCGATCGCCGTGGCCTGGTGCGTCGCACCGTCGGCGATCATCTCGGCCGAGCGGGCCAGCTCTTCGATCGCCGAGCCGGCCCGCGCGATCTGTTCGGCCTGCTCGCGCGCTCCGCTCGCCACGCTGTCGACCGCGCGCGCGATCTGCTCGACCGCCCGCGACGCTTCGTTCGCCGCACTCGAGGTCTGCTCGGAAGCCAGGGTCAAGCTGCGCGACGCGCCGACCACCCCGGCGACCAGCGTGCGCAGGTTCGCCAAGCCCGCTTCGATCTCACCGGCGATGCGGCCCAGACCGGCGGTCATGACGTCGTAGCTGCGCACGACGTCGGTGATCTCGTCGGCACCGTCGTCGCCGACCGGCTTGCGTTTCGAGCGGAAGCCGCCGCGCAGATCGCCCTCAGCCAACCGCTGCATCGCGAGCGACAGCGCCGCGAAGTCCTCTTGCACGACCGCCTCGAGCGCGTGCGCGACGCGCCGCAGCCGCGAGGTGATCCGCCGGGTCAGCAGCAGCGTGATCGCGATCGTCGCGAGCAGCGTCAGCGCCCCGAGCGCGAGCAGGGCGAAGTTCACCCGGCGCAGCTGCGTCGCGAAGGTGTCCTGCGACTGTTGGACGGCCGCACTGGTCAGGGCGATCAACTGATTGATGTCGGCGTCCATGATCTTGCCGTCGATGTCGTTGTGGGACCGATTGATCGTCCGCTGATGCTCCAGCGCGGCGTAGGCCGGCGAGTCGGGCGGCAACTTGTGCTGGCGGGCGATGATCCCTTCGCTCAGGCGCAGCCGAGCGGTCACGAGCGCACTGTGCTGGGCGACGTCGTCGACCAGCGGGCCCGTCCCCGGGACGGCGCTGGCCGCCGCACGCAGCTCGGCGAGGTCGGCGTCCTCGGCTTTTTGCGCGGCCGCGAACTGTTCGAGCGCGTGCGGGGAGCGGAGCGCGTTGCGAATCGTCGCGTAGCGTTCCTGGACGAGCCGCAACTGGGCATCGTGGACCGTGCGCGCGACCTCGCGCTTGGCGCCTGAATCGGCCTGCAGGTCGCGGATGTGCCCGAAGACCAGCGAGACCGCGGCCAGGACCAAGGCGAGCGCCACGATCGGCACGGCAAAGCCCGCTCCCAACTGAGCGGCCAGACGAAACTTCATACTCTGAGCATCGGCAGAGCAGGCTGGCGAGCGTTAGTCGCCGACGGCCCCTTGGGTCGCTCCCGAGGCCTATTCCGCCGCCGAGGCGGGTTCGGCCAGCGCCGTCGCCCAGGCCAGCATCGCCGAGCAGAGGTGATGCAACACCCGCGAGAGCCGGGCCGCCTTCGCATCGTCCCAGGCCGTGCGCGATCCGTCGGCCAGATAGGCGCGCTGGTTGAGTTCGACTTGGATCGCGTGGACGCCGTCGGCCGGAGCGCCGTAGTGGCGCGTGATGTAGCCACCGGTGAAGCGACCGTCGACGACGACCGAGTAGGGGCTGGCGGCGACGGCGTCGCGCGCCGCCGCGGCCATCGCGGCCAGCGCCGAGCGACCTTGGTTCGTGCCGAGGTTCACGTCCGGCAGCTCGCCCTCGAAGAGCAGCGGCAACCGCCCCCAGATCGAGTGAGCGTCGAGCAGCAGCACGTAGCCGTGGACCGCGCGCACCCGGTCCAGCTCGGCCCGCAGCGCCGTATGGTAGGGCGCGTAGTAGGCCGCGCAACGCTCCGCGATCTCCGCCTCGTCCGGCTCGTCGCCGGGCGCGTAGAGCGGCTCGCCTTCGAACGTCTCGACCGGACAGACGGTCGTCGTGCGCCGACCCGGATAGAACACCGCGCCGGCCCGATCGCGGTTGAGGTCGACGACGAAGCGTGACCAGCGCGCGCGCAACACGCTCGCGCCGAGCTCGCGCGCGAACGGGTAGAGGCGGTCGGCGAACCAGTCGGTATCGACCAAGCTGCGGCCGACGATCGTCAGCCGCGCCGCCAGCGCATCGGG
>JBEKLD010000261.1:0-2234 GCA_050010375.1 Vulcanimicrobiaceae bacterium
CGTGTTAATGAAAATAGACGAAGCCGTTGTTTTCGATCTCCAAGATCACCGGGGACGATTTCACGTCGCGGTTGGGGTCGAAGCCGATGGGGCCGAGGACGGTTTGGATCACGCGGACGCTCTTGAGGGCGGCCAGCAGTTGATCCTTGGTCGTCGCGCCGTGGGCGACCAGGTCGGCGACCACCTGTGCGCCGGCGTAGGCCTGCGCGGCGAACTGATCGGGCGGCTTGCCGTACTTCGCGGTGTACTCCTTGACGAAGGCGATGTTCGAGGGGTACTTGGCGTTGACGTACCAGGCGGCGCCGACGACGGTGCCCTGCGCGGCGGGCCCGGCGACCGACTCCATGTCGGGCGAGTTCAGCCCGTTGCCGCCGACGAGGTGGGCCTTGATGCCCAGCTTGCCAGCCTGCTGGATGATCTTGGTCGCTTCGGGGAAGAGCGCGCCGATCGCGATCACGTCGGGATGTTTGGACTCGATCCGGGTCAGCTCCGGTTGGAAGTCGGTGTCCTTGATGTGGAACGTCTCGGTGTCGACGACGTCGACGCCGGCCGCCTTCAGCTCGCGGGTGAAGATGTCACCGTCGGTCTTGGTGAAGGCGTTATCGTCGCCGTAGATCACCGCCGCCGTCTTGAGGTGCCACTTCGCGACGGTCCGCTTGACGGTCGTCGGGATCACCTGCGACTCGGCCAACGAGACGCGGAAGATGCTCGTACCGAGCGCAGTGACGCCTTCGGCCGTGGTCGACGTCCCGACCGCCGGGAAGTTCGCCCGCGCGGCCAGCGGGAAGGCCTTGAAGGCCTCGCCCGAGAGCGTCGGCCCGAGGACCAGCGCGGTCTGCCCGTCGGTGGTGAACTTCTGCATCAGGTTGACGACCTGGGCGCCGTCGGTCGCGGCGTCTTGGACGTCGAAGGACAGATCGGCACCGCCGGCGTCGAGCCGGCCGGCGCGGATGTCGTCGTTGGCCAGCTCGTAGGCGTTCTTCTGCGGCGTCCCGTAGACGGCGGCCGCGCCGGTGACGTCGGCGATGACGCCGACGTGGACGGTCTTCCCGGCCGCGGGGCCGTTCGCGGCGGCGACGGGCGCGACGAGCCCGGCGATCACCAACAGGGCAAGCGCCGGCACCGTGGTTCGATTCATCGATTCTCTCCTGGGGACACGTGGGTTAGAGGGCGCCGTTCGCAGGTGCGGCGGGTGCTCCTCCGGCGAAGAGCGCGCGGCGCTCGCGTTCGAGCGCCTGCGTCGACTCGACCGAACGCAGGCTCTGCTCGCTGTGGTATTCGGTCAGGGCGGCCATCTCGTCGAAGTCGCCGCGCATCGCGAAGGCGCGCTGCGACTCGGTCGTCGCCTCGCGCTGGGCCTCGGCCAGCGTCTCGATCACGCCGCCGGTGAACTCGTCGATGCGGGCCAGCGCCTCCTCGGCGGCGGCCGCCTGGCGCGCGCTGCGCTCGGCTTGGACGACGCCGGCCGAGATCGCGTGGGAGGCGCTCGCGCCGCGCCCACCCAGGTCGCCCAGGACGCCGCGCATCTGTTGGGTCGAGGCGCGGGTGCGCTCGGCCAGCCGGCGCACCTCGCTGGCGACGACGTCGAAGCCCTTGCCGTGCTCGCCGGCTCGCGCCGCTTCGATCGCGGCGTTGAGGGCGAGCAGGTTCGTGCGGTCGGAGACCTGGCGGACCAGCGCGACGATCTCGCCGATGCGCTCCATGAGCCCGGCGAACCGCTCGAGCGCGGCGCGGCTCTCCTGCGCGGTGTCGGCCAGCTCGCGGACGGCGGTGGCCAACTCGCGGACGGTCTCGCGGGTGCGCTCGACGTCGTCTTGCGCGGTCGCGAAGCGGGTGAGCAATCCGGTGAAGCGCTCGGCCAGCGCGCCGCTCTCCTCGCTCATCGTGCGGGCGGTCTCCGCCAGGTGGCGCAGCGTCGGCGCCTGCTCGCGCGCTTGGCCCGCGCCCTCGGAGGCCGAGCTGCGCAACGCGCCGACGGCGTCGTCGATCGCGTCGACGATATCCTGCATCTGGAAGAGGTGGTGCTCGTGCTGCGCTTTGCCGGACGCCGGCGGCGCGAAGTCGGACAGCGCACCGCCTAAGAGCAAGTCGGTGACGGCGTCGGGGAAGAGGCGCCCGATCCGCTCCCAGACGAACGTCGCCGAGCCGACGAACGCGGCCCGCTCCTGGTGGTCGAGCTCGCGCACCTCCATCAACCCGCGCAGCTCGGCCAGCGCGCGCTGGTCGTCCTCGGC
>JBEKLD010000262.1:0-2234 GCA_050010375.1 Vulcanimicrobiaceae bacterium
CGAGGCGATGCGGCAGCGCGCGCTCGCGGCATTTGTTCGTTTTCCGGCGGCGCGGATCTCGCGCGCCGAGGCGCTCTCACTTCAAGAGATGGATCGAGAGGCGCTTCTCGGGCGCGCGGCATCTTCGTCGTATTTGCCGGCTTCCGGCGCGCCGGCCGAAGCGCTGCGCCGCGATTTGAACGACCTCTTCGACCGTTACGCAAGCGACGGCCGTGTGGCGCTGCACATGGTCACCTACGCGTTGACCGCCGATCTCCAGAAATGAGCGAGGGGCGAAAGCTTCGGGTCGGCATCGACGTTGGCGGAACGTTCACCGACGTCGTCGCCATCGACGCCGCGACGCGCGAACTCGTGGCTCGCGTCAAAGTACCGACTACGCACGATGCTTCGCGCGGCGTTGCCGAGGGAATCGTTGTCGGAATTGAACGGCTGCTGAGCGATTCTCACGTCGATTCGGCTTCCGTCGCGTTTATCGCACACTCGACGACGCAGGCGACCAACGCATTGCTGGAAGGGGACCTCGCGCGCGTCGGCGTGCTCGGATTACTCGATGGTTTGGAATGGCTTTCACGGCGGCAGATGCGCTTCCGCGCCTTTTCCGTGAGCTCGGGGGCAGTTTTTTCCCCGCAGTTTTCGTTCGTGCGCGCTGATGACGGCGACGCGCTGCGCGGCGCGGTCGACCGCTTGATCGACGGCGGCGCGCAGGTGGTTGCCGCCAGCGAGAGCTTCGGGGTCGATCGTCCGGAACACGAGTCGGCCGCCGTTGCGTATGCTCGCGAGCGCGGAGTCGAGGCGACCAGCGGCCACGACGTCAGCTCGGCGTACGGTCTGCGTTCGCGCACGCGCACCGCGGCGATCAATGCCGCGATTCTGCCGACGATGGTGCGCACCGCGCGCATGACCGCGCAGGCGGTGGAGCGCGCGGCAATCCCCGCGCCGCTGATGGTGATGCGCAGCGACGGGGGCGTGATGGACGTGCGAGAGGTCGGGCGCCGTCCGATTCTCACGCTACTCTCGGGGCCGGCAGCGGGCATCGCCGGAGCGCTGCTGTACGAGCGCTTGAGCGACGGCATCTTCATCGAAGTTGGCGGAACGAGCTCGGATTGTTCGGTCATCCGTAACGGCCGCCCGCAGATGCAGCCTGCGGTAATCGGCGGCCATCGAACGATGTTGCGCACGCTCGACGTTCGGACGCTCGGAATCGGCGGCGGCAGCATGCTGCGCCTCGACGGCGGCAACATCGTCGACGTTGGGCCGCGTAGCGCGCACATCGCCGGCTGTGCGTACGCGTCTTTCGTCGCGCCCGAGTCGATCGAGGGAGCGCGCGTCGAGCTGATCGCGCCGACGCCGCAAGATCGGGCGGACCACGTCGTGCTCGTTACGCCTTCCGGCGACAGGATCGCGTTGACGGTCACGTGCGCCGCCAACGTCGCCGGAGGCGTTCCCGAAGACGCCTTCGCGCGCGGCAATGCCGAATCGGCGCGCCGTGGCTTCGAGTTGCTGGCGCAACACACCGGCGGCGACGCCCTCGCTTTGGCGCATCGGGTGCTCGCGCTGGCGGTTGTGAAGCTGCGTGCGGCGACCGACGCGCTGTCTCGAGATTACGCGCTCGACGAGGAGCGCATAACGCTCGTCGGCGGAGGCGGCGGCTGCGGCGCGATCGTCCCGCATCTCGCCGCTGCGATGAAGCTGCCGCACCGGATCGCGCGCGACGCCGAGGTGATCGCGCCGATCGGCGTGGCGTTGGCGCTGGTGCGCGACGTCGTGGAGCGCACGATCGTGTCGCCCACTCCGCAAGAGATTGCGCGCATTCGGCGAGAAGCGGCGGATCGCGTGATCGCCGCCGGTGCCGCGCCGGACCGGGTGGTCGTCGAGATTGAGATCGACACGCAACGCAACAAAGTAACCGCTACCGCCTCGGGTGCAACGGCGCTCGTCGAAGCCGCGGCGGGCGACGCGTGCAGCGCGTCCGAGCGGGTTGCGATCGCGGCGCAGTCGTTTGCGTGCAGCGCCGTCGAGATGCGTGCGATCGAGCTTACCGCTGAGTTGAGTGGCTACGAACGCCGCCGCGACCTTCGCGTGATCGACGAGCGGGGCGTCGTGCGGCTCGCGCTCCGTGATTACCGGCTTATCCGGACGAAAGCGGCCGGCCTTGAATCGCAGGTGCGCGATGCAGTAGAAACCGCAACGCAGTTCGGCGATGTGGGCCGCGCGCTCCCGGCACTCTATCTGCT
>JBEKLD010000263.1:0-2192 GCA_050010375.1 Vulcanimicrobiaceae bacterium
CCCACCGCGGCGATCTCCGGCGAGAGCCAGCGGTCGTGACCGGGGCCGCCGGTGACGGCGTTGACGCGATGCGCGATCGCCGCGGTGACCGGTGACGGCGTGAGCGGTTCTCGCAGGGCGAGTGCTCGCGCGGCCGTGAGGAGCTCGATCGCGATCACGTCGGCGAACGCGTCGAGGGAGCTGCGGAGCTTCCGCGCGGCGTGCCAACCCATGGACACGTGGTCCTCTTGCATACCCGAGGACGGGATCGAGTCGACGCTCGCGGGCGTCGCCAGACGCTTCATCTCCGAGACCAACGCGGCCTGCGCGTACTGCGCGATCATCAGACCGGAATCGACCCCGGCCTGCGCGGCGAGAAACGGGGGCAGACCGAAACTGCGCGACACGTCGAGCATCCGGTCGGTGCGTCGCTCGGACATCGACGCGACGTCGGCCACCACGATGGCGAGGAAGTCCAGCGCGTAGCCGATCGGCGCCCCGTGAAAGTTCCCGTTGGAGGCGAGCGTCCCGTCGGACAGCACCGAGGGGTTGTCGATGCCCGACGCCAGTTCGACGTCGGCGACGTGCGTCGCGAAGGAGAAGGTGTCGCGCGCGGCGCCGTGCACCTGGGGCGCGCAGCGCAACGAGTAGGCGTCTTGCACCTGGGTCTCGTCGTCGAGGTGCGAGCTGACGATGACCGAGTCGGCCAAGAGGGCCAGGAGGTTCGACGCGCTCACCATCTGGCCGGCGTGGGGACGAAGCGCGTGGATCTCGGCGAGGAAGACCTGATCGGTGCCGCGCAGGGCCTGGATCGACATCGCCGCCGCGACGTCCACGAGCTGCATCAGCGCCCCGCCGTCTTGAATCGCGAGGATCAACTGTCCGAGCATCCCGTCGGTGCCGTTGATGAGCGCGAGTCCTTCCTTCTCGGCGAGCACGACCGGCGTGAGGCCACTCGCGCGCAACGCCTCGCCGGCGCTCACGCGCTGACCGCCGCGGTCACGCACGTCGCCCTCGCCCATCAACGCGAGCGCCACGTGCGCCAACGGCGCGAGGTCACCGGAACAGCCGAGCGATCCGAACTCGTGCACGATCGGCGTGATGCCGGCGTTGAGCAGCGCGGCGTACGCCTCGGCCGTCGAGGGGCGAACGCCGGAGACGCCGCTGCAGAGATTGGTGAGACGCGACGCCATCATCGCGCGCACGACCTCGGTCTCCACCTCCGCGCCCACGCCGGCGGCGTGCGAGCGGATCAAGGAACGTTGGAGGTCACGTCGCTCCTCGGGCGAGATGAACGTGGTCGCGAGTGACCCGAATCCGGTCGAGAGCCCGTAGACCGGCGCGCCGCTCTCGACGAGCACGTCGATCGCCGAACGCTGGCGTTCCAGTCGCGCGATGACCGCTTCGCTGATCGTGACGGCCTCGAAGCCTCGGGCGACGGCCACGAGTTGGGCACGAGTGAGCGCCGCGACGCCGATCTCTACGGCCATTGGATTCTCCTTCGCACGCCCGCGAGCGTCTCGAGCACGAGCAGGGCCGCGAGGCGAACCGTGCGCTGGTCCGGCGCGTCTCGCTCCACGTCGATCTCCGTGATGTCGATCGCGCACACGCCGTGCTGCACCGACACGGCCCGCACGAAGCGACGCATCTCGTCGGCGCTCAGACCGCCCGGGGCCGCCGCCGGGCAGGCCGGCACGGCCATGCGGTCCGCGGCGTCCATGTCGATGTCCACGTAGACGTGTCGACCCCCGGCGCCGGCGATGCCGACCGCGCGACGGGCCGCCTCTTCGACCGGTTCGTGGTGCAAGACGTCGCGCGAGATCACCGTGATGCCGGCGTCGTGAGCGCGGCGCGCGTAGGCCGGCGAGTTCGAGAAATCGGCCAAACCGACCTGGACGACGTGATGCCCGTCGAGTCCCTCCTCGAGTAGTTGTCGCACCGGCGACCCGTTGGAGACGCCGTCGCGCAGGTCCAAGTGCGCGTCGAGGGTGACGAGTCCGAAGTTCGAGTAGTCACCGCCGCTAATCGCGCGAAGCGCGAGCCACGTCGCGGCGTTGTCACCGCCCAGGATCAGGCGCAGGGCGATGTCGGGGTCCCAGTGCGACATGGCGCGGGCGACCCGCTCATCATTGAAGGCCCACAGGTCTTCGAGCGAGCCGCCGCCGCGACTCAGAATCAGCACGTCGCACTCGGCGCGCGCCGAGGCCAGATCG
>JBEKLD010000264.1:0-2188 GCA_050010375.1 Vulcanimicrobiaceae bacterium
ACGCCGCGCGAGGGGACGCGCTTCACGCTCGGCACCGCCGCGCAGCTCTACCAGCGGCGCTATTGGCAGGACGCGCAGCTCGACGTCGTCGAGCGGCTCGCGGCCTTCCTCGCCGCGCGCGGGAAGTCGATCACCCACGTTGCCCTGCGCTGGGTTCTCGACCAGCCCGGCGTGACCAGCGCGATCGTCGGTGCCAGCCGCGCCGAGCAGCTGCGCGACTCGGTTGGGGCGCTCGCCGTCGAGCTCGACGACGCCGACCGCCGCGCGTGCGACGAGGCCTGGTACGCGCTGCCGCGCCGGCACCCCGAGGAAGAACAATGATGGCCCGCACCTTCATCCGTCACGGCAGCAACCCGCTGTTGCTCGCGCTGCTCGTGCTCCTGGTCGGGCTGTTCGCCACCGGCGTCATCGGCTTCCATCTGCTGGGCGCACTGATCGGCGCGGTCGTGTTCTTCGGCTCCGAGTACACGACGCACCGCTTCATGTTGCACGCGCCGCCTTCGAAGAACCCAGCGGTGCTGCGGCTGCAGGCGCGGCTGCACTACGACCACCACGTCACCCCGAATGATCTCGAGCTGTTGTTCCTGCCGTGGTGGTTCGCCGTCCCGGTCACGCTGCTGACCGCGGCGATCTACGCCGTCGTGACGCGCGACGCGGGCTGGACGCTCTCGCTGCTGTTCGGCAGTCTGGCCGGCCTCTTCTGGTACGAATGGGTGCACTACGTCGCCCACATCCCATTCGTCCCGCGCACGCGCTACGGCCGTTGGATCAAGAACTACCACCTCTGGCACCACTTCAAGAACGAGCAGCTGTGGTTCGGGGTGACGAATCCGAGCGTCGACGTCCTCGCGCGCACCTATCGCCGCAGCGTCGCCGACGCCGAGCGCTCGGAGACGACGCGCGTGCTCTTCCCCAAGAACTGACCGGCTGGTCGCAGGAGGGTGTGAATGCGTTCGGTACTGCTGGCTGTGGGAATCGTCGCCGCGACGGTGATCGTCGTGGCGCAAGCATCGCGCGGCGCCTCCCCCGCGGCGCCGAACGCTCTCCCGGCCGGCGGGTTGCCGGACCCGTGCCCGCACGCGCGGGCCGTCCCCGCCGAGCTGCAGCTCCCGGCGAGCGTTCCGCCCGGCGATCCGGTCGCGCTCGAGCAACGCATCCTGGGCTACCTGCGCAGCTACAAGTACCGCGAGCTGGGCTGGTGCGTCGACAAGTCGGTGCGTGACACCGGCCCGTACGTCCACGGGCAATACTTCGGCACGCATCCGGCGGTGCGCATCTACTACTCGCCGCAGATGATCGCCTGGCTGCGCGGCGGCCGGCACGGCGACCCCGAAGACGGCGCGGTCATCATCAAGGAGCAGTACAGCCCGACGCCGGCGGCGCGCTACGCGGGGTTGCGCGATGGCGACCTGCGCCCGACCGACTGGACGTTCATGATCCGCCGCGCGTCGGGTTCGCGCGACGGCTGGTTCTGGGGCGAAGTCTGGACCACGCTGTTCGCCAACCCGCCGAAGGCGACCGCGTACCAGAACGCCGGCTTCGGTTTGTACTGCCTGCGTTGTCACGGCTCGGCCGAGCAGGCCGCGACGTTCGCCTCGACCTCGAACATCAAGGGCTTCCCCGGCGACCCGCTCACCTTCTACGTCGACGATTCGTGGCGCACGCCGCTCCCGAACGTCGCGGCGACGCCGAACACCCTGCCGACGAGTCTCGAGCGCGAGCACGAGAAGAACGCGTCGGCCTCCGAACACACCGGTCGGGTCGAAGAGGCGTTGCACGTGCTGCCGGCGCCGGTGCAGACCTTCCCGGCCGAGCCGCTCGACACGGTCGTCGCCGCGCAGCACGGCCCGCATGCGTTCCTGACCTCCGACCAGTGCATGGGCTGCCACAGCGCGGCCTCAGGGCTACCGGCTGGACCGCTGATGTGGCTGACGCCGCCGCCGTTCGTCCCGGCGACGCCGCCGCCTGCCGCCGCGGCCGGCCCGATCGGCGTCAACGTCTCGGAGTACGGCGAGTGGCGCTGGTCGCCGATGGGCTTGGCCGGCCGCGACCCCGTGTTCTTCTCGCAACTCGAAGGCGAGCAGGCCGGCATCGACGCGATCCCCGACCACGCGATCGCCGGGCACGATCCGGCGCGCACGCGGGCGATCCTCAAGCAGCAGATCGTCGACACCTGCATGCGCTGTCA
>JBEKLD010000265.1:0-2168 GCA_050010375.1 Vulcanimicrobiaceae bacterium
CGGGACACCGACACGAACCGATTCATCGTGCGACTGGTCGACGACACGGGCCACAGCCAGTACCTCGCGACGTGCCCGCTGGCGTTCAGCGGCCTCGACGGGGCGGCGGGCATCGACGGCATCGCCGGCGCGGGCAACGCCCCCGACGGCAGCGCGACGGGCATGCAAAGCGCGCAGCCGTACGTGATGATCGACACCCAGAACACCACGATCGTCACCTCGAGGGCGGCCGGCACCAACGGCGGCGTGAGCGGCTATGCCGCAGGCGTCGCCTGGGTGAACCCGGTGCAGGTCGTCCAGTGGGAGATCACGACGGCCGCGGGCACGCCGGGCGATCCCGAGCCGGCGCAGGACCAGGTCCTCGCCGGGACGCCGCTCGCGCCGGGGACCCTCGATCCGACCAAGTTCGATCTGATGCGCACGTACTACGACGCGCTCGGCAACGCGGTCACCGACACGAGCGAGATCGTCGCCGAGTACGCGGTCGATCTCGCCTTCGCCTTCACGGTCGACACCAGCACGATCAGCACCCTGCCGAACGTCGTCTCGTACGGCTTCGAGGATCCGGCCGACAACGACAAGTGGGCGTACCAGGACGTGCAGACGCAGGGCGCGGCGTGGACGACGGGCCCGCAGCGCATCCGCGCCGTCCGCGCGCGCCTCGCGACGCGCACGTCGCAGACCGACCGCGCCGTGAACATCCCGGTCACGAACTACGGGTCGCAGGCGTTCATGTACCGCTACCAGATCGACGCGACCGACTACGCGCGCGTGCGCACGATGGTGACGCAGGTCGCGCTGCCGAATCAGCAGAGGAACTTCTACTGATGGCCGCCCGAGGCTCGGCCAGGCTGCGCGCGCAGCGTCGCGCCCGCGAGGCGGGCGCCGCGATGTTCGTCGTCGCCATGTGCATCGCCGTCCTCGCCTCGGTCGGCATCTACGCGCTCGCCGCGGCCGCCAACGAGGTCGCGACGAGCGGCAACGAGCGCCAGAACACGCAGACGCACTACCTCGCGGACTACGGCGTGCAGGCCACCGCGCACGCCGTCAGCGGGACGACGGCGCAGCTCTACTACAACATCATGACGATCCCGATGAGCGGGCAGGGTCTCCCGCCGTGCGCCTCGGTCCCGGCGGTGGGGATCACGCCGCCCCCGCAGACGCAGGCGTGCGCGCAGTTCCGGTCGGCCGACATCGCGAAGACGTGGACGCAGACGCAGGCGACGATCAACTACGGCGGCCTCGTGCCCTACTCCGCCGGCGTGGCGCCGGGCAGCTTCGGCCTGACGCCCGTCGCCGGCGACTTCTTCGTCGAGCTCACGGCGCCCGAGAAGGCCGGCGCGCCCGCCGGCTTCTCGCAGGACAGCCCGCTCTGCATCATCCAGTTCACCGCGACGGTCACGGGCTACACGCAGGCCCTCTCGCCCACCAACGCCATCGCGTACGAGAGCGAAGGGCTCGAGCTGCAGCGCGCCCGCGTCCTCGGCGGCCCCATCACGTGCCCCACGTGGGCCCAGCAGGCCCTACCCTCCCCATGAAGAAGTCGCTCTCCGCCGTCGTCGTGCTCTTGGCCGCCGCGGGCGCCGCTCGGCCCGCGCGCGCGCAGCAAACGGACACGAACCCGCCGCTGCCGAACGTGCTGCTCCTCGTCGACAACTCCGGGTCGATGGAGCGCCTGATCGACGGCACCCTGCCGGAGAGCACCGCGGCGAACGCGTGCAACTGCGTCGAGATCGGCGGAAGCCCGCCCACGGCGAGCTGCAACTGGACCGCGCAGCCGGCGCAGACGAACCGCTGGGGCATTCTCACCCAGGCGCTCACCGGCTCGATCAAGGGCGGCTACAACTGCATCTCGATGCCGCGGACGTCGGGCTCGACGTTCGCGACCGAGTACAAGATCGGCAACACCGCCCCGTACGACACCGGCTACTACCTCAACTACCACCGGCCCATCGCCGAGGACACGTCGGGGACGACGCCGGCGGCCTGCGTCTTCGCCCCCGGCCTCTTGCCCGGCGCCACGCCCGGGCTCGGGGTCGGCCCGAACGGCGCCGGGTCGGGCAACCAGGGCGCGGGCAACGGGCAAGCCGCCACGGACTTCCCGACGACCGCCGTCATCACGCGCCCCTACGGCGCGTACACCAATACGACGCCCAACAGCTGCGCTT
>JBEKLD010000266.1:0-2167 GCA_050010375.1 Vulcanimicrobiaceae bacterium
GCGCGTGCGCCAGCCGCCCGATCGCGAGGTCGTACGTGAGGTTGTCGGCCTCGCTGACGCCCGAGATGTTCGTCCAGGCGTCGAGGTTGTCCGGCTCGATCGCGTCGAAGCCCTTGGCCTGGCACCAGCTCGTGAAGCGCGCCTGCATGAGCGGCAGGATCGCGCTCTGGTTGGCGGCCGCGACGAGCAGCCATTTCTCGCCGGGCCATCCCTGGACGTCGGGCCCGATGACGGACGGCGACAACGACGTGAAGGAAGCCTCGTCGGGCCGCCCCGGCTCCAGGGTCCCGACGTCGACGTAGCAGACGGCGATCGCGCCGGCCGCGTGGATCGCCTGCACGTCGGCCGCCGTCGAGTTGGCCCCGTCGATGTCGTAGACCACCTGGCCGGACTGGCCGGAGAGGAGATCCGTCGACGCGAAGGTGTCGCTCGCGCCGATGAACCAGTGGAAATGGACCGGGGCGGCGGTCGTGGGTTGCCAGATGGCGCCGGCGTCGTGGCCGTGGGTCGCGGCGTCGGTGGCGGTCGCGGCCGAGTCGCTGGTGCCGGCCGACCCCGAGTCGTCGGTGGTTGCGCCCGTTGATGAATCGTCGGCGCTTGCGGCGTCCGGACCGCCGCTCGCGTTCGATCCGTCGGCTTGCTCGGACCCTTCGTGCGACGACGAGGAGCCGCAGGCCGCGAGCGCAGCCAGGCCGAGAGAGAACGCGAGACGCCGGAGGGGGAGCATCGCCGGGAGGCTACGAGCGAAGCGGGCGACACGCGAGGCGCCGCACATTTCCGCTATTGACGCAACGCGGCCCATGGGCCGTGACCGAACCATCGCGGAGAGGAGCCGCGTCGTAAGGAACGGTATCTAGCGCCGTAACGACGTCAGAAATACGGTGCCGAGATCGCCCGCCGGCGGTGCGCCTTGCTCTTCGCGCGTCTTGAACAGGAAGTAGCCGCCGACCACGCCCGCCGCGACGACCGCGGCTCCGCTGGCGATCCACGGCCAGATCGGCGCGCGCTCGCGGTCGAGATGGAACTCGAGCGTGCGCGCCTCGCCGTCGCGCAGCTCGACCTGCACCTTGTAGGCGAGACGGCCGGGCGCGCTCGCGGAGACTTCGTGGACGCCGGGGGACAGCTGCCCCGCGAAGCGTCCCACAGCCTCTGGCTTGGCGTCGATCGTGATGCTCGCGTCGTCGTCGGTCGTCACGTCGAGGTGGCCGACGTGCGGCTTGGGGACGAGCGCGATCGACATCGTCGCCTGCCCGCCGCCGACCGCCTCGGCCGTCAGCTCGGCGGGCAGGTACCCCGTCATCGTGGCCGTCACCGTGTGTTTGCCCAGATCGACCCGGACCGGACGCTCGAGGGGAGAGCGGCCGACGGCCTCGCCGTCCACGGCGATCGTCGCTCCGTCGACGTTGACGGCGATCTGCAGCGTCGCGACGAGGTTGCGGATCGCGTCGAGCGCCGCCGTGACCGCGACGTGGTCCTCGGGCGTCATGCGCGCGCCGGCCTCGCTCACGTAGCGCTCGAGGAGGAGCTGCATGTTCGCGTAGTGGCGGCGGTTCTTCTCGCAGACGGCCATGTTGTAGAGGAGCCTCGGGTCCTCGGACGCGACGTAGGCCTCCTTGTACTTGGCGAGCGCGCCGGCGAAGTCCTGATTCATGACGAGCAACGAGGCGGAGTCGTAAGCGGCCCTCGCGGGTCCCTGCAGCGAATCGGCGAGCGATTTGGGCGTCTCGCGAGCAGGGTGCGACGGCCTGGGTTGCGCCGCGGCGAAGGGCGCCTGCAGCAAGAGCGCGGCGAGGACGGTGGGCTGGACGAGGCTAGGTTTCACGGCGGCCTACTTCATCGGCAGGTTGAGCGGATTGGACGGCGTTGCGGCGGAGGTGTTTCGCCTAAAACTCGCCGGCGTTCTGGGCGGTGTGCTGTCCGGAATCGATGTCTCTTACGCCGCGGACACTCACGTGCTGATGCGCTACGAGGGGCTGTCTGACCTGCGCGACGCCGCGGGCGATAATTATCGGACCACGATCAATTTTCATCCGAGTGATCGCAAGCCGGCCGGCTCGGCGGATTGGTCGAATGCCCGCGAAGCGCAGCTTCGCGCCTGCCGCTAGGCTGCCGGCATGTTCTCCACGGCGACATATCTCGAGGGGCTTGCCGCAGCGGCGGCGGCGGC
>JBEKLD010000267.1:0-2156 GCA_050010375.1 Vulcanimicrobiaceae bacterium
AGCATTGCTGGCGGGGATCGTGCGCTCCGAGCGCTTCGTCCGCGCGCAGGCGATGACCACCTCGGTCGGCGAGGTGGTGACGATCGTCGGCCCGGCGTTGGGCGGCGTCTTGATCGCAGTCGGCGTACCCGTCGCGTTCGGAGCCGCGGCCGCGGCGTACGCGCTCGCCGCGCTCGCGTTCTCGTTCCTCGCTCCGCGGCCGACCGAGGAGCAGGCGTTGGAACCCGGGGCGGCGATCGCCGGCCTGCGGTTCGTGTTGCACCATCCGGTGATTCTCGGCGCAATCTCGCTCGATCTGTTCGCCGTGCTGTTCGGCGGCGCGACCGCGTTGCTGCCGGTTTATGCGACGCAGATCCTGCACGTCGGGCCGATCGGCTTCGGCGCGCTGCGCAGCGCGCCGGCGGTCGGGGCGGCGCTGGTCGCCGCGTACCTCGCCCGTCATCCGATCGCGCGCCGGGCGGGTCCGCTGTTGCTCTGGTGCGTCGCCGGCTTCGGGGCGGCGACGATCGTGTTCGCCGTCTCGCACAACCTGGTGCTGTCGCTGCTGGCGCTGGCCGCCACCGGCGGATTCGACATCGTCAGCGTGGTGATCCGGACGACGCTGGTCCAGCTCGATACGCCAAACGCGATGCGGGGACGGGTCAGCGCGATCGAAAATATCTTCATCGGCGCCTCCTATCAACTGGGTGCCTTCGAGTCCGGCGTGTTGGCGGCGCTGGTCGGTACGGTCGCGTCGGTCGCCATCGGCGGGGTCGCGACGCTAGCCGTCATCGCCCTGTGGGCGATCCTCTTCCCCGCGCTGCGCGCCTACGACCGCATCGGCGACGGAGAATCTGCATCGGCGCCAGGCTCCTGACACCACGATGTCAGGAGCGCCCTGGTAGGATCGGCACCTATCGCTTTTGCTCCCGACGAGGAGACCCGATGCCCGAGACTGCCACTCACACCGTGACCGACGTGGTCACCTGGTTCGAGATCCCCGCCGCGAACCTCGAACGCGCGATCAACTTCTACAACGCGATCCTCGAAGCGCCCCTGCAGCGCATCGACTTCAACGGGACGCCGATGGCGGTGTTTCCCCACGACGAGCCGGGCGTCGGCGGCTGCCTGGTGCAGGACGAGCACCCCAGCCCGCACGGAACGCTGGTCTTTCTCAACGTCGAGGGCCGGCTCGACCGTACGCTCGAGCTCGTACCGGGCGCCGGCGGGCGGGTCGCCACCCCGAAGGTCTCGATCGGCCCGCACGGCTGGAGCGCCCACATCATCGATTCGGAAGGGAATCGGGTCGGTCTACACTCCAAGTCCTGAGGCATGCGCCGCGCCGACCGCCTGTTCACGATCGTCCTGCTCTTGCGGGGCGGTCGGCGCGTTACGGCCCGCCAGCTCGCCGACCGGCTCGAGGTCTCGGAGCGCACGATCTACCGCGACGTCGACGAGCTCACCCTGTGCGGCGTGCCGATCGAAGGCGAGGCCGGCCGCGGCTACCGGCTCCCCCAGGGCTTCGAGATTCCGCCGTTGATGTTCGAGCGGCACGAGATCGAGGCGCTGGTCGTCGGCGCGCGGCTGGTCGAAGCGTGGTGCGGTCCGGGTTTGGCGGCCTCAGCGCGTTCGGCGCTGGCGCGCATCCGTGGCGTCGTGCCGGCCGAGCTGATCGGGCAGGTCGACGACGCGCGCGTCTACGCGCCGCGTTTCGGGAAAAACGCCGCCAGCTCGTACTTCGACCTCGTCCATCAGGCGATCGGCCAACACCGGCGGCTGGGGATCGACTATGCCGGCGAAGATGGAGCTGCCAGCAATCGTACGATTCGGCCGCTCGGCCTCTACTTCTGGGGCAAAGTCTGGACGCTGGCAGCCTGGTGCGAGCTACGCGTCGACTTCCGCAGCTTCCGGCTCGACCGAATCGTCGCCGCGCAACTCGGCGAGACGTTCGCCGACGAAGAGGGCAAGACGCTCGAAGCGTACCTGGCCCTCGTGCGCGCCAACGCTCAGGCCGAGACACGGTAGACGCGCATCGCGCGCCTGAAGCTGTAGGCGACGAAGGCGAAGGCCGCTGCCATCAAGGCGAACAGCCCCGCGTTGAGGGCCAGCGCGCCGATGCCCTCGCCGTGAATCAGCAGGCGCGCGGCGAAGCGAAGCGCGATCGCAACGACCCAGAC
>JBEKLD010000268.1:0-2145 GCA_050010375.1 Vulcanimicrobiaceae bacterium
TCCCGTCCTCGAAGCTGCCGGTGATGTCGTTCAGCATCGCCGAGCAGGAAGCGAAGGCGATCGGGCCGTCGCTGCTGGCCGGCAGCTACGCGGCCTGGAACTACTTCCAGAGCCTACCCGACCCGGCCAACAAGAAATTCGTCGCGGCCTATCAGGCCAAGTATCCGGGACAGCCCGTCGACGATCCGATGGCGCACGGCTATCTCGACGTCTACGCCTGGGCCGCCGCGGTGAAGAAAGCCGGCACGTTCGATCCGGCCAAGGTCGCGAAGGCGGCCTCGACGCTCACGCTGGCCGACGTCGGCCTGGGCCCGACCAAGTTCGTGAACAACCTCAGCTTGAGCCAGACGGCGTACGTCGGCGAACTGGAGCCGGACGGCCAGTTCAAGATCCTGTGGAGCTCGAAGGAGCCGGTCGCGCCGGTCCCCTACGATCCGCTCTCATTCCCCGGAAAGACGTGCGTCCACTGACGTGACCGAATCGACGCTGGTTGCCGGCCAAGTCTTCAACGGAATCAGCGTCGCTTCGATCCTGCTCTTGGCCGCGCTCGGGCTCGCGCTCAGCTTCGGACTGATGCGCGTGATCAACATGGCGCACGGCGAGATGCTGATGATGGGCGGCTACATCAGCTATCTCGCCACCAGCCTGTTCGGTAAGGGCGCGGGCTTCTTCATCGGACTCCTCGTCGCGTTCATCGGCACCGCGCTGTTCGGCGCGCTGCTCGAGGTGACGCTGATCCGCCGCCTCTACGGACGTCCCCTCGACACGTTGCTCGCCACCTGGGGTGTCAGTCTGATCTTGCAGCAGGCGGCGCGCAGCATCTTCGGTCCGATCGGCGTCGAGGTGACGGCGCCGAGCTGGCTCGCCGGCTCGCTCTCGGTCGGCGGCAGCGCGCTGACCGGCGCTTCGATCCCAGCCGTGCGCATCTTCATCATCGTGCTGGCGGCGCTCGTCCTCGGCGGCGTCGCCTTCACGCTCGCGCGGACGCCGATCGGGCTGTACGTGCGGGCCGTGCACCAGAACCGCGCGATGGCCGAGGCGTTGGGGACGAACACGCGCCTAGTCGACTTGGCCGTGTTTTCGCTGGGCACCGGGATCGCTGGACTGGCGGGTGCCGCGCTGGCGCTGATCGCGCCGGTCACGCCGACCGTCGGGCAGAGCTACATCGTCTACGCCTTCCTGGTCGTCATCGTCGGCGGTCTGGGCAGCCTGAACGGGACGCTCTTGGCCGCGCTGCTGGTCGGGTTGTTCTCGGCTCTGGCGCAGATCTTCACCAGCGTGAGCACTTCCGACGTCCTCTTGCTGCTGGCCGTGATCGCGTTCATCCAGTTCCGGCCGCGCGGGATCGTGTCGCGCAGCTCGCGCGCGCTCGAGGCCGAGGTCTGATGCGCGGGGCGATCCTCTTCGCGCTGGTCGTGCTGGCGGGCGCGTGCGCGCCGTTCTATCTGCCGCCCTACGAGCTTTCGCTGCTCGGACGATTCGTCGCGCTGTCGATCCTGGCGATGGGGATCTCGTTCGTGTGGGGGACCGGCGGGATCCTCACGCTCGGGCAGGGCGTCTTCTTCGGGCTGGGCGGCTACGCGATCGCGATGCACCTCAAGCTCGTGAGCGCCGATGCCGGCTCACTGCCCGACTTCATGCAGTGGACCGGCATGACGACGCTGCCCTGGTGGTGGGCTCCGTTCCACAACGGTGCGTTCGCGATCTTCGCGGCGCTCGCGCTGCCGGGTTTGGTCGCGGCGCTGCTGGCGTTCCTGGTGTTTCGCCGGCGGATCAGCGGACCGTATTTCGCGATCATCACGCAGGCACTCGTGCTGGCGACGACGACGCTGATCATCAGCCAGCAGTCGTACACCGGCGGTTTCAACGGGCTGACGAACTTCACCGACGCGTTCGGGCACCCGCTCACCGACCCGAACACGCAGCTCGGCTTGTACTGGATCTCGCTCGCCGTACTGGTCGCGGCGTTCCTGGTGATGCGGCTCGTCAAGGCCTCGCAGTTCGGCAAGTTGCTGCTGGCGATCCGCGACGGCGAGAACCGCGTGCGGTTCCTGGGCTACGACCCATTGCCGTTCAAGGTCGCCGCGTTCGCGATCGCCGGCGCGTTGGCCGGGATCGCCGGCGCGCTGGTGACGCTCGACCTGG
>JBEKLD010000269.1:0-2131 GCA_050010375.1 Vulcanimicrobiaceae bacterium
CCAAGAAGTGACGCGATAGGGCGAGCCGTCTATCCGGAGGCTCGCGCGTTCGAGCGGCTGATCGCCGCGCGCGGCTAGGGCCGGCCCGAAGGAACCTGGAGCCGTCTGAGCCGCACATAGAGCGCGCCGGACCCGCCATGCGCGCGCCCGGCTTCCTCGAAGCCGAGCACCACCGAGCGAAGGTCGGATTCGCGCAGCCATTGCGGGGTGAGCCGCTTGAGCACGCCGCGCTCGTTCGGCCAGCCGCTGAACTCGTCGGTCGCGCCGCCTTTGCCGGTGACGACGATGACGAGCCTCGCGCCGCGCGCCTGCGAATGGCGGAGGAAGCCGCGCAAGGCTTGATGCGCCTCGGCTTGGGTCAGTCCGTGCAGATCGAGCGCCGCGTCGATCGCGGCGCGTCCGCGCGAAAGGTCGCGCTTGAGCCGCCTTTCGATCGGCGCGAGCGGTGGCGTGGAGGGCTTCGCCGGCCGAGCGGCCGGAGGCTCGGTGGCGGTTGGAGGCGGGACGGGGGGCCGAGCGGCTCTTATCGGATTCAGCGGCGCAGGCAGTGTCGCGCCGCGCCGCCGGGCAACAGAGCGCGCGACTTCGGTCCAGAGCGCGATCTCCTCGTCGGTCAGGCGCCGCAGGCGCTTGCGGGGCGGGGGCGTATCCTTCACCGCTCGTCTCCTCGCGGCAGAAGTACGAAGAACTCGGCCGGATGGCGAATGGCGCCGGCGCGGGCGCCCGCTGCGTCACCGCTGCCGAAGAAGAGGTCGGCGCGCGCCGCGCCCACAATCGCCGAGCCGGTGTCCTGGGCGATCATGAGCTGCCGGAATGCCTGTGGCGTCTCGCCGGCCCAGGGCAGTTTGGCGTCGATCCAGAACGGCAGCCCGTACGCCCATACCGTTCGGTCGACTGCGATCGAGCGCAACGGGGTGAGCGGAACGCCGGCGCCCGCAATCGGACCGAGGTCGGGATCGAAAGCGTCCACGAGCTTGAAGAACACGAACGAGCGATTGCGCCGCATCACGTCCAATCCTCGGGCGCTGTCGCGGCGCAGCCACGCTTTCAGGCTGGCGAGCGACATGTCGCGTTCGGCGATCTCTCCGGCCTCGATCAAGATCTTGCCGATCGACGTGTACGGCAGGCCGTTGCGTCCGTCATAGGCGAGGCGCGCACGGGAGCGATCGGGAAACTCGACCTGCGCGGAACCCTGCACTTGCATGAGGAAGGCCTCGACGGCATCGCGAACCCAGACGATCGGGTCGCGGCGCTCGGCCTCGATCTGGGCTCGATCGGCGTAAGGGACGAGCGCGCCGTCGCTCAGCCGCCTGGCGCCGCTGATGTCCTTCGGAAACCCATGAGGCGCGGGGTCGAGACCAAACGTCACGAGGTCCGTCGGGCGCGCGAGTATCGACCAGCGAAACTCCTGGGTTTCGACCCTCGAAGCCAGGGCGCAGGGCTCATAATAGCCGGTCAGGAATCCCCGACCGTTCTCGGGAACAACGCGGAAGGGTCGAAACCGCGTCTCGAAAAATCGGCGCGCGTTTCGCTCGGACGCCGCCGCCTCGCAAAGCGCCGCGCGCGCGTTCGCGATCAATTCGGGCGCCGCGGACTGCGCCGGCCGGGGATGGGTTTGCGCAATCGCCCGCGCCGAGCGCTCGAAGGCGCAAAACGCCGCCTGATGGTCGTCATCGACCCAGCCCGCGAGGCTGTCGAAATCCATGGACTCGAGGCGGGGCGGCATGGGTCGCGTTGGCGTCGTGAGGCGACTTAACGCTCGGATTCGGTCGCCGTCAGCTGCCAGTTGGGATCGCGAGAGCGAACATCGCGCGCGAACGTCCACCGGTCGATATGTTCGACGACGTTATTGGGCGACCCGTCGACGACTTCACCTTGCCCGTCGCGAGTGACGGAAGCGAGCTTGGCGGAGAACCGTACGCTGAGCTGCGCGGTCGCGCCGATCAGTTGAGCGCCTACAATCGACGCGTTGTCGATCGAGACGACCGTCGTCGACATTGTGTGTCCGGCGTCGGCGCGGGCGTGGATCGCGCTCTCGAAATTGGCGAAGGCCTCGGGCGACATAAGGCCTTTGAGGGCGTCGGAATCGCCGGCGGCGAAAGCATGAACGACCATGTCATAGGCGCCGCGA
>JBEKLD010000270.1:0-2117 GCA_050010375.1 Vulcanimicrobiaceae bacterium
TCGCCCGCGCGCTGGGAGGAGCGGCATGAACCTCGACCTCGACATGCTCGCGATCGTCTCGCAGATGGCCGGCGCGCTGATCTTCGTGATCTGCGCGATCTGGATGTTCAACCGCTGGGCCCAGCCCGCGATCGTGGGCTACCAAGCGGCGAAGAACGCGGAGGTGGCGGAGGCGGAGGGCCGCCGCGATCAGATCAAGGCGGCCTGCAACGCGGCGCGGACCGAGATCGAGCGAGCCGAGGAAGACGCGCGCGAGATCCGCGGCCGCGTCCAGGCGGTCGCGCGGCGCGAGCGCGCGCAGGCGCTCAAGCAGGCGCAGGCGGAGGCCGACCGGATCGTCCGCAACGCCGGGGCCGAACTCGAGCGCGCGCGGCTGATCGCGCGCGACCGGCTGCGCATCGAATTCATCGAAAAAGCACTGGTCAAGGCGCGCACGGTCGCCGCCGGCCGGGTCGACGCCACCATCGATGGGCGCCTGGTCGAGGCGACGGTGGCCGACGTCGTCGCTCGGAGAGACGGCTGATGCCCAACGAGACGCTGGCTCGCCGGTACGCGACCGCTGCGATCGGGCTGGCCACCGACGCCGGCAAGATCGGGCCCGTCCAAGCGGACCTGCACACCTTCATCGACGCGCTGGCGGCCGACGAGCAGGTGCGACGCTTCTTCCGCTCGCCGGTCGTCGACCGCAAGGAGAAGGAGGCGATCGTCGCCCAGGCCTTCGCGCGGCTCGACCCGATCGCGCTCCACACCGTGCTGCTGCTGATCCGCAAGCGCCGCGAGTCGTTGGCCGAGGAGATCGTGCGGCAGTACGACGTGCTCGAGCGCGAGGCGCGCGGCGCGCAATTGCTGCGCGTGACCAGCGCCCGGCCGCTCGCGCCCGGCGAGCTTCAGGCGATCGTCGGCCGGCTCTCGCAGGCCTACGGCACGCCCTTCGACGTCACCCAGTCCGTCGATCCGAACTTGATCGGCGGCGTCCGCATCATGCTCGGCGATCGCGTCGCCGACGGCACGGTCGCCGGCCGCCTGCTCGACATCGCCCGTCTCTTGTCCACGAACTAGCCCAGAAAGCACGCCATGATCAACGCCGACGAAATCGCCGGAATCATCAAACAGCGCATCGCCACCTACGCGACCGGGACGAACGAAGCCGAGGTCGGCACCGTCATCGAGGTCGGCGACAACATCGCCCGCATCTACGGACTCGACAACGCCGAGGCGTCCGAGCTGATCGACTTCCCCAACGGCGTCCAGGGGATCGTGCTGAACCTCGAAGAGGACAGCGTCGGCGTTGCGATCATGGGCCCCGACACGGACATCAAGGAAGGCGATCAGGTCCGCCGGACCGGCCGCATCGTCTCGGTCCCGGTCGGCGAGGCGCTGCTCGGGCGGGTCGTCAACGCGCTGGGCGAGGCGGTCGACGGCAAGGGCGCGATCGTTACGAACCAGTACCGCACGATCGAGAACACCGCGCCGACGGTGATCGAACGGCAGTCGGTCAAGCAGCCGCTGCAGACCGGGATCCGCGCGATCGACGCGCTGATCCCGATCGGCAAGGGGCAGCGCGAGCTGATCATCGGCGACCGCGGCACCGGTAAGACGGCGATCGCGCTCGACACGATCATCAACCAAAAGGGCAAGAACGTCGTCTGCATCTACGTCGCGATCGGGCAGAAGAACTCGACCGTCGCGGCGGTCGCGCAGACGCTCGAGAAGTACGGCGCGCTGGAGTACACGACGATCGTCGTCGTCTCGGCCGCCGAGCCGGCCTCGCTGAAGTGGATCGCGCCCTTCGCCGGCTGCGCGATGGGCGAGCACTTCATGCTCCAGGGCCGCGACGTCCTGATCATCTACGACGACCTCACCCGCCACGCGCAGGCCTACCGCGAAGTCTCGCTGCTGCTGCGCCGCCCGCCGGGCCGCGAGGCGTACCCCGGCGACGTGTTCTTCCTGCACTCGCGCCTGCTCGAGCGCGCCGCCAAGCTCTCCGACGCGAAGGGCGGCGGCTCGATGACGGCGCTGCCGATCGTCGAGACCCAGGCCGGTGACGTCTCGGCCTACATCCCGACCAACGTCATCTCGATCACCGACGGTCAGATCTACCTGCAGACGGCGCTGTT
>JBEKLD010000271.1:0-2072 GCA_050010375.1 Vulcanimicrobiaceae bacterium
TGCGAATACGCGATGACCTCGGCCAACTTGTGGGTGACGACCAAGATCGCCGTGCCGCGTGCGGCCAGGCCCTGCACGGTCTCGAAGAAGTCCGCGATCTCGCCCGGTGCCAGCGCCGCCGTCGGCTCGTCGAGCAGCAACACCGCCGGCTCGCGGTCGAGCTCGCGCAGCAGCTCGACCCGCTGCTTGATGCCGACCGGCAGCGTCTCGACCGGCGCATCGGGCTCGACGGCCAGACCGTAGGTCGCGCCCAGCGAGCGCACGCGCTCGCGCGCGGCGGGGACGTCGATCGCCCAGCCGCGGCGCGGCTCGCGGTTGAGCAGCACGTTCTCCCAGACCCGCAAACGGTCGATCAATTTGAAGTGCTGATGCACCAACCCGACCACGCCGGTCGCCTCGACGGTGCCCTCGTCGGGGCGCACCGCGCCGTAGGCGATCGCGGCGAGCGTCGACTTGCCGGCGCCGTTCTCGCCGACCAGCGCTTGGATCTCGCCGGGTAGCAGCTCGAGGTCGACGCCGTCAACGGCCTGCACCGCGCCGAAGCGCTTGCGCACGCCGCGCAGCGTCAGAGCCGGACTGGTTTGAACGATGCGAGTTCCTCCCGTGTCGAAGGGACGACGATCTTGCCCGCGATGATCGCGGCACGGAGCTGCTTCAATTCGGCGATGATCGGCGGGGTGACGATCGCGCGCGTGTAGCGGAAGTCGGTCAGACCGACCCCGCCTTGCGCGAGGCCGAGCACCAGGTGTCCCGGCAGCGGGTGGTGCCGCACGATGTCGGCGCAGACGGTAAAGACGCCGACGTCGACCCGCTTGATCATGGAGGTGAGGATTTTGCCCGGCGCCAGCGCGTCCTGGTTCGCGTCGACGCCGATGATGTACGCCCCCGGCCGCTGCTTGGCCGCGTCGATCGCGCCGAGTCCGGCCTTCCCGGCCGCGCAGTAGATGATGTCGGCCCCCTGGTCGTAGAGGACCTGGGCCAGCTCTTTCCCCGAGGCGACGTCGTCGAACGAGCCGACGTACTTGACCAGCACCTTCACGCTGGGATCGATCTGGCGCGCGCCGGCGGCGTAGCCGGCCTCGAACTTGCGCAGCAGCGGCAGGTCGATCCCGCCCAGGAACGCGATCGTCTTGGTCTTGGTCACCAGCGCCGCCAAGGCGCCGGCCAGAAACGACCCTTCTTCCTCTTTGAAGGTCACCGAGGTGACGTTGGGCAGATCGACGACCGCATCGATGATGCCGAAATGGCGCTGCGGATAGCGCTGCGCTACCTCGGAGACGTCCTCGGCCATCAGGAAGCCGATGGCGAAGATCTCGTCGTACTCCTTGTTGGCTAGGACCGTCAGGTTGACCTGATAGTCGGCCGCCGAGGTCGACTCGAGGACGGTCGTCGCGACGCCCAGCTCGCGGTGGGCGCGCACCAGCCCGGCGTAGGCGGAGTCGTTGAACGAGTGGTCCCCCAGGCCCCCGGTGTCGGTCACCATCCCCACGTGCAAGACGTTCGCACCGGTGCGCCGGGCGGCGCAGCCCGCCAGGCCGGCGACGAGCGAAACGGACGCGAGGCCCCCGACCCTCAACAAGAAGGCCGCGCGCGTGGGGGAGGGCATCGCCCCTCCTACGACGCCGTTGCGGGGCGGCCTCTCCGCCTCGGGGAAAAGGGTGAGCGTGAACGCCGCCGGCCCCGATGCCACCACCCGCCCGCGCCGCCGCGTCTCGCGCGCCGAGCGCCGCGTCACGTTCTGGCTCAAGACGCTGGGGTTGATCGCGGTCGCGATCTACCTGCTGGTCGGCGCCTTGCAGTTCTTGGGCAACGTCAAAGCGACCGCGCTGCTGTTCGTCGTCGCGCTCTTCTTCGCGTACATGATCTTCCCACTGGTCCGCCGGCTGAACGAACGGCTCCCGTTGGGTATTTCGATCCTGTTGGTCTACCTGGCCCTGGTCTTCGTCGGCGTGGCGATCGCGCAGCTGCTGGTCCCGCCGCTCGTCACCGACGTCCAGGATGCGGCGAAGACGGTGCCGGCGCTCGTCAAGCACTACACGGCGGTCTTCGCGGACCCGGCCAACCCGCTGATC
>JBEKLD010000272.1:0-2071 GCA_050010375.1 Vulcanimicrobiaceae bacterium
TCGATTCGCCCACGCCACCACTCGGGCATCGTGACGTTAGGGGTCGCGACGACGAGACCCCGATCCCGCGCGTAGGTGTAGACCTTCATCGCGTGCTCCTTCCGGCGCTCCAGCGCGATGACAGCGCCGGTATCGAAGGTGATCGCTGGGCCGGTCACGCCGATTTCTTCGCGACAAGGCCCCACGCGGCATCGAGCTGGGCCGCCTCGGCCGGCGTGGGCTTGCCCCTGCCGCCGAAGGAAGCAATGAGGGCGTCGCGACCTTCCTCGTAGGCGATGTACCGGATCGCGTCGCGGACGACCCGTGAGACGTTCCCGTCGTAGACGCGATTGGCCCGGCGTTTGAGGATCTTCGCTTCCTCCGTGGGAAGCGAGATCGACAGGTGAGTCGTACCGCCCGGCCGCTTCTTCATCCTCGTATCGTAGCACAATTATGCTTCGATGCAGCTCGGCCTCTCGCTGCGCGTGCTCGGCGCCTTTCGAGTTCAACGCGCGCCGGGACGAGGGCGCCGGCATCGACCAGGCGGATGTCTCCAACATCGAGCGGGGCGCGGCGAGCCCCGACGTTCGACACGCGAGCGGCATCCAGCGAATAGGACGGGCAAGGCTAACGAAGAGGCGAGCGGACGCCAGTTCCGACGTAATCCCGCGGCAACGTGACGGGCTAGTCGCCGGCGGGACGGGGCAGCACAAACGCTGAAGCCTGCGTGGATACGACCGTCGGCCGCGTTGGGCACCGGCAGATATTCGGGTACGCTGAGACCTCGGCCATCCGGCGCCGGGCAGGACCCACCGATGCTGCACCCTCAGGCACGCGCGCTGCTCGATCTGATGGATCAGAGCGGACTTCCACCGGCTCACGAGCTGAGCGTCCCGGAGGCGCGCGCATTCTTCCGCGAACGAGTTCGCGTCGTGCAATCGCCGCCTCCGGCCGTCGCCGAAGTCCGGAATCTTACGGCGGATGGACCGGATGGCGTGATCCCGCTGCGCTACTACCGGCCGCTCGGCGCGTCCGGCGCGGCGCTGCCAATCCTCGTCTACTACCACGGCGGGGGCTGGGTCCTCGGCGATCTCGACACGCACGACGCCATGTGCCGCGAGCTCGCGAACCGCGCCGGCTGCGCGGTGGTCGCGGTCGACTACCGCCGGGGTCCCGAGCACCGCTTTCCGGCCGCCGTGATCGACTGTATCGCCGCAGCGCGCTGGGTGCACGAGCACGCCGCGGAGATCGGCCTCGACGCGTCGCGGCTCGCAGTCGGCGGCGACAGCGCCGGTGGCAACCTCGCCGCCGTCGTCTCGATCGCGGCGCGCGACGGCGGCGAACTGCCGATCGCGTTCCAGCTGCTGATCTACCCGGCCACGGACATGCACTGTACCGCGCCGTCGCACGCCGAGAACGGCCAAGGCTACATGCTGCCGCGCGAGACGCTCGCCTGGTTCATCCGCCACTACATCGCCGATCCGGTGCAGTACGCCGACTGGCGCGCTTCGCCGCTGCTGCACCCGGATCTGTCGAGGCTGCCGCCGGCGCTGGTCCTGACCGCGGGCTTCGATCCGCTGCGCGACGAAGCGGCGGCGTACGCGAAACGTTTGACCGCGACGGGCAACCGCGCAAGCTACGTGCTGTTCGCGCGTCAGATGCACGGCTTCGTGTCGATGAGCAGGCTGATCGACGAGGCCGAGACCGCGATCGCGCTGTGCGCGACGGAGCTGCGACGCGCATTGCGACCCGCTGCCTGAGCACGGCCCGCGAGTTCGCGGCGTGGGGACGGCCCCGGTCGTAGGCCCACAACGCCCTAACTCGTGAGAGCATCAGGATCGACGGCATGAACGCGCCCGCCCCTATCGAGAAGTTCACGCGCTACCAGGTTGCGGTCGTCGCGATCCTCGCGTTCTTGCAGTTCACGGTCGTCCTCGACTTCATGATCCTGTCGCCTCTCGGGGCGATGCTGATGCAGAAGCTGCGCGTCGGCCCGGCGCAGTTCGGACTCGTCGTTTCGGCGTACGCATTCAGCGCGGGGATTTCGGGGCTCGTTGCGGCGGGCTTCGCCGACCGGTTCGACCGCAAGAAG
>JBEKLD010000273.1:0-2065 GCA_050010375.1 Vulcanimicrobiaceae bacterium
TGGCCACCGGGCGCGTATTCGATCGTGACGTTCACCCTCGCGCCACACGGAAGCGGGACCACCCTCAGGTTGGACCACGCGGGTTTCCCAAACGGGGACGGGGCCGACCTCGCCCAGGGCTGGCACCTGAACTATTGGGAGCCCCTCGCGAAGTATCTCGCGTAGCCGGCGCGGAGGTCACCCCATGTCGCTCTCCGATCTCGCCGCCTTCGGCAGCTTCGCCAGCGGCGTCGCCGTGCTCATCTCGCTGATCTATCTCGCCCTGCAGATACGGCAGAGCGCCAAGAATCAGCGCGGCACGATGCACCAAATGCGCGCCGCCCTGTCGACGGACGTGATGCTCCACATCGCTGAGGCGAACTTGTCGCACGCGTTCCGGGCCGGGCTGACGGGCGCCGCCGATATCAGCGAGGCGGAATTTTGGCAGTTCTTCTACGCCGCCAGCGCGATCATGCGCACGACCGAGAACGCGTACATTCAGCATCGTGACGGGCTGGTCGACCAGACGCACTTCGCCAGCGCGCAGGCGAGCGCGCGATCCTTCTTGGCGAACCCCGGCTATCGCGCGTTGTGGCAAGCCACGCGGCTCAGTCGCGAGCCCGGCTTTCGCGCCTTCATGGACGAGTTGGCATCGGAAGTCGGCACGGCGGCTCCCGTCGATATGTTCGCCACCTGGAAATCACTGCTCTAGGTGCGCGGCTAGCCAGTCGAGGATGTGGCGCTCGTAGCTTTCGAGGCGGACGGGGTCGTGCGGGGTGTGGTGGGCGGTCGGGATCGCGATCAGGCGAACCGCGACGCCGTTGTCTTTCAAGGCGTGGAAGTAGGTCCACGACTCGCTGAACGGGACGGTCTGGTCGAGCAGGCCGGTCAGGATCAGCGTCGGCGTGCGCACGTGTGGCGCGTACGTGATCGGCGAGTCCGTACGGTAGCGCTCCATCATCGCCGCGCTCGTCCACGGACCGCCGCCCAGCGAGTCGCGCGTCCAGGCCAGGTTGCCGACGGCGGAGAGATCGTAGGCCTGCACCCAATCGACGGCACCGTCGCCGACGACCGCGCAGCGCCAGCGGCGATCGTGGCCGATGATCCAACTCGTCATGAAGCCACCGTAGGAGTGGCCGCCGATGCACTCGCGCGTCGGGTCGATCGTGCCGCGCGTTTCGAGCGCGGCGAGCCCGGCGAGGACGTCGCGCATCGGACCGGCGCCGGGATCCTCGAAGATCGCGTGCTCGTGCGCGGTCCCCAGGTCGTCGCTGCCGCGGTAGTTCGGCAGGAACGCGTACCAGCCGCGCGCGGCGGCGAGCTGGCCGATCGGAACCCCCTCGTCGGTGCCTTCGTCGAAGTTGAGGTTCACCGCGAACTCGGGCCCACCATGATGCCAGACCACCAGCGGATAGTGGACGCCGGGGCGCTCGCCGAGCGGATGGACCAGCAATCCTTCGGAGACCTGCCCGTCGGACGCGGTCCAGCGCACCGGCTCGACCCGCGCGTAGCGCAGCGCCCGCAGGCGGGCGTTGACGTTCGTCAGCGCCCGTGGTGCGGCGCCCGGCGCGCGCACGACATACAACTCCGGCGGCCGCGACGGTCCGCTGGCGACGAACGCGAGCTCGCCGTGCGGACCGGCGTCGAGGTCGTTGCCCGAGGTCGGGAAATCGACCGAGAGCGCACCGATGTCGACGCGCCGCGGCGCTCCGTGCGGCGGGACGACGAGGATCGCCTGGCGCAGGCCGTCGGTCATCGTCGCGACCAGCACGTCACCCGACCAGCGCAGCGACTGGACGTCGCGATCGAGGACCGCGGTGCGGTCGACGCCGTCGCCGTTCGCCGGCGCCGCGACGATCGCGTCGAAGACGCTGATCGGACCCGGTCCGTGCGGGCGCAGATACGCGAAGGCCGTCCCGGTCGGCGCGAAGACCGGCTCGTAGACGTAGTGCCGCAGCGAGCCGAGTTCGCGCACCGTGCCGGTCGCGACGTCGACCAGCGCGAGGGATGAGCGATCCGTCGTCGCGTCGTGGGCGTCGGGCGCGCGGGCGATCAGGATCGTACGGCCGTCGGCCGACCACGACGG
>JBEKLD010000274.1:0-2059 GCA_050010375.1 Vulcanimicrobiaceae bacterium
GGGATTCTGCCCGACGCCGGCTTGCAAGACTTCGCCGAAGGAAATGTGGTCGATCTCTGACGGATCGATCTTCGAACGCTCGATGGCCGCGGTCAGCGCGACGGCGCCGAGCGTGGTGGCGGAAAGCGGAGCAAGCGCTCCCCCTAGCTTACCGAACGGCGTGCGCGCCATGCCGATGACGACGGTTTTGGATTGGATGTCACTCATGGCGCGCCAATTTCTCGCCGGGACGGCAAACGCCTAGGGCCGGGTCCGGCCGTTAGTGGCGCACGGTCACGGGGCAGTCGTGGCACTCGAACTGGATGGTAAGGTGCGCTATTCCGAAGTGGGATTTTACGCACTCGTCGATCTCTCGCAAAACCGCCGTGGCTTCGCTCAAGCGGCGATCGTCGAGGAGCACGTGCGCGGAAAGCGAGTGCGAGCCGCTGGCGATCGACCAGACGTGCAGGTCGTGAACGCCGGCGACGCCGGGAATGCGCGCGATGTGGTCGGTGAGATCGGCGGCGTTCACATCGCTCGGGACGCTTTCGAGCAGCACGTCGGTGGCGTCCCGCATCACGCGGACGACGCCGACGACGATGATTGCCGCTACGAAGAGCGAGAGCACCGGATCGATCCAGGCGCGATGCGTGAACGCGATGACGATGCCGCCGATGATGACCGCGGCGCCCCCGAGCGCGTCGCCGAATACGTGAAAGAGCGCGGCTCGGACGTTGAGATCGCGCTTGCCGCTCTCGCGCAGCATCAATCCGACCGCGCCGTTGACCGCGAGACCGATCGCCGCGACGAGCGTCATCAGTCCGGCCGACGGCTCGACCGGCGCCGCAAAACGGCGGGCCGCTTCGTACACGATCGCAACGGTCGCCACGAGCAGAATCGTGCCGTTGACGAGCGCGCCGAGCACTTCGATGCGCCCGTAACCGAAGGTGCGCCGCGGATCGGCGGGCCGCGACGCGCCGATCGCCGCGACGAGCGCGAGCGCGAGCGCGAGGACGTCCGTGCAGACGTGCACGGCGTCCGTCGTCAGCGCCAAGCTCTGCGATCGAAGTCCGCCCCAGAACTCGAGCAGCGCGACCAAAGCGCTGGCGATCAGCGCGAAGGTCAGCCGCCGGCGCACCGACATCGCGCGGATTACGAGCGGCGCGCGCGTATTGCGAGCGCCGCCAGCATCGCGCCGAAGAGCGCGAACGTTTTACTCTCGGCGGTCAACAGCGTCTGCGCGTTCCATTCTCCCTCGCCGTCGCGCATCGGCTCGACCTGCGGAACGACGCGCGGAACGCGTTCGCAATACCGATCGAATGCTACACCGAACTGCGAACGCAAAAAGCGCTCCTCGTGCGGGACGATCGTCGCATAGACGGCCGCCATCGCGGCCAGCGACCCGCCGACGAGCGCGAGCCGTTGCGCGGTCGAGTTTTTTCCGGTAAATGCGATCGCGAAACCGGCCGCCGTGAGGAAGTTGCCGATATAGAGCGGATTGCGTACGTGCGCGTACGGTCCGGCGGTGACGAGCGCGGGTGCGGTAACGGTGTCGTTGCGCGTTGTGGCACCGGAATACCCGACGGCCCAGCAGCGAATCAGCTCGCCGGCCACCGCGAGCGGCAGGCCGACCGCGATGCCGGCAGCGCTCGGTTTGCCGAAGGCCGCCAAAATGCCGGCCGGAAGGCTCAGCAAGAGGCCGCGGTTTTTGAAAACGAACGCTTGGATCACGACACCGCCGCGAGTTTGTCGCGCGCGGCATCGTATGCGTCGCGCAGGGAGCGGACGAGCGGAATCTGCGGCATCCAGCCGGTGCGGTCGCGCAGCTTCGCCGGATCGCCGACTGAGAGCGGGATCTCGACCCCGCGCATCCGCGCGGGATCCTCGCGCACTTCGACCGGGACGCGCGCGATGATAATCAGCTCGCGCAGCACGTCGCGGATCGTTACCGCGTGCCCGCTGCAGACGTTGTAGATTTGGCCGCGTTCGCCGTCGCGCGCGAGCGCGAGATACGCCTCGACGACGTCGCGCACGTCGAGAAAGTCGCGCGCGGGCGTAAGGTTGCCGACGAAGAGCTGCG
>JBEKLD010000275.1:0-2044 GCA_050010375.1 Vulcanimicrobiaceae bacterium
CCACGAGCGCACCCAGTCGTCGCCCGCTTCCGGCTCGACACCGTAGATGCGCACGCCGGAGCTCAGCGCGGCCGCCGCCAGCGCGCAGCCGGCGAGGAGGCCACCGCCGCCCAGCGGCACCAGCAGCACGTCGAGCGGTCCGGCGTCCTCGATCAGCTCGAGCGCGACCGTCCCTTGGCCGGCGATCACCCACGGATGGTCGTACGGCGGGACGATCGTCGCGCCGCGTTCGGCGGCGATCGCCGCGGCCAGTTCGGCGCGGTTCTCCTGCGCGCGGTCGTAGGTGACGACCTGCGCACCGTACCCGCGCGTCGCGGCGAGCTTCGCCGCCGGCGCGTCGGCCGGCATCACGATCGTCGCCGGAACCTCGAGCAGCCAGGCAGCCAGCGCGACGCCTTGCGCGTGGTTCCCGCTCGAGTAGGCGACCACGCCGGCGCTGCGCTGCGCTGCGTCGAGCTGCGCGATCGCGTTGTACGCGCCGCGAAACTTGAACGCGCCGATCCGTTGCAAGTTCTCGGCCTTGAGGAAGACGCGCGCACCCGAGCGCTCGTCGAGCGTGCGCGAGGTGACGACCGGCGTGCGCTTCGCGACCCCGCGCAGCCGCTGCGCCGCCGCGCGCACATCCTCGAACGTGACCGCGAGCGGCGCCTCACCGCTCATCCGCCGGCCTGTGGCTGGTCGTAGTGGAAGTGGAAGATGTGGTCCTGCGGGTCGAGCTCGATCCGCTCGTGCACCTTGCCCTTCTCGAAGGTCACGTCGAACTCGTGCACGCGCTCCGGATCGTCTTTCGGGGTGACCTCTTTGACCCGCTTGACCGCGCCGAGCGGCGCGAGCGCGTCGGCGGCCTCGCCGAGGCGCGCGCGCGACATGTCGGCGGCGGTCCCGACGTTCTCGAGCTTCTGCACCTCGGCCAGGTCGTCGCGCTGGATCGCCTGGTTGAAGACGTGCACCATCTTCTCCCGCCCGCTCTCGTGGATCGCGCACGAGCGCATCACCAGCAGGACGATCAGGACGGCCAACCCGATCATCATCAAGATTCGGCGCGGCGAGCGTGCCCGCGCCGCGGCGGCGTTCGGCGGTGGGACGTTGGCCGGGGCGTTCGTCACGCCGGCACCTCGCGCTCCAGATCCTTCGCTCCGAAGGGATCGAACTTCAAGCCGGGATTCCATTGCTCGGCCAAGTTGACGCTCCAGCCGCTCTCGAACAGCGCGACCGGCTCGCCGTCCCAATCCTCGACCAGCCGCGCGCTGCTGCCCAGCGTCGCGCCGGAGGCCGGCTGCTCGCCACGCACGCGCCGCGCGGTCGTATACGGCAGCGATTGGAAGACGGTCTTCACGTTGTACTCCGATTCCAGACGATATTTGACGACCTCGAACTGCAGCTCGCCGACGGCGGCCAGAACGGGTTCGCTCCGGGTCTGCCCATACGGGTAGAAGACTTGGATAGCCCCCTCCTCGCGCAGTTGCGCGATCCCTTTCTGGAACGACTTGTAACTCGCCGTGTCGATACTCCGGACCAGCGCGAAATGTTCCGGCTCGAAGGCCGGGATCGGTTCGAAGCGCACGCCGTCGCCTTGGGCCAGGGTGTCGCCGATCGCGAAGACGCCCGGGTTGGCCAGGCCGACGACGTCGCCGGCGTAGGCGACCTCGACCGACTCGCGCTCGGAGGCGAACAGCTTCATCGCGCGCGTCAGCCGCACGTCCTTCCCGCTGCGCGCGTTGCGCACGGTCATGTCGCGCTCGAACGTCCCGCTGCACACGCGCAGGAACGCGACCCGGTCGCGGTGGCGCGGATCCATGTTGGCCTGGATCTTGAAGACGAAGCCGCTGAAGCGTTCGTCGGTCGGCTCGACGACGTGCCGCTCCGCGTCGAAGCGCGGCCCCGGCGGCGGTCCCAGCGCGACGAACGCGTCGAGGAACAACTCGACGCCGAAGTTGGTCACCGCGCTGCCGAAGAACACCGGCGTCACGTCGCCGCGCAGCATCGCGTCGCGCTCGAAGGCGGCACCGGCGCCTTCGAGCAGCTCGAGCTGGTCGAGGAACTC
>JBEKLD010000276.1:0-2014 GCA_050010375.1 Vulcanimicrobiaceae bacterium
ACGAAGGAATCCATGCAGTTCTTCATCTGCGGCTCGGCCCTGCGCGGCCAGCCCGACCACGGCAATCTCGGCTCGGCCCGTTTCGTGCGCGAGGCGAAGACCAAGCCGATCTACCGGCTGCACTCGGTCGAGGACCAGCACCCCGGCATCTACGAAGTCGCCACCGGCGGCGTCGCGATCGCCGGCGAGGTCTACGAGCTCACCGACGAGCAACACACGCACCTGCTCGCCACCGAACCCCCGAACCTCTACGAAGCTCCGGTCCAGCTCGACGACGGCAGCGCCGTCAACGCGATGATCTACCCGCGCGCTCTCATCGAAGAGCGCGGCTATGAGGACATCTCGAAGTACGGAGGTTGGGCCGCCTACAAGGCGGCTACTGCATGACCAGCCGCATCGCGGCGAAGTCGAACGTGAGGGCGCAGGTGCGGAAGTAGCCGTGTGAGACGGCGCCGCGAACGGCGAACGGGAAGATGCCGAACTGATCGCCCTCGGGGGTGAAGGAGCCCGCAACGCCGTCGATGCGGCGGCTGCCGACGGTGACGGCGGCGGTGAACGGGACGACGCGGACCATGCCGCCGCCGCCCATCCCTTCGCCGGCATGGGCCTCGTCGAGCGTGATGTGGGAGTCGGCGACGGCGTCTTTGCTCGGCATGAGGCCGGCGCCGGCGAGGCCGGTATCGACGTTGAGCCAGCCCTCGGGGCCGTCGTTGATGCGACCGCGTGCGAACAGAAAGTGGTCGCCGACCCACAGCATCGGGACGCTGTTTGGACCGGCGGCACGCTCGAAGGCCGCCGAGTCCGAGCGCGGGCGCAAGATCAGCGCGCCGTTGACGTAGTCGAACGTCGTCAGGAAGTGCGTGAAGAAGCGCACTCCGATCACGCCGTCGGGCTTGCGCTCGCCGAAGAATGGGACCTGACGCGTGGGCAGCCCCATCACCTCGACGTCGCGCATCGTCACGCCGCCGGCTTGCACGGTCGCCGCGGTCCCGCGCTGTACGGTGGCTCGGAGGCCACCGGCGAAGATGCCGGAGCCCGCAGCCGTCAGCGTCACGCCGACCTCCGCCGCGAAGTCGGGATCGAGCGTCGTCGCGCCGGCGCCGGTGTCGACGATGAAGAGGCCCTTGCGACCGTTCACCTCGACGACGATGAGCGGCAGCGGATCCTCGACGACGAACGGGATACGGGCCGGCAGCACTGCGCCGGCGACCAGTTCCGTATCGGCGCGCCGCCGCGCGATTGTCGCGGCGATCCGTTGTGCGCGCGGGTCGTCCGTCGAGGTCGCCGTCGCGCGCGCGAGGTACCGCGTCGCGGCGTCGAGGTCGTTGTGATAGAGCGCGATCGTCGCGGCGCCGAGGTTCGCCGCCGGGTCGTTGGGCGTCGTCGCCAAGGCCGCCGCGTCGGCGGCATATGCAGCGTCGAAGTCGCCGCGTGCGAAGGCCGCTGAGCCTGAACTCGGGTCCGGCGCGGCTGCGGTCGACGTCACCAGAAGAGCGCCGAGCGCGGCGAGAGAACCCCAAATCTGACGCGGCATGACGGCTCGTACCGCGGCCCGAGCGAAAGTGTTTCGCCGGCTGCTTTCGACCGGCGCCTCATTGGCCCGGTCCTCCGGTAGGGAGATAGGTGCTGAACGTCCAGGGATGGCCTTCGAGATCGCGGACGTAGTACTCGCGTGAGCCGAAGTCGGTGGCGACCGGCGGGCTCGCGATCGATGCGCCCGCCGAGCGTGCGCGTTCGAAGTGCGCGTCGACGTCGTCGAAGTACACGCACAGGCCTTGCGTTGCGGCTCCGAGTCGCTGCGGGAACGATCGTCTGCATAGCTCTCGCTCGCGACTAGCTGCCGCGGTAGGTGCTGTAACCCCACGGTGAGAGGAGCAGGGGGACGTGATAGCGGCCGTCGGCGGCGATCGTGAAGCGGACGGGGATCGCGTCGAAGAACGCCGGCGTGCCGGCGCGCACGAAATAGGCGCCGACCGCGAAGAGCAGCTCGTAGGTGTCGGCGACGAGCTCGGTC
>JBEKLD010000277.1:0-1921 GCA_050010375.1 Vulcanimicrobiaceae bacterium
TCGCGCACCGTGCCGGTCGCGACGTCGACCAGCGCGAGGGATGAGCGATCCGTCGTCGCGTCGTGGGCGTCGGGCGCGCGGGCGATCAGGATCGTACGGCCGTCGGCCGACCACGACGGGTCGCTCGTCCCGCCGGCGAACGGCGGGACGCCCTCATAGACGCTCCAGCGCCCGTGCGTTAACCGGCGCGCCGCGCCGCCACCGCTCGCGACCAGCCACAGGTGCGAGGGCACCGGCGGCTTGTCGGTCAGGAAGCCGTCGTCTCCGGCCGCGAACAGGTCGTCGTTCGCCTTCGCCGCCGCCGCGTTCGGCTCGGCGTCGGGCGTGTCGTACACGAAACGCCGGCCATCGGGGCTCCAGGCGAAGTGCTGCACGCCGCGTGGTGCGTGGGTCACGGTGACGCGCGCACCGCCGGCGAGCCGGACGACGACGAGCTGGCCCTCGTCGTGCTTCGCATCGTGCCGCAGGTAGGCCAGGCGCGTTCCGTCGGGCGACCAGCGCGGCGCTGTGGCGAACGGCCCGGCGTCGACGACGCGCGCCGCGCCGCCGGCGACGGGTTGCACGATCAGCGCATGGTCCATCCGGTCGTGCAGGCGATCGGCGACGGTGCGCACGTACGCGACGCGCGTCCCGTCGGGCGAAAGGCTCGGGTTGGAGAGCGTGACCAACGCGCGCAACGCCGTCAGGGTGACGATATCGGCCATCGTCAGTCGGCCAGGGTGAGCAACGGCGTGCGGGCTTCGACCGTCGCACCGGCGGCGACGTGGATCGCGCCGACGGTGCCGGCCCGGTGGGCGCGGATCTCGTTCATCATCTTCATCGCTTCGATGATCGCGACGACGTCGCCCTCGCGCACGCTCGCGCCGAGCGCGATGGGCAGCTCGACGACGACGCCGTGCATCGGTGCGACGACGTCGTTGCCGGCGGCCGCGCCGGCCTTCCGCGCGGTCCCACCCTTCTTCGACGCTCGCGCCGCGCCGGCCGGGGCGCCGCGCGGCAGCGGCACGTCGACGAACCGCACCCGGAACAACTGGTCGTTCACCTCGACCCGGATCGTGTCGTCGGCGGCACTCGCCGGCGCGGCCCCCGCATCGTCCGCCGTCACGGCGCCGTTCGTCGCGGCCGCGCCCAACGAGGCGGCGAACGGCTCGAGCGTCGCCGTGCCGTACGAGGCGTCGCGCACCGGTGCGTAGTCGACCAGCGCGCGCAGCAACGGGAGCGTCGTCGGGACGCCGGTCACCACGTAGTCGTCGATCGCGCGCCCGAGCCGCGCCAGCGCTTCGTCGCGGTCGCGGCCCCAGACGATCAGCTTGGCGATCAACGAGTCGTAGTCGGGGGTGATGGTGAAGCCCGGGTACGCCGCCGAGTCGACCCGCACGCCGAAACCGCCGGGCTCGCGATAGCGCTCGACCGTCCCCGGCGCGGGGCGGAAGTTCTGCGCCGGATCCTCGGCGTTGACCCGCACCTCGATCGCGTGGCCGCGAAAGTCGATCGCGTTCTGCGCGAAGGCGAGCGGGCGGCCCGCCGCGACCAGGATCTGCTCGCGCACGAGGTCGATCCCCGAGATCTCTTCGGAGACGGTGTGCTCGACCTGGATGCGCGTGTTCATCTCCAGAAAGTAGAACGCGTCGCCGCTGACCAGGCACTCGATCGTCCCGACCGAGTCGTAGGCGATCGCTTTCGCAGCCTGCACGCCGGCCGCGCGCAGCCCCTCGCGCACGACGGCGGGGATCCGCGCCGGCGTCTCCTCCCACAGCTTCTGGTGCCGCCGCTGCAGCGAGCAGTCGCGCTCGCCGACGTGCAGTACGGTCCCGTGTTTGTCGGCCAGGATCTGCAGCTCGACGTGCTTGGGGTTCTCCAAGTAGCGCTCGACGTAGATCGTCGGGTTGCCGAAGTAGGCACTGGCCTCGCGCTGCGCGGT
>JBEKLD010000278.1:0-1915 GCA_050010375.1 Vulcanimicrobiaceae bacterium
GCGGCGCTGGCACCGGGCGAGATCGCGGACTTCTTCGAGACCGTGCAGGGCCTGGCCGCACGCGGCACGGCGATCTTGGTCGTCACCCACAAGTTGGCCGAGGTCATCGCGTATTCGCAACGGGTGACCGTGATGCGCCACGGCAAAGTCGTCGCACGCCATCGCACCGCCGAGACGAACGCCGACCAGATCGCGCGCGAGATGGTCGGCGGGGAGGTCCCGGCGCTCGCGGCGCGGGCGCAGACTTTGCCGCGCCCACTGCTCGAGGCCCGCGGTCTGAGCGCTCGCTCGGGGACGAGCGCGCTGCGTGAGGTGAGCTTCGCGGTGCGCGCCGGCGAGATCGTCGGCGTCGCCGGGATCGAAGGCAACGGACAGTCGGCGCTCGCCGACACGCTGGCCGGCGTCGTGCCGTTCACCGGCGAGTTGCTGCTCGACGGCCGCGCGCTCGCACCCGACGAGTCGCCGGCGGCGCGCATCGTGCACGGGATCCGCGTCATACCGCAGGACCGGCGGCACGAGGCGCTCGTCCTCGACTGGAGCGTGCGCGACAACGTCGCGCTGGGGCAACAGCGCACGCTCCCGTTGGCCCGCTTCGGCGAAGCCGCGCGCGAGGTGATCGCGCGCTTCGACGTGCGCCCGGCCGACCCCGACGCGATCGTCGGCGCACTCTCCGGCGGCAACCAGCAGAAGATCGTCGTCGGCCGCGCGTTGACCAGCGCGCCGCGCGTGCTGATCGCCTACCAGCCGACGCGCGGGATCGACATCGGCGCGGCGGCGCTGGTGCAGTCGCGGCTGATCGAGGCGCGCAACGCGGGGGTCGGGATCCTGTTGATCTCGTTCGAGCTCGACGAGATCTTCGCGTGCGCCGACCGCGTGCTGGTCGTCGCCGGCGGCTCCTTCGTCGGCGACTTCGCGCGCGCCGAGATCGACCGCGGCCGGATCGGCGCGCTGATGGCGGGGCAACGATGAGCGCCGTGTTGCGCTCGCGCGCGCTGCGCGACCTGACGATCGTGCTGGTGCTGGTCTTCGGGGTCGGCTCGATCGCGATGCTGCTCGCGCACGTCTCCCCGTTCGACGGCTTCGCGGCGCTGTTCGACGGCGCGTTCGGGACCAAGGAAGAGATCGCCGAGACGCTGGTGCAGACGACGAACCTGCTCTTCCCGGCGCTGGGCATCGCGGTCGCGTTCCGGGCCGGGCTGTTCAACATCGGGGCCGAGGGGCAACTGGTGTTGGGCGGTTTCGCCGCCGGCTGGTTCGGCGCGCAGTTTCCCGCGCCGGCGTGGCTCGCGATCCCGATGGTGCTGCTCGCCGGCACCGTCGCCGGCGGGATCTGGGGCGCGATCCCGGGCTTCTTGCGCGCGCGCTTCGGCGCCAACGAAGTGATCGCGACGCTGATGCTCAACGTCGTCGCGACGCTGTTGGCGACCTATTTGGTCACCGGACCGCTGCAGCAGGCCGGCGGCGGCGCGCAGGAGACCGCGCTCTTGCCGAAGGCGGCGCAGCTCGGCGACCTGATCCCCGATTCGCGATTGACGTGGGCGCTGCCGATCGCGCTCGCGCTCGCCTTCGCGTTGCGCTGGCTGTTGCAGCGCACGGTCTTCGGCTACGAATTGCGGGCCGCCGGCGAGGCGCCCGAGGCCGCCAAGCGGGCCGGGATCGACCTCGGGCGCACGGCGCTGGTCGCGATGGCGATCTCGGGCGCGATCGCCGGCCTCGGCGGCGCGACGATCGTCGCCGGCGTGCTGCACCGCTTCAACGTCGGACTCTCGCCCGGCTACGGCTTCATCGCGATCGCGGTCGCGTTGGTCGGGAACCTCGACCCCCTGTGGATCTGCGTCGCCGCGCTGGGCTTCGGCATCTTGCAGAGCGGCGGGATCGCGATGCAGGCCGAGGCCGAGGTGCCGCGCCAGGTCGT
>JBEKLD010000279.1:0-1905 GCA_050010375.1 Vulcanimicrobiaceae bacterium
CAACCCGCCGGTTTCGTCTTGGGCGAGCAAGGTCAAGATGCCGTAGTCCGTGTGCGGCGCCGCGCCGTAGAGCGAGCCGTCGAAGGCGCCGGGGTGCGGCGGGTAGCGCAGCAGCCGCAACGTCGCCAGCGGCCGGTCGAAGCGCGCCGCGAAATAGCGCTCGTCGGCCAGCCCCAGGTCGATCGCGAACGCGCGCATCAGCGCCAGCGCGAGGCCATGCATCGCCGCGAAGTACTCGAGCGCGGTGGTCCGAAAGCCGTACAGCGACGGCCACTGGTTGAGACCGAAGAACGGCGTCCCGGCGACCACGTCGGGATCGTCGGGCGAAAGCTCGGGGCCGATGTTGAACGACTCCTTCGCGTCACCGGGCCGATCGGGATCGAGCCGCTCGGCACCCAAGCGGGAGTACCCGCGATAGGCCGCGGAGCGCTCCATCGCGACCGCTTCTTTCGCCGCCGGCGGCTGCGCGAAGAAGGCGCGCGTCGCGGCGAAGGCCTGCGCCAGCAGCGTCGCGGGAACGCCGTGATCGGCGACCGCGAAGAACCCGATCGTGCGCGCGGCGTCGCCGATCTCCTGGGCCAGCGCGACCAGGTCGGAGCGGCGCGACGAGCGCAAAGCGTCGGCGTCGATGACCGGGATGCGCGAGAGGGGACCGAGCACGGCGCGACGACGCTCCATCACGCCGCGACGGGCGCGCTGGCGGGGACCGCCGCGAGCTGCCGGCGCCGGGCGACGATGTAGAGACCGCCGGCGAGGGCGAAGCCGACGAACGAGCCGATGTCGGTGCCACCCAGCAGCCGCGCGACCGGCCCGGTGTAGGCGTCGGTCGCCGAGAAGAGGACGATCGTCAGCGGCGTGACCAGCGCGAAGATCACCACGCCGACGCCCCAGCGGCCGACCGGCGCCGTCGGATCGCGCACGACGAACCAATCGGCGAGGACGATCGCCGCCCACGGCGCGATCCAGTACAACAGCACGACCATGTAGCCGGCGAACAGCTCGGCGAACGCGCCCGCGCCGGCGACCGCCAACGCGAAGCCGCAGGCGCCGGTCACGATCGCCGTGATCGGACGCGGGAGCCGCACGCCGGCCGAGATCAGGCTGTAGGCGGCGGTGTTGTCGTTGATCGAGTTGACCGGGATCGCCGAGACCGCGATCGCCAGCAGCGCGATCGGCGCGAAGGCGCCGGTCAGCCCGCGCACGCTGCCGATCACCCCCGCCGGCGAGACGTCGGTCAGGCGGCTGGCGGTCAGCAGGCCGAGCAACTCGATGGTGAAGCTCGACAGGACCAGGCCGCCGAAGCTGAGCATCGCGATCGTCGCGCGCGGCGTCGCCGCCGGCAGATAGCGCGTGTAGTCGGACGAGTACGGCGCGAAGCCGATGCAGAAGCCGGCGATGATCGAGACGGCCAGCACGAACGCCGCCGGCGTGACGTGCGCGTGCGCGACGGCGAGCGAACCACCGCGCGCGACCGCGACGATGCCGGTGATCGCGAACACGACGATCAGCACGTAACTGACGTACTTCCCGATCGCCTGAACGAGGTGGTGCCCGTAGACGCTGGCGACGAGTTGCGTCCCGGCCAGCAGCGCCAGGCCCAACCAGAACGGCAGCCCGATCCCCACCAGCGCGGCCAACGCGACGAGCGCGAGGACCGACGGGACGTTGTTGACCGCGTCCCAGCCGACGGCGCACAACCAGTTGAGCGCTGAGGGGACGCGCGTCCCGAGGCGCCCGAACGCGAAGCGCGAGGTTTCGATCTGGGTCAGGCCGGTCGGCGGGCCGAGCGTCGAGCAGAGCGCGACCGGGAGCGCGCCGAGCACGTTGCCGAGGATCAGCGCCAGCACTCCCCAGCGCACGTCGAGCCCGATGGTGACGACCAGCGCGCCGAGCACCCACGCCGCC
>JBEKLD010000280.1:0-1891 GCA_050010375.1 Vulcanimicrobiaceae bacterium
CTGAACTGCTCGCCCGACGTTGCGGTGCAGATCGAATCGTTCGCTCCGCTCCAGCCGCACGCGAGGCGCGGCACGCCGATCGCGGGCATGCTCCTCACCGACGCCAACGTCGACCACATCGGCGGCCTCGCGGTGCTCCGCCAAAGATTCGGCGGCGGATTTATCGTCCGCTCGAGCGCGGTGGTGCGCGAAATCGCGCTCGCGCAGACGGCGTTCGCGCCCTTTGCGCAAACGCCGCACCGATGGATCGCCTGCGCGCTCGATGCGGTCTGCGAGCCCGTCGATGACGGCGACATCGTCGGAAACGAGCTCGAAGTTCGCGCGTTCGCGGTGCCGGGAACGACGCCTGGATACGACGGCCGCCGCACCGCGCGCGGAGCCGTCGTCGCCTACGATATCCGCGAGCGCGGCAACCGCGTGCTCTTTGCGCCGGTCTTCGGCTCGGTCGACGCGGAGCTGCGCGATGCGATCGCCGCAGCCGACGTCGCATTCCTCGACGGCACGTTCTTTAGCGATGACGAACTCACTGCGGGCGGCTTTCTTCCCAAAAGCGGCCGCGGACTCGGCCATGCGCCCGTCGGGGGCGACGACGGAACGCTCGCGATGCTGCACGACGTAACGACGCGCATGATTTTTACCCACGTGAACAACACGAACCCGATGCTCGACCCGAATGCCCCGGCGCACGCGCGACTGCGCGACGCCGGAGGCGAGCTCGCGTATGACGGGATGGAACTCACGCTCTAGCCGGCCGCGGCGTCTGGGTCGCATACAAGGCGAACCGGGCTCCCGGCGCCAAGGGCTCACCCCATGAGCCTGCCTGCAAAGCTCCTTGCCGGCATTCTGCCGGCGCTCGCGTTGACGTTCGGCACGGCAACGGCGTCGGCCGCACCCGCATCGGCGATCGGCGAAGACGACTTCCAGCGCGTCGTTTCACTCGGTTCGCCCGCGATCGCTCCCGACGGCAAGCACGCCGCGCTGGTCGTGACGCGCATCTCGTGGGACGAAAACAAGCGCCTGCACGACCTGGTCGCCGTCGACCTCGCGAGCGGGACGCAGCAGAGTCTGCTGGTGCATCGGACCGGACTCTCGGACCCCGCCTTCTCGCCCGACGGCTCGCAGATTGCGTTTCTCGCCGACGACGGCGCGGCCAAAGATTCGCATACGCAGATTTACGTGATGCCCGAAGGCGGCGGGGATGCACGCGCCGTCACGCACGGAAAGGCGGACGTCGAGCAGTTTGCATGGCGCCCCGACGGCCACGCCATCGCGTATACCGCGGAGGATCCCGATAAGGTGCAGACCGGGGCGGACCGCTTTCGCGACTGTTTCGTTTTCACGACTGAACCGATCGTCGCACGCGAGCTTCCGCAGCCGGCGCATCTTTTCACGGTCTCGGTGGGCGACGGCACCGTGACGCAACTCACGGCCGGCGAGCAGAGCGTCGCGACCGGTGAAGCCGCGTCGACGCTCTCGTGGTCGCCCGACGGCAAGAGCATCGCGTTCCTTCTGGTTCCCAACGCGATCCTCAACGACGAGAGTTACTCCCGTGTGGCGATCGTCGACGTTGCGAGCCGAATCGTCCGCACGATCACCGGCGCGACGGCCTGGGAAGGCGATCCGATCTTCTCGCCCGACGGCACGCACGTCGCCTATTTGTGCGCGAAAGGCGATCAGCAAGTCAATCTGTCGGAGCTGTGCGTAACGACGCCGCAGGGCGGCCCGGGGCGTCCGATCTCGGCGCCGATCGACCGGCCTATCGAGGAGGCGACGTGGGCTGCCGATTCGTCGAGCCTCTACGCCGTCGCGCCCGACCGTGCGACGATCGCGCTCTATCGCATCCCGCTCGACGGCGCGCCGCAGCGGCTCGACACGGGCAACGTCGTGATCG
>JBEKLD010000281.1:0-1871 GCA_050010375.1 Vulcanimicrobiaceae bacterium
CAGCCCGGTCCGCATCGTTGCCGACGGCTCCTTGCGCGTGCCGCTGACCGCGCGCGTGGTGGCGACGGCGCGCGAGGTACCGACCTGGTTCGTGGTCCGCCACGGCATATCCGGCGACCGCCGCGAAGCCTTCCGGGCCTGCGACATCGAGATCGTCGACGTGCCGGAGACGCCGACGGGCGAGACCGACCTCGCCGCCGCGCTCAAGGTGCTGGGCAAGCGCGGCATCACCCGGCTCCTGGTCGAGGGCGGCGCCACCATCGCCACCGCGCTACTGCGCGCCGACCTGGTCGACCGCCTGTGCTGGTTTCACGCGCCCAGCGTGATCGGCGGCGACGGCTTGCCCGCGTTGACCGCCATGGGCCTCGATGTCCCCGCCCAGGCCCCGCGCTTCGCGCGGCTGGCGCTCGAGACGGTGGGCGAGGATGTGCTGGAAACCCTCGGGCGCGCGGCCTAAATTCTCGCCATGTTCACCGGAATCATCAGCGATATCGGCCAGGTGCGCGCGGTGCTGCCCGGCGGCGACACCGGCTTTACCATCGCCACCGGCCTCGATCTGAGCAGTCTCGCGATCGGCGGCTCGATCGCCTGTTCGGGCATCTGCCTGTCGGCGACCGACAAGGGCAAGGACTGGTTCTCGGTCCAGGTCTCGGCCGAGACGCGCGCGCGTTCCACATCCGCCGGCTGGAAAGCCGGCACGAAGCTCAATCTCGAGCGCTCGCTGCGTTTGGGCGACGAGCTCGGCGGGCACATGGTGATGGGACACGTCGATTCCGTCGCGACCGTCCTGACGCGGCGCGCGGAAGGAGATTCCGTCCGTCTCACGCTCGAAGTGCCGCGGCCGCTGGAACAGTCGATCGCGCCCAAGGGTTCGATTTCGCTCGACGGCGTTTCGCTCACCGTCAACGAGGTCGAGGGGCGGCGCCTCGGCGTCAACCTCATTCCGCTGACGCTGGCCAAGACGACCTTGGGGCAGCTTCAGCCGGGAGATAAGGTCAACCTCGAGCTCGACGTCATCGCGCGCTATGTCGCGCGGCTGTTGGCGCGGGAGACGGCATGAGCTTCGTCGAAATTGCCTCGCCGACCGAGGAAATCATCGAGGAGGCGCGCAACGGCCGGATGTTCATCCTGGTCGACGACGAGAGCCGCGAGAACGAAGGCGACCTCGTCATTCCGGCGCAGATGGCGACGCCCCAAGCGATCAACTTCATGGCCAAGCACGGCCGCGGCCTGATCTGCCTGGCGCTGACGCGCGAGCGGGTCGAGCAGTTGAAGCTGCCCCTGATGCCGCAGCAGAACGCTTCGCGGCTCCAGACCGCCTTCACCGTCTCGATCGAGGCGCGCGACGGCGTCACCACCGGCATCTCCGCGCCGGACCGGGCGCGCACCGTCGCCGCCGCCATCGACCCGAGCAAGGGACCGGACGACATCGTCACCCCCGGCCACGTCTTTCCGCTGATGGCGCGCGACGGTGGCGTGCTGGTGCGCACCGGCCATACCGAGGCTGCGGTGGACATCGCGCGGCTAGCCGGCCTCAATCCCTCAGGCGTGATCTGCGAGATCATGAACGACGACGGCACCATGGCGCGGCGCGCCGACTTGATCGCGTTCGCGCAGCTGCACGGCATCAAGGTCGCGACCATCGCCGATCTGATCGCCTATCGCCGCCGCCACGACCGCATCATCGAGCGCACCCTCACCACCGATTTTCCGGCGACGCATGGCGGCACGTGGCAGATGCATGTCTACGTCAACAAAGTCGCCTATGCCGAGCACATCGCCCTGGTGAAAGGCGACATTTCGACCCACGCGCCGGTGCTGGTGCGCATGCACGCGCTCAGCGTGCTCGACGACGCGCTCGGCAGCGTCAG
>JBEKLD010000282.1:0-1858 GCA_050010375.1 Vulcanimicrobiaceae bacterium
CGATCGACAGGCTCGCCGAGACCGGGATGATCGACCCCGAGATCGTCGATGCTCTGCCGGCGTCCTCGAGCGGAGCGTCAGCGTGACGATCGAGAGCATCGTCAGCCTGCTCCAGCACAACCCGATCTTCGGCGGCGGCCTCGCGCTGGGTCTTACCGGCGGCGCGATCGCCGTGCTGCGTCACGTCCCTCAGCAGGCGTTCGAGGTGGTCAAGCGACGCGTGATCATCTCTGTAGAGGTGCGCTCGAACGACGAGCTCTTCGACTGGTTGACCCGTTGGCTCGACGCGCTCCCGGCCATGCGATCGGCGCGCAAGTTGACCGCGTCGGTGGGGACGGGGATGGGGAGTCCCGCTGAGGGCGAGCGCGATCGCATCGTCTACTCGCCGGCGCCGGGCGAGCATCTCATTCGGTTCGGCGGTCGGCTGATCTGGCTGACGCGGCGCGAGCACGAGCAAAAGGGCGACCGGGGCTTCCTACCCGAGACGATTACCGTAAAGAGCCTCGGTCGCGACCCCGATGCGCTCCGGGCGCTCTTCGAGGATGTCCAACGCGTCGGCCGACGGCGCGACAACGGAGCAGTGCGCGTTCTGATGGCGGACGGCGACCGCTGGGCGCGCGTGGCCGAGAAGGCGCCGCGGCCCGCTCTCGAGCGTGATCCTCGCCGACGACGCCGCGCGGAACGCGCTGGCCGATCTCCAGGGCTTCCTCGCTGATCGAACCTGGTACGTTGAACGCGGGCTGCCGTACCGTCGCGGGTACCTGCTCCACGGGCCACCGGGCGGCGGCAAGTCCTCGTTGACCTTCGCGCTGGCCAGTGAACTGGGCATGGACCTGTACGTCCTAAACCTCGCAGCGCCGATGCTCGACGACACGCTGCTCGCGCTCCTGATGCGACGGATTCCGGCCAGGGGAATTCTGCTCATCGAGGACGTCGACGCCGCGTTCACGGCGCGCGAGAAGTCCGACACGGCGGCCTCGCACGTCACGTTCTCCGGCCTGCTCAACGCGCTCGACGGCGTCAGCTCCCGAGATAGTCAGATCACGGTGATGAGCACGAACCACATCGAGCGGCTGGACCCGGCGCTGATCCGGCCCGGTCGCGTCGACTGCCGGCTCTTCCTCGGAAACGCGCAGCGCGAGCAAGCCCGCGAGCTCTTCGCTCGGTTCTTCCCGGAGAGCGACCTTGCCGCAGCCTTCGCCGATCGCGTGGGCGACGGCGCCGTCAGCATGGCCGCGCTGCAGCGTCATCTCGTTGCGCACCGGTCCGATCCGCGCGCCGCAGTCGACGAGTTCGTCTTGACGATCGCCACCGTGGCGTGAGAAAATTGGGGCACGCGATGGACGCCGACCGTAAACATACGGCCTGGCGTTCTTTCTTTTCCGGGAGGCCGGGATGGGTCGAGCGCCGAGACAATCGGAGCGGTCGGCCTACTACGGCGTGCTGCTCGAGCCGCCCAAGCCGACGCCGGCGATCCTCGCCGCGGCGAGTGCACCGGCCGCGCAGACGGCGGTCCAGCACGACGAGCTCGAGGCGCGCAAGACGACGCGGCCGGCGCCGAAATCACGGTCGAAAGCGCCGCGCGGACGGTCGTTCGACGACGCTCAGCGCGACGTCGATCACGCGACGATAAGCTCGGCTGCCTCCTGAGCGGGCCTGAAACGGCTCAAATAGTCGATCGCCCCGCGCAGGCGCGCGGGGTCGTCCTTCGCTGATCCGAGCATCTGGTTGCACCAACGGCACAGCAGGCCGCGGACCTCGTTAGTCCGGTGGTCGTGGTCGACGTGTAGGCGCGGGACGCGCGTCTTGCCGTAGCGGCCGCCGCTGCGGTCGGACTCCGATTCGGGGAGCCGACAGA
>JBEKLD010000283.1:0-1842 GCA_050010375.1 Vulcanimicrobiaceae bacterium
CGCCGCCGCGCTGGCCGCCGCGCGGCGCTTCACCTATTTCGCGCAGCCGAACATCGACGCCGGTCGCGAGCTGGATCCGGAGATCGCCGGGACGCTGCTCCCCTCGCAGGTCGCGCGCACCGCCGCCGAGCGTTGGCGCGACGCCGAGTGGTGCGCGCGCACCGGCGCCGCGCTGCGCGACCTGTACGCCGCCCACGCCGGCGCGGCGGAGCGGATGGCCGGCGCGTTGCTCGAAGCGAGGGCGGCGTGACGTTCTCCGTTGTCATCGCGACGCGCAACCGCGCCGCGCTCCTGGACGGTGCGCTGACCTCGCTGCGCGCGCAAGCCGAGCCCCCGCCGTTCGAGATCGTCGTCGTCGACAACGGCTCCATCGACGCCACGCCGGCAGTCGCGCGCGCCCACGATGCGCGCTACGTCTACGTCGCCGAACCGAACCGTGGCAAGGCGCGCAACGCGGGCGTCGCGGCCGCGTCGGGCGAGCGCATCCTATTCGTCGACGACGACGTCGTGCTGCCGGCCGGCTTTCTGGCCGCCCATGCGCGCGGACACGCCGAGGGTAGCGGCTCGCTCGCCGTCTCCGGACCGATCGTCAACGTGCCGTCGGCCGACGAGCGCCCCACCCCCAGCGCGGCGAACTTCTCGCGCGCCTTCTTCGTCACGTGCAACGTCTCGGTGCCGGTCGACGACCTGCGTGCCGTCGGCGGTTTCGACGAGAGCTTCGACCTCTATGGTTGGGAAGACACCGACCTGGGCGTGCGGCTGCGCGAGCGCGGCGTGCGGCGCGGCTTCGTCTGGGACGCCTATCTGTGGCACATCAAACCGCCGACGATCGAGTCGCTCGACGAAGCGCTCGGGAAGGCGCTCGAAAAGGCCCGCATGGCAGCGCGCTTCGTGCGCAAGCATCCAACCGGGCGGGTGAAGCTCGCCACCGGCGCCTACGCGCTCAATCTCCTGCGCGCGCGCATCGTCGCGCCGCCGTTCGCGCAGCCGCTGTTGGCGGGGCTCGCGAGCGCCACGGGGCTGCCGCCGTTCGTGCAGGTGCTGGCGCGCGAGGCGCTGCTCGACAACGTCTACACCAACGAGCTGCGCGCGCACCTGCGCGGCTGAGCGCCGTGCGCATCCTGTTGGTGCGGCTCGACGGGATCGGCGATGCGGCCGTCTGCACGCCGCTCTTGGCGGCGTTGCGCGCCGCCGGGCACGCGGTCGGGATGGCGCTGACGACCCGCAACGCCGGCCTGTTCGCACCCGGGGTACTGCTCGCCGAGCACGTGCTCGAGCGCATCCCGTGGCCGGCGCACGGGTCGACGCCGGCCAGCCGCGCCGGCGCGCTGGCCGAGATCGCCGCCGCCGCGTACGACGTCGCGCTGATCGCGAGCGAAGAACCGGAGGCGTTCGCGCTGGCCGCACCGGTCCCGCGGCGGGTCGGCTTCACCACCGGCTGGGCGCGCCCGTTCAAGACGCTCTGGGTGCGCGGGCGGACCACCGCCCAGGTCGACCGCTCGCAGCGGCTCGGCGGCGAGGACGCGCACGAGGTCGAGGTCCTCTACCGCCTCGGGCGCGGCCTGGTCGGCGAGCCGCGTCCGCCGGCGGACCCGGTCCGGTTGCGCCCGCTGCTGCTCGCCGGTCCGGTCGCCGTGCGCGGCGACGTCGTGCTGCAAGCCGGCCCGAAGTGGGCGGCGGCCGGCGTCCCCGACGCGGCCCTGCGGGCCACGGTCGAGCGGCTGCGGCCGGCCGGGCTGCGGATCCTCGCCGCGCCGGCCGACGCCGCGGCGGTCGAGGCGGCGCTCGGGGTCGTCCCGCAGACGTTCGCGCGGCTGCACGACTGGGTCGCGGCGCTCGACG
>JBEKLD010000284.1:0-1834 GCA_050010375.1 Vulcanimicrobiaceae bacterium
AAGCAAAAAAGAGACGTTTCGCCGCCGTACACTGCGGTGATCGGCGACGACCGGCTCGTCCATAACGAAAACGGCCGCGCGCAGGAGCATGCCGTCGACGTGCGCGTGCCGGGCGCGCACAATCGCGAGAATCTCGCCGCAGCGGTCGCGGGCGCGCTCGAGCTGAGCGTTCCCATCGAGCCCATCGTTGCGGCGATTCCAGACCTCCGCCTTCCGGCGGGCCGCTACGATTCGATTCCGCTGCCCGGCGGCGTTCGTCTTATTTACGACGCGTATAACGCGAATGCGCAGAGCATGCTTGCGGCGCTGGCAACCTTTGCGGCGGAGCCCGCGTCGCGCCGAATTGCCGTGCTCGCGTCGATGGCGGAGCTCGGCGACGAGTCGGCAGACTTGCACGAGCGGGTCGGCGAGCATGCCGCGCGCAGCGTCGACGTTCTGCTCGTGAGCGGCGAGTATTCGGCCGACGTAACGCGGGGCGCGCGACGCGGCGGCATGACGGCTTTGCAGATCGTCGAGATCGCTACCAATGCCGACGCGGCCCGATGGATCCGGGAGCACGCCGGTCCCGACGACGTCGTTCTCCTCAAAGGCTCGCGCAAGTACAAGTTGGAGGAGATCGTCGAGGAGCTGCGTCCGTGAGCACCGCGACCAAAAGCCTGCTGGTGACGCGCGCGGAACTCCCCGCCGGCTTGACGGCGATACCGATTCGAACGCCGCTCGTCCGCCCGGGCGACGATCTCGTCGCCGCGATCGGTCTCGCGGTGCGCGGCATCGCGCGCGGCGGCGACGTGATCGCCGTCTCGGAAACGGCAGTGGCGATCGCGCAAGGCGAGTTCGTCGCCGCCGAGTACGTGCGTCCCTCGGCGCTGGCTTTTGCCATTGCACGGCGCGCCGATCCGATGGCGACGATCAGCCAGCCCGAGTCGATTCAGCTCGTGATCGATCGCGTCGGCTGGTGGCGCGTCGTCTACGCGACCCTGCTGCAGGCGGTCGGACGTCTCGCCGGGCGCCGCGGCGCGTTCTACGAAGTGCTCGGCGACGCGGTGGCCGCGGTCGACGGTTACACCGGCACGATGCCGCCGTACGAGCGCGCGATCGTGTTTGCTCCGCGGGATCCGAGCGGTTTCGCGCAGGCGGTTGCAGCCCAGGTCGGCGTTTCTTGCGCGGTCGTCGACGCCAACGACCTCGGGCGAGCGAAGGTGCTGGGCGCCTCGCGTAGCGTGGATGCCGCGAACGTGGAGTCCGCCCTGCTCGACAATCCGCACGGAAACAGCGACGAGCAGACGCCGCTGGTGGTGCTCAAGTGGCGTGGCGAAGGACCGAGTCCGCTGACGAACGGGGAAGCTCCGTGAGCGGCACACTGCTGCCGGCGCTCGGAGTATGGCTGATCGCCGGCTTTGCGATCACGGCAACGGTAGCGGCCGGACTCGTTCGCGCGTTTGCGTATCTCAACGTGCGCCAGCGAGCGTACGAGGACGCGCCGGCGAGCCATCGGGTGAAGACCGGCACGCCCACGATGGGCGGCCTCGCGTTCGTCGTGGTGCTGCTCGTCGCATTCGCCGCCACGCGTCTGCCGCTGCTCGCCGAGCTCGTCTTCTTGGTGCTGCTCTGTGCGGGCATCGGCGCGATCGACGATGCGATTGCGATCCGCCAAGGAGCGAACCGCGGACTGCGAGCGCGAACGAAGTTCCTTGCGACGGCGCTGGCGGCTGCGATCTTTCTGCGGGAAGCTGCGGCATCGCCGAGCCCCTTTCCGCCAAACGTGATCTTTCACACCGGGACGTTCGTGCTCGTCGGTGATCATGAAGGCCCAGCCGTTGTCCTCCCCCGCGCC
>JBEKLD010000285.1:0-1822 GCA_050010375.1 Vulcanimicrobiaceae bacterium
CCTGGCGGCCGAAGGGCAGCTCATCTGCCGTACCTTTTGTCCACTCGGTTGATCGGGGAGTCTGAGCTAGAGTCGTAGTATGCAGTAGCGGCGGCCGACAAGATTGGATCTAACGATGCAGCAGGGTACGCCCACATGCTACTACGGTGCACTCGTTGGATTGATCTGCGGCCTAGTTGCCATTGCGCTTTCCACGTTTACCTTAATCCGCCAGCGACGCGCACGGAAAAACAAAGCACACAAGAACGACGCGTGACGGAATTATGCTGCCGCCGACGGGCGAGCGACGGCGGCGCGGTAGACCAGGGCTTCGGCGACGTGGGGACGGGCGATGCGCTCGGTGCCGGCGAGATCGGCGATCGTGCGCGCGACGCGGGTGATGCGGTCGAAGGCGCGGGCGCTCAGCGTGCCGCGGGTGACGGCGCCCTCGAGGAGCGCCAGCGCGTCGGCGTCGAGCGGGCAGAGCGCACGCACGTCGGCCGCTGGGATCGCGGCGTTGGTCGCGTACGGACGTCGGGCCAGGCGCGCGGTCTGCAGGGCGCGGGCGCGCTCGACGCGGGTGCGGATCGTGGCTGAGGTCTCGCCGCCGTCGTGTTCGGTGAGTTCGCCGAACGAGACCCGCGAGACGCTGACGTGGAGGTCGATGCGGTCGAGCAGTGGGCCGGAGAGCTTGCCGAGGTAGCGCTGGACGATGGCGTCGTCGCAGCGGCAGTCGGAGCCGCGCACGCCGCGGAAGCCGCACGGGCATGGGTTCATCGAGGCGACCAGCATGAAGCGCGCGGGGAAGGTGAGCGTCCCGGCAGCGCGCGCGATCGTCACCGTCCCCTCTTCGAGCGGCTGGCGCAGCACCTCGAGCGTCGAGCGCGGGAACTCCGCCAGCTCGTCGAGATAGAGCACACCGTGCTGCGCCAGCGAGATTTCCCCAGGGCGCGGCTGCGAACCACCGCCGACCAGGGAGACGCGGCTGGCGGTGTGGTGCGGGCTGCGAAATGGGCGCGTCGTCACGACGCGCGGCCGCGCGCCGAGCAACCCGGCGATGCTGTAGACGCTGGTGACGTCGAGTGCCTCGCCGATCGTCATCGCCGGCAGGATCGAAGGCAAGCGCCGCGCGAGCATCGTCTTCCCGCAACCCGGCGGGCCGACCAGCACCAGATTGTGGCCGCCGGCCGCGGAGATCTCGAGCGCACGCTTCGCCAAGAGCTGACCGCGCACGTCGACGTAGTCACCACAGCTCGGGCGCTCGTCGCGCGCGAGCACGGTCGCGCCGCGGCGGCGGAATTGAGCGCCGCGACCGAGCACGACAGCGATCGCCTCGGCGAGCGTCGGCACCGCGAAGACGTCGATCCCCTCGACCAGCGCCGCCTCGTCACGGTTCGCCTCGGGGACGAGGATGCGCGCGACGCCGCCGCGCTTGGCGGCCAACGTCATGGCCAGCACACCCGGGACGGCCCGCAAGCTGCCGTCGAGGGCCAGTTCGCCGCAGACGACGTACTCGCGCAGCGCAGCCCCGTCGAGTTGCTCGTCGGTCGCCAGCAGTGCCAGAGCGATCGGCAGATCGAATCCGACGCCGGCCTTGCGCATGTCTGCTGGAGCGAGGTTCACCAACAGGCGCCCCGGCGGAAAGGCGAAGCCGGAATTCGCGATCGCCGCGCGCACGCGGTCGCGCGACTCGTTGAGCGCTCGGTCGGGGAGGCCGACGATCCCAAAGGCGGGGAGGCCTGCGGCGGAGTCCGTTTCGACCCGCACGAGATGCGCATCGACGCCGGCGACGGCGGCGGACAAGGCGAGCGCGAGCATCGCCCGTCCTTCACGCTGCGGCGAC
>JBEKLD010000286.1:0-1815 GCA_050010375.1 Vulcanimicrobiaceae bacterium
GTGCTGGCGATCGGGATCTGGTTCGCCGGTAATCTGGTGCGCTCGAGTTTCGGGCGCTCGCTGATCGCGATCTCGGCCGGCGAGATCGGCGCGCAGGCGCTGGGCGTCGACGGCGAACGGCTGCGGCGGCAGACGTTCGTGCTCAGCGCGGTCTACGCCGGCGTCGCCGGTGGGATCTACGCCTCATACCAATCGTACATCGATCCGACGCAGTTCGGCTTCTTGCTCTCGGTGCAGTTCGTGCTGATGTCGGTGATCGGCGGGATCCGTTCGTTGTGGGGCGCGCTGATCGGCGCAGCGGTCGTGGTCGCGCTGCAGCAGCTGTTGCAGATCGTCGTCCCGATCGTGTTGCCCAGCGCGCGCGGCGACTTTCAGTCGTTCTTCCTGGGCATCATCCTGATCGCGATGCTGATCCTGATGCCGCGCGGGATCACCGGCCGGCTGACCGAGAGGCACGCATGATCGCCTCCCTCTGGCAGTACGTCTTGGCCGGCGTCGTCGTCGGGGCCATCTACGCCTTGGTGGCGGCCGGCTTCGTGCTGATCTATCAGGTGACCGGGATCATCAACTTCGCGCAAGGCGAGTTCGCGATGATCGGTGCGATGACGGCGGCCTCGCTCGCCGCGACCGGGATGCCGACGCCGGCGGCGGCGCTGCTCGCCGTGCTCGCGGCGGCGGTCATCGGCGGACTGTGCTACCTGTTCGCGATCCGGCCGGCGACGGCGGCGAAAGCGACCGGCGTGACGCTGATCTTCATCACGCTGGGGCTCGACGTCGCCCTGCGCGGCGCCGCGCTGTTCGTCTGGGGGACGAATCCCTTGAGTTTGGATCCGTTCAGCGCCGGGACCGCGATCACGATCTTCGGCGGCGTCCTCCCGCCGCAGGCGGCCTGGGTGCTGATCACCGACGCGCTGGTCTTCGTGGCGCTGTATGTGTTCTTCCGGCACACCTACGCCGGGACGGCGGTGCGCGCCGCCGTCGCCAACCCGCCGATCGCCTCGACCTTCGGGATCCCGCTGCGCACCTTCGCCTTCTGGAGCTTCGTCGTCGCGGCGGCGATCGGCGGCCTGGGCGGCGTGGTGATCGCCCCGATCACCAGCGCCACCTACGACATGGGGCTGACCCTCGGGCTGGCCGGCTTCGTCGCCGCGGTGCTGGGTGGCTTGGACAGCCTGCCCGGCGCGCTGCTCGGCGGCTTCGTCCTCGGCATCGTCGAGAAGGTCGCTGGCGGGTTGCTCTCGACCGGCTGGGAAGAGGGGATCGGATTCCTGATCCTGGTGCTGGTGCTCGTGCTGCGCCCACAAGGACTGCTCGGGCGCGCGGTGCGACGCGCATGACGGCCGTTGCGCCGGTGTCGACCACGACGCTCGAAGTGCGCGGCGTGACGATGCGCTTCGGCGGCGTCGTCGCGGTCGACGACGTCAGCTTCGCCGCGCAGGGCGGCGAGGTGCTGGGCGTGATGGGTCCCAACGGCGCCGGCAAGACGACGCTCTTCAACGTGATCAGCGGCGTGCAGCGCCCGACGGCCGGCGTCGTGCTGCTCGACGGCATGCGGCTGACCGGCCAGCGCGTCGATCAGATCGCGGCGCGCGGCGTCACCCGCACCTTCCAGACGCCGGTCATGTTCTGGGGGTTGACCGTTCGCGAGAGCATCGCGATCGCGCTGGCCGCGCGCGAGGCCGGCGGCATCTATCCTCCCGGACCCGAGCGCGGGTTGCTCGCCTGCGGCCTGGGCCTGCCGGCTCAGCGGACGCGCGACGCGGCGCTGCGCGAGCAGGCCGAGGTGCTGTTGGCCGCCGCTGGGATCGCGTATCT
>JBEKLD010000287.1:0-1810 GCA_050010375.1 Vulcanimicrobiaceae bacterium
GATCGACACGGGCGCGGGACTCGAGCGCATGCTCGCGGTCTGCAACGGCGTCGCATCCATGTATCAGACCGACTTGTTCACGGATCTGGTCGCGGCGCAGCCGTCGATCGGAAAGACGACGCTTTCACCGCAGGAGCAAATCGCGCGCCGGAACATCATCGCCGATCACGCCCGCGCGGCCACGTTTCTGATCAACGACGGCATCTATCCCTCGAACGCCGACCGCGGGTTCGTGTTGCGGTTCTTGATCCGCCGCGCCATTCGCAACGGACGGCTGCTCGGCTATCCCGACGGCTTTCTCGCCGAGCTGGTGCCGGCGGTGGTGCGGTCGCTCGAGCCGGGCTATCCGGAACTAGCCGCAAGCGCGCCGCGGATCGTGACGGCGCTGCGTCAAGAGGAACAGGTCTTCGACCGCACGCTCGAGCGCGGCATGGCCATGCTCGATCGGATCGTGGAGGAGGCGCGCAAGCGCAACGATCGCACGATCGGCGGCGAGGAGGCCTTCTCCCTCCACGACACCTACGGCTTCCCGGTCGAGCTGACGCGAGAGATCGCAGGCGAGCACGGCGTCGCCGTCGACGCGATCGCCTTCGACCGGCTGATGGAAGAACAGCGCGCGCGCGCGCGCCGCGATGCGGCGTCGAAGCGCGAGATGACGGCGCTCGCCGATCTGCCGGCGACCAAGAGCGCGTTCACCGGCTACGACGAAGGCCTCGAAACGCAGGGACGCGTGCTGGCGATTTTGCGCGACGGCGCGCCCGTCGATTCGCTGCGCGCGGGCGAAGAGGGCACGCTCGTGCTCGATCGCACGTCGTTTTATGCCGAACGCGGCGGCCAGATCGGCGATCGCGGAACGATCGAGCGCGACGGCGCGCGCTTCGACGTTCGCGATACGCAGTACATGGGTGAAGCGATCGCGCATCACGGCGTTCTCGCGCATGGCGAACTCGGCGTCGGCGATACCGTGCGCGCCGGCGTGTTCGAGCCCTGGCGACGGGAGATACGCCGGCACCATACGTCGGCACACCTCCTGCAGCGCGCGCTCAAAGACGTTCTCGGCGATGAAGTGAATCAGGCCGGATCCTGGGTCGGGATCGATCGCATGCGCTTCGATTTTCGCTGGCCCGGCGGCGCGTTGACGCCCGAGCAAAAGCGCGCCGTCGCGCATCGCGTCAACGAGATGATTCGCGACGACTCGCACCTGGTCACCCGCGTGCTGCCGCTCGAAGAGGCGAAGCAAACCGGCGCCATTTGGATGGCCGGCGAAAACTACGGCGCCATGATTCGCGTCGTGCAGGCCGGTCCGTCGACCGAGTTTTGCGGCGGTACGCATTCGCACACCACCGGCGAGCTCGGGATGTTCGTCATGCTTTCCGAATCGTCGATCGGCAGCGGCATTCGCCGCATCGAATCGTGCGTCTCGGAGGCAGCCGAGGAGTACGTCGCGCGCCAAAGCGATCTGATCGGCGCGCTCTCCTCGACGCTCGCAACGTCGCCGGGGGAGTTGCGCGAGCGCGTCGAGCGAATGCAGCGCGACGTCAAAGATCTGCAGACTGCGCTCGGCCAGCTCAAGGCGCGCCTCGCAGCAAGCGACGCCGAAGCCTACGTCGAGAGAGCCGAACGCTCCGGCGATCGAGCCTTCGTCGGAGCGGTCGTGCACGAAGCGAATGCCGAAGCGCTGCGGCACCTCGCAATCGCGATTCGGAATCGTTTCCGCAGCGGCGTCGTCGCGCTCGCAGGCGTAGATAACGGCAGCGTCAGCCTCCTCGTGAACGCGAGCGACGATCTCGTGCGCGGGGGCGTGCACGCC
>JBEKLD010000288.1:0-1802 GCA_050010375.1 Vulcanimicrobiaceae bacterium
GACGAGGTCGACTACGTCATCGCCTGTACGATCACGCCGGACTACGCGTTTCCCAGCGTCGCGACGCAGATCCAAGAGCGGCTGGGCCTGCGCAAGGTCGGCGCGATCGACCTCGGCGCCGCCTGCGCGGGCTTCGTGTACGCGCTCGATCTCGCCGACGCGCTGACGAGCACGGGCCGCGCGCGCAGCGTGTTGGTCGTCGCCGGTGAGACGTTGACGAAGATCACCGATTACACCGACCGGACGACCTGCATCCTGTTCGGCGACGGCGCCGGTGCGGCGCTGGTGACGCAGGACGAGTCGGCGCAGGCGACGCTGCTTGCACGGCGGCTCGACACCGACGGGGCGAGCGGCAAGGAGCTCTACTGCACCGGACTTCGCACGGAGATCGGCGGCGTCGTCGACACCGGGCGCCGCCTGCGGCAGAACGGGCGCGCCGTCTACGAGTGGGCCGTCACCCACGTCTCGGCCGGGATCGCCGAGCTGCTGGCGCAGGCCGGCTTGCAAGCCGGCGACATCGACTGGTTCGTCCCGCACAGCGCCAACGGCCGCATGATCGAATCGATCTGCAAGCGCGCCGGGATCCCGCTCGAACGCACGCTGACCAGCTACGAGTGGTGCGGCAACACGTCGTCGGCGTCGATCCCGCTCGCGCTGGCGCCGGCGCTCGCCGATGGACGCGTGCGCCGCGGCGACCGGGTGCTGCTCTACGGCTTCGGCGGCGGCCTGGTCGAGAGCGCGCTGCTCCTGCGCTGGGGCTGACGCAACTTTAGGGCGGCGCCGGTATCGGCGTCGGCGCGTTCTCGAACGCTGCCGCGCTGCGGCCGACGTCGAAGACGCGGTCGTCGCCCTGCGCGTCGAGGAAACCGCGCACGACGTAGGTGCCGCTCGGACGCAGCCCGAGCGCGTGCGAGAGCCGAATCGAGCCGGTCTCGTCGCGCAGCCGCGGGATATTGCCGTCCTGGTACGGTTCGCCGGCGATGGTGATCACGGCGCCCGGTTTCGCGGCCAGCGCCTGCGCGACCGTCGCCGGCGGGTCGAAGACCATCGGCTTGTCGACGACGGTGCCGAAATTGGTGCCGAGCATCGCGACCCGTACGATGTAGCGCCCGGGCGCGAAGGCGCGCCGGTCGATCGTCTCTGAGTCGACGATCATCGCGGCCAGCCGCAGCGCGCCGGGCGCGATGTCGAGCTGACGGGTGATCGGGATCGGCTTGTGCCCGTTGAGGGACGACCAGACGGGCTCGTCGTCGCGCAGCACGTCGATGCGGAACAGGTCGGCGGTCGGGAAGACCAGCTGCACGACGTGGCCGGTCACGTTGTGCAGCACGATCGTCACGGTGAACGGCGTGAGCAGCGCGGTTCCCTCGCGGGTCAGCGAGACGTCGGCCCACACGCCGCGCGGCGTCGCGAGGACGTGCGGCGCGAGGGCGAGCCCGCCGGTGGCGAGGAAGACGGCGCGTGTCACGGCGCCGTCGTCTTGTGCGCGGACGTCCGAGAGCCCCCCATTCGACCGACCGCCCGGTTCACCGGCCGCCGCGCAGGACGCGGCCGGGGCGCGCGCCGGTCGCCGCACCGTCGCGCACGACGGCGCGCCCGTTGACGTAGACGTCGCGCACCCCCTCCGGCGGGACGCACGGCTGTGCGTACGTCGCGCGGTCGACGATCCGTTCGGGGTCGAACACGACCAGGTCGGCGTACATCCCCACCGCGATCGTGCCGCGTTCGTGCAGCCCGAAACGCGCGGCCGGGAGCGAGGTCATGCGCCGGATCGCTTCGCCGACGTCGAAGGCGTGCCGCTG
>JBEKLD010000289.1:0-1760 GCA_050010375.1 Vulcanimicrobiaceae bacterium
GGCGAGGGTCTGCAGGCTCGGCACGGTGCCCAGCTCCTGGGCCAGCGCGAAGCGCGCGTTCTCGGCCTGGCGCACGCGGCGGCGGACGCGTTCGGAGACCGGATCGAGCCGGCGCATCCCGTTGAGCATCGCGCCCAGGATCAGCTTGCGCGCATACTGCTCCAACGGAACGCCGCGCTCGGGATCGAACGCGTCGACGGCGCGGATCAACCCGATGCTGCCGTCACCGATGAGATCGTCGGAATCGGCGGTCGGCACCATCCGATGGAGCCGGCGTGCTACCTGCCGCACGATCGGCAAGAGTTCGCGGATGCGCGCTTCGCGCTCGTCCTCGCTCATCGCCGCACGCGCACGAACAGGGTGTCGGCGACCTCGCCCAGCGCGATCTCGCCGACCGGTCCGAGTCCTTGCGCGAGCGGCTTGAGGATCTCCCGGAAGAGCAGCGCTTCGAGCACCTCCTGCGGACGCGGCGCCGGCGGTGCGAGCGGCTCAGCCGCGGTGGAGATTGTTGGCGATCCGCAGCATCTCATCGGCCGCCTGCACTCCTTTGGCGTTGGCCTCGTACGCGCGCTGCGCGCCGAGGATCTGCATCATCGATTCGACGATCGAGACGTTCGAATGCTCGAGCATCCCGAACGCGAGCGTCGGACCGCCGCGCGCGCCCGGCACGATCAGGTGCGCGGGACCCGAGGCATCGGTGCGCGCGAAGAGCGTCGCGCCCAGCGGGCGCAACGCCTCGGGGGCGGCGAAACTCGCCAACCGCAGCCGCGCGATCGTGCGCTCGGGCCGGCCGGGGACGTCGACCGACACCCGCCCGTCGGGCGCGACACGGACCGTCAAGGCGTCGGAGGGGATGCGGACGCCGGCCAGCGACCAGCCCGCGGCGTCGCGTACGCTTCCATCGGCCTGGCGCGCGAAGGCGCCGCTGCGCGTATAGGCGCGCTGCCCGTCGCGCTCGACGACGAAGAAGCCCGGCCCGTCGATCGCGAGATCGAAGGGACCGCCGCTGCGCTCGAGCTTCCCCTGCACGAACACCGGGTGGCGGCCGAGCGCGACGGTCCCGAGGCCGATCGCACCGGCGCGCACGTCGGCGAAACTTTCCGTGGCGCCTTTGAAGCCGGCGACGTCGGCGTTGGCCAGGTTGTCGGCGACGACTTCGAGCTCGAGCTGCTGCGCCGCCATCCCGCTCGCGGCCGCGGCCATCGCGCGATTCATTGCACCCGCCCGATCTCGTTGGCGGCCTTCTCGCGCGTCGCGTCGATCGCCAACAGCGTCTTCTGCGCCGTCTCGAACGCGCGCTGCGAGGTCAAGATCGCCAGCGTCTCGTCGATCGCGTTGACCGAGCTGGCCTCGAGCGCGCCGGCCTGCAGATGCGTCCCCGCCGGCAGCGGGATGCGGTCGACGATCCGGCCGCCGTCGTGCACGAGACCGTCGGCGTCGACGCTCGCCTCCGCCGAGACGCGCAGCGCGCCGCACGCACCGTGCAACCGGCGACCGCGGTCGTCGACCAGCCAGCCCTCGCGGTCGCGGCTGAACGCCCCACCGCGCGTGCTCATCTCGCCGACCCGGAACGCGCCTGGCCCCAACAGGGCGAGGTCGAAGCGCCGCCCGGTCATCCGCAGCGCGCCCTGTTCGGCGCTCGCGTGCGTCGCGACCGTCAGGCCGCGCGGCGTCAGCCGGACGTCGGCGACCGCCCTGCGGAAGCCGTCGCTGCCGACGTTGGCCAGGTCGTGCGTCGCGACATCGAGCTGCGCGCGGGC
>JBEKLD010000290.1:0-1751 GCA_050010375.1 Vulcanimicrobiaceae bacterium
GCTCTCGTAGTAGCCCTTCCAGGTGAGGCCGGCGGCGGTCAGCTGCGTCGCCAGGTTGGGCGCGTCGACCGTGTGCGGCACGTAACCCGGTGCGCTCGCGTGACTGCAGCCCGGCGCGTCGCTGCCCGGTTTGCAGTAGTACGCGTCGTCGTCGTGGATCCCGAACGTCGAGCCACCGAGCATCGCGACGTAGTTCGGTTCGCTCGGATGCGTCTCGGCGTAGAAGTCCGTCGCGTTGCCGTAGCGAGAGGCCAGCGCCGAGAGCGCCCGCGCATCGGGCGAGCCGACGATCTGGTCGGCGTCCCGGTTCTCATCGACGATGACGAAGATGTGCCGATAGTGCGGGACGGCGAGATCGTCAGGCGTCGGACCGCCCGCGGCGAGGGTCGGGGCAGACGCCGTCGCGGCCAGCGCGAGGACGGCGAGAGCGGCGGTGAGGCGCATCGGCAGGGAGGGTTGTCGAGCCGCGACGGCTGACCTTCCTGCCTCGTGGGACTGCTCGACGGAAAGACCATCCTCGTCACTGGGATCGCCAACCGCTGGTCGATCGCCAGCGGGATCGCGCACCGGCTCTACGCCCACGGTGCGACGCTCGTCCTGACCTATCAGGGCGAACGGGTCGAGGACGCGGTCCGGCAGCACGCCGCCGAGCTGGGCGGCGCCGCGGTGTACGAGTGCGACGTCACCAAGGACGAGTCGCTGCGCGCGCTGGCCGCGAACGCGGGCCGGCTCGACGGGCTGGTCCACTCGATCGCGTTCGTCAAGAAAGAAGACCTCTCGGGGAAGGTCTACGACACGTCGCGCGACGGCTTCCTGATGGCGATGGAGATCAGCGCCTACTCGCTGATCGCGCTCGTCGGGCACCTGGTGGACAATCTGAACGACGGCGCCTCGATCATGGCCCTCACCTACCTCGGCGGAACGCAGATCGTCCCGAACTACAACATCGCGGGGATCGCCAAGGCCGCGCTCGAGTCGACCGTGCGCTACTTGGCGTTCGACCTGGGCGAACGGGGGATTCGCGTGAACGCGATCTCGGCCGGCCCAATCAAGACCGCTTCGTCGCGCCAGGTCGCCGGTTTCTCGGCGATGCCGGCGAAGGTCGCGGCGGCCTCGCCGTTGCGGCGCAACGTCACCGCCGAGGACGTCGGGAACTGCGCGGTCTACCTCGCCTCCGATCTGTCCTCGCAGGTCACGGCGGACGTGCACTTCGTCGACGCCGGCTACCACGCGATGGGGATGTACCCCGAGGCGGCGGCGCAGCCCTGATGCGCGTGCCGACCGCCGAGGAGCTGGCCGCGATCGCGGCGGCGTATCTCGTCGCGACGCGGCGCGCGGTCGAGGCGGCGCCGGCGGAGCCGTCGCGCTGGCGTATGGCGGGGCGGCTGCCGGAATCCGACCCGGCGCGCGCGCGCTTCGCTCGGCGCGCCCGCTCGCGCTGGGCGTCGGCGGGCCGTCTCGATGGCTGAGCCGCCGTTCCGCACGATCCTGGTCGCCAACCGCGGTGAGATCGCGCTGCGCGTCATGCGCAGCGCGAAGGAGCTCGGCTGCGCGACGGTCGCCGTCTACTCGGATGCCGACCGCGACGCGCTGCACGTACGCTACGCCGACGCGGCGTACCACCTCGGCCCGGCCGCGCCGTCGCGCTCGTACCTCGACGTCGAGAAGATCCTCGCCGTCTGCGCGCAGGCCGGCGCCGACGCGGTCCATCCGGGCTACGGCTTCTTGGCGGAGAACGCCGGCTTCGCGCG
>JBEKLD010000291.1:0-1745 GCA_050010375.1 Vulcanimicrobiaceae bacterium
CGATCACGTCTGCCACGCTGCGCAACTTCTCCAAACGCTTCACCAAACCGCCGGGTGCTACGACGATCGTCTTCGCATAGTCTTCTTCGCTCTGAAAGATTCGGCTGGTCGCGCTGACACTTTGCGTTTGGCACAGAACGACTCGCACGTAGGGACGGAGGCGATGATGCGGCGGACGTACCGTGAGCTGCGGATCGTCCACTCGTACCGTACCCGCGCCAACCATGACGGCGTCGTGCCCGATGCGCAAATCGCGCACGTAACGCCGGGCATCTTCGGAAGTCAACCGAACTTCGACGCCCGGCCGGCTCGCGATCGCGCCGTCGAGCGACATCGCCATCTTCAGCGCAACGTAAGGGCGTTGCAACTTCCCGGCGCGGGCGAACGGTTCGATCAGATCGCGTGCGATCTCGTCGTGCGCGACCGCAACGTCCACGCCGCATTCGCGTAGCTCGGCGGCGCCGCCGTGCAACGTCGGATCCAGCGCGCCCGCGACGACGCGCACGATGCCGGCTTCGACCACGGCGCGCGTGCACGGCGGCGTGCGACCGACGTGGCGGCAGGGTTCGAGCGAGACGTAAAGCGTTGCGCCGCTAGCGTCGCGCCCGGCTTGGCGCAACGCGTTGGTTTCGGCGTGCGCCTCACCCGCGCGATGATGATAACCTTCGCCGACGATTCGGTTTTCGCGAACGACGACCGCGCCGACCGGCGGGTTTGGAGAGGTGCTGCCGATGCCGCGAGCCGCCAGCTCGTAGGCGCGGTGCAAGTACAGCTCGTCAAGCGGCGTCAGCGAACGATGGGAGTGCTCCACGGCTTGGGGCTGTTCGCCACGGCGACCACTATCGCATCGTCCACGAGGCCGCCGGCTTCGCGAATCGCGTCGGCGCAGTCGCGGAGCGTGGATCCGGTCGTGCAGACATCGTCGAAGAGCGTCACGCGCAGACCGGCAACGCCGGCCGCGTTGCACGAAAATCGTCCCTGGGCGGCGAGGCGTTCCGCACGCGATCGCCCACGTTGCGCGTCGCCGCAACGCTGCTCCAAGGCCAGAACCACCCGGGCGCCGGCGATCGCCGCCGCACGCCGAGCCACGAGCGCGACGCCGTCGAGGCCGCGCATGCGCCGGCGTTTAGCCGTCGTGGGGACCGGCACGAGGGTCGTGCCGGCCGTAACCAGAGGCGCCGTCATCCGTCCCAACGCCTCGGCTACGTCCCGGCGCCCGTCTTTGAGCGCGAGCACCGCGGCGCGAAGCGTGCTTTCGTATGGGGCAGCGGCCGCGACCCGCAGCGATGGAAGATATACGGCGAGGGCTTTCCCGCCCGGGCGGCAGGCGCTGCAAAGCCCTGAACCGATCGCGTTGCAGCCCGCGCATTGCGCGGGAAAGACGAAGTCGAGCAGCGGGCGCCAATCCATACTGCTCGTTCACGCCGAGCCGATGGAATGTCTAACTAGAGGCTTCCAGGGCAACGAGCGCGTCGTCGAGCACGCTTTCGGGCTGGACGACGTACCCGCTTCCCACGATCGTGTCGCGCAGATTCGCTCGCGCGCCGATCGTCGCGCCGTTCCAAAGGATGCTGCGCTCCAGCGTCGCCGCCGCATCGACCCGTACGCGATCGCCGATGATGCTGGGGCCGACGATCGACACGCCGTCGGCGATCGTCGCCGACGCGCCGATCCGCACCGGACCCTCGATTCGAACGTTGCTGCCTAGGCGCGCCGACGAGTCGATGCCGTTCGAAGTAGTCCTG
>JBEKLD010000292.1:0-1726 GCA_050010375.1 Vulcanimicrobiaceae bacterium
TCGGGACGCTGCAGCAACGCGGTCGCGCGCAGCCCCGCGCGCAGCGTCACGTTCGGGCGCGTGCGCGCCTCCGCCACCAACGCAGCGACGATCGCGGCACCGGTCGCGTCGGCGGCGTGGACGATGCGGCGCTGTCCGTGCGCGCCTTCTAAGCCGAGCGCCAACGCGCCGCCGGCGTCGCGTGCGAACGGCACGCCGAGGCGCACCAGCGCGTCGACCGCCGCCGGCGCCTCGTTGGCCAGCGTCTCGACCGCGTCGCGCGCGACGATCCCGGCCCCGGCCGCGACGGTGTCGGCGGCGTGCAGCCGCGGCGAATCCCCGCCGCCCAGCGCGGCGGCGATCCCGCCCTGCGCCCAGGCCGAGGCGAGGTCGCGCCCCAACGGCGTCTCGCTGGCAACCAGGACCGAGCGCCCCTCGACGGCGAGCGCCGCCGCCAGGCCGGCGACGCCGGCGCCGATCACCAGCACGTCGGTCATCATGCCAGCGCCATCATCCGGTCGAGGGCCGCCTGCGCGCGCACGCGCACCGGCTCGTCGACCAGGACTTCGTCTTGCAGCGTCTCGAGCGCGCGCAGGATCTTCGGCAGCGTGTTGCGCTTCATGTGCGGGCACAGGTTGCACGGCCGCACGAAGGCGACGTTGGGGAACTCGGCCGCGACGTTGTCGCTCATCGAGCACTCGGTCAGCATCACGACCCGTTGCGGCGCGCGTTCGCGGACGAACTCGATCATCGCCGAGGTCGAGCCGGCGAAGTCGGCGGCGGCGATCACGTCGGGCGGGCACTCCGGATGGGCGATCACCACCACGCCCTCCTCGGTCTCGCGCAGCGCGGCGACGTCGATGCCGCGGAAGCGTTCGTGCACTTCGCAGTGGCCGGCCCAGGCGATGATCTCGACCGCCGTGTTCGCCGCGACGTACTTCGCCAAGAACTCATCCGGCAGCATGATGACTCGCGGCACGCCGAGCGCCTCGACGATCCGGACCGCGTTCGACGAGGTACAGCAGACGTCGGACTCCGCTTTGACCTCGGCCGAGGTGTTGACGTAGGTGACGACCGGGACGCCGGGATACTGCGCGCGCAGCGCGCGGACGTCGGCCGCCGTGATCGACGCGGCCAGCGAGCAGCCGGCGCGGGCGTCGGGGACGATGACCCGGCGACTGGGGTTGAGGATCTTCGCCGTCTCGCCCATGAAGTGGACGCCGCAGACGACGATCACGTCGGCTTGGGCGCGCTGCGCCTCGCGCGCGAGCTGCAGCGAGTCGCCGACGATGTCGGCGACGCCGTGATAGATCTCTGGGGTCTGGTAGTTGTGGGCCAGCACGATGGCGTTGCGCTCGAGCTTGAGCCGGTTGATCGCGTCGACGTAGGGCGCGTGGACCGGCCACTCGGCCGGTGGGATCACGCGCGCGACGCGGTCGTAGATCGAGCGGGTGCGCTCGGCGATCTCAGGGGTGAAGGGCAGGAGCTCGACCATGGCTGACCTCGGGGGCGGGGGCGTGGGTGGCCCTTCTACTGACTTTGAGTAAAAGCCTCGGGTTGCGCTTTTTCAGCGAATCCCGATCCCGGGATCCTGGCGCTCGGCCAAGACGTCGGAGCGGAACCGGAACAGCTCGGCCGGCCGCCCGAGCGTCGAGCGCCGCTCGCCGGTCCCCTCGACGATCCCGGTGTCCTCGACCAGCCGACGAAAATTCGGGCCGTGGATCCGCATCCCAGCCAGGGCCTCGAC
>JBEKLD010000293.1:0-1723 GCA_050010375.1 Vulcanimicrobiaceae bacterium
CACGACCTGCTCTACCGGCACCAGGACGCGCTCGACGAGCCGCACCTGCTGCGTTACGCGCACGACCTCGGCCTCGACCGCGACGCGCTGGCGGCCGCGCTGCGCGACGGGACGTACCGGGCGCTGGTCGACGAGGTGAAGGAGGGCGGCGAGGAGAGCGGGATCCCCGGCACCCCGGCGTTCTTCCTCAATGGCGTGCTGTTCGAGGAAGAGCCGACGGAGGCCAACCTCGCGCACGCGATCGACTGGCTACTCGCGCACGGCGGCCATACGTAGCGCGACGCGCTAAACGAAGGCGAGGTTCGGGTCGGCGACCAGCGTCGTCGCGTCGGCGAGCGCCGCCGCGCCGCGGTATTCGGCGGCGGCGGCGATCATCGCCGCGTTGTCGGTGCAGAATTGCCGCGCCGGGACGAAGGTCGGGACGCCGCGCCGCTCGCCCAGCGCGGTGAACGCGGCGCGCAGCGCGCCGTTCGCCGCGACGCCGCCGCTGAGCACCAGCGCGCGCGTCGGTTCGGCGTCGAGCGCGCGCGACACGCGGTCGATCAACACGTCGACGACCGCGGCCTGGAACGACGCGGCGACGTCGGCCGGACGCGCGGCGCGGCCGGCTTCCGACTCGAGGAAGTAGCGCACCGACGTCTTGAGTCCCGAGAAGCTCAGGTCGAGCGAGCCCGCTTCGGCGCGATGACGCGGGAAGGCGATCGCGCGCGGATCGCCCTCGCGCGCCAGCGCTTCGAGCGCCGGGCCGCCGGGGAACGGGAGGCCGAGCAGCCGCGCCGTCTTGTCGAACGCCTCGCCGGCGGCGTCGTCGTAGGTCTTGCCGAGGATCCGCATCGTCTGCGGTCCGGCGACGCTGACCAGCTGGGTGTGGCCACCGGAGACGAGCAACGCGAGGAACGGATACGGCGGCGGCTCCGCGCGTTCGAGGAAGGCCGCGAAGAGGTGACCGTGGAGATGGTTCACGGCGTAGAGTGGGAGGCCGGTCGCGAAGGCGAGCGCCTTGGCCGCCGCGACGCCGACGACCAGGCTCCCGATCAGCCCGGGGCCGGCGGTGACGGCGATCCCGTCGAGCTGGTCCAGCCGCATCTCGGCGCGGGTGAGCGCGTCATCGACCGCCGCCGAGAGCAGCGCCGCGTGGCGGCGCGAGGCGATCTCGGGGACGATCCCACCGTACTTGGCGTGGAAAGCGTCCTGGTTGGTCGAGACGTTCGCCAGCACGGCGACGCCGTCGCGGACGACCGCGGTCGCCGTGTCGTCGCAAGAGGTCTCGATCCCCAGGAGCAGCACCCCCGCCCAGACCGGCCGGCGGCCGGCGCCGGTTGCGATGCGGGGCCGCCGGCTCGGACGGCGAACCAGGCTCGCGATGCTGAGCATAGCGACCGCACCGGTCTCCGGGCGAGAGCGATTCGTCGCGATGGCGGTGATCGTCGTTCTCGTCGCGGTCAGCATCGGCGCGCTCCCGTTCGTCGGCCTCGCGGAACCGACCGCGCCGGGGCTGATGCCGGCGGCGCTGGCGATCGCCTTTCTCGGTTACGTAATCACCGGGTATCTGCTGCTGAGCCAGTTCCAGTCCAGCAAATTGGTCGGCACGGCCATCCTCGGCTGCGCGTATCTGGTGACCGGGCTGACGCTGTTCGCCTACGTCCTGTGCTTTCCGGGGCTGGTCCCGATCCCCGTCGCCGCCCCGGTCGGCTACTGGTTGTGGGCGCTGTGGCACGCCGAG
>JBEKLD010000294.1:0-1715 GCA_050010375.1 Vulcanimicrobiaceae bacterium
CCGACAGCGCGGAGATGTATCCGCAGGGCTTCGCGACGACGGTCGTCGTCGCAGGGCTCAGCGAGCCGCTCGAGGGGACCGCCCGTGGCCCGGAGCACTTCCACGGTGTCGCGACGGTGGTGGCCAAGCTGCTGAACATCGTTGGGCCGCAGGTGGCCTATTTCGGCCAGAAGGACGCGCAGCAGGCGCTCGTCATCCAGCGCCTGGTCGCGGACCTCGACATCCCGACCGCGATCGAGATCTGCCCGACGGTCCGCGACGGCGACGGGCTGGCGCGCTCAAGCCGCAACGCCTACCTCAGCGACGCCGAGCGCACGCGGGCGCTCGGCCTCTCGCGCGCGCTGCGCAGCGCGGCCACGGCGATCGCCGACGGCGAACGCGACAGCGACGCCGTCGCGGCGGCGGCACGGCGGGAGCTGGAGCGCCACGAGATCGAGCCGGACTATCTCGCGCTCGTCGATCCGCAGACGCTCGAGCCGATCGGCCACGTCGATGCGCCGGTGCTGATCGCCGTCGCGGCGCGTGTCGGGCGCGCCCGACTGATCGACAACCTGATCGCCGCGCCGGAAGGACGCTGAGCGTGCAGCGCACGATGCTCAAGTCGAAGATCCACCGCGCGACGGTGACCGACTGCGACCTGCACTACGTCGGCTCGATCACGATCGACCGCGATCTCCTGGACGCCGCCGACATCCTTGCGCACGAACAGGTCGCCGTCCTCGACGTGGACAACGGCGCACGCTTTGAGACCTACACGATCGCCGGCGAGCGCGGCGGCGGCGAGGTCAAGCTGAACGGGGCCGCGGCTCGCCTCGTCGCGCGCGGCGACCGGATTATCGTGATCTCCTACGCGAGCTACACGCGCGAGGAGATCGACCTCTACGTCCCGCGCGTCGTGCACGTCGACGCCCACAACCGGATCCTCGCCGTCGACGAGCACACGGACGAGCTCAGGGTCTGAACGGGATGTCGAGCACGCCAAAGACCGATACGACGGCCGACGCCGGGCGCGTGCCGGTCAGCCTGCCGGCGATCGCGGAGTGCAAGCGTCGCGGCGAGGCGATCGTGATGGCGACCGCCTACGACTTCCCCAGCGGCCAGATCGTCGACGCGGCCGGCGCCGACATCGTCCTGGTCGGGGACTCCGCGGCCGAGGTCGTGCTCGGCTACGACTCGACGGTCGCGGTGACCGTCGAGGAGATGCTGATGCTGACGGCCGCGACACGGCGAGGCGTCCGCACCGCGCTGCTGGTGGCCGATCTGCCGTTCGGCTCCTACGAGGCCTCCGACGAGCAGGCGGTCCGCACCGCCCAGCGCTTCGTCAAGGAGGCGCGCGCCGACGCGGTCAAGCTCGAGGGCGGAGGAGCCGGACCGATCTCGCGGATCGCGGCGATCGTCGCGGCCGGCATCCCGGTGATGGGTCACATCGGCCTGACGCCGCAGACCTCGACGGCGCTCGGCGGGCGCCGCGCCCAGGGCCGCACCGCGGACCGCGCGCTCGAGCTGGCCGCGCAGGCGCTCGCGGTCGAGGATGCCAACGCCTTCGCGATCGTGTTCGAGGCGATGCCGGCCGCGATCGCCGCCGAGATCACGCGGCTGCTCGAGATTCCCGTGATCGGGATCGGGGCGGGGGCGGCGACCGACGGCCAGGTGCTCGTGCTCCACGACATGCTCGGGATCTATCCCGGTCACGCGCCGCGCTTCGCCAAGCAGTA
>JBEKLD010000295.1:0-1700 GCA_050010375.1 Vulcanimicrobiaceae bacterium
CGCGGGAGGGCGGCGGCGCCGGCGAGATCGAGCGCCTCGACGATCACGAACAGCCCCATCGTCAACACGACGATCGGCCAGTCGATCCCGCGCGCGATCGTCAGCGGCGCATCGCGCCGGCGCGTGCAGGCGACCAGCGTCGCCAGCACGCCCAGCGCCAGGGTGACCGTCCCCAGCGCACCGGCGCGCGACGCCGTCACGATCAACGCGATCGCCGCCAGCGCGAGCGTCGCGAACGCTGCCGTGCGCGGGCGCTGCACGTCGCGCTCGTGCCGGCCCAGCGGTACGCGCAGTTCTTGCCGAAAGACGAGCATGAGGACCGCGTACGTCGCGACGACCGCCGCCAGCGAGGCGAGGCCGAAGGATGCCAGCCACGCGCCCAGCGGCGGCATTCCACCGGCGAAGAAGAGCAGATTCGCCGGGTTGGCGATCGGGAGCACGGTGCTCGCCGCATTCGCCACCAGCGCGCAGGCGAAGGCGTACGGCAGCGGCGCGGCGGCGGCTTCGGCGACCACGACGAGTACCGCCGGCGTAAGGACGACGATCGTCGCGTCGTTCGAGAGGAAGGTCGTCGTCACGACCCCGGTCGCGTAGACGAGCGCCAGCAATCGCCGGGGCGACCCGTTCGCCGCGCGCACCGCGACGGCTGCGACCCAAGCGAAGACGCCCTCGACGCGGGCGAACTCCGCCAGCGCCATCATCCCGATCAGGAACAGGTAGACGTTGAGCCCACGCCCCAGCGCGGCACCGGCCTGCGCCGGCGCAACGGCTCGACTCGCGACGAGCAGAATCGCCCCGCCGGCCGCCCACCAGGCAGGGTTGCTCCGCCACGGGCGCACCAACACGCCGGCCAATGCCGCCACCGCGATCGTGAGGGCCAGCTCGGGCAACGGCGGTTAGGCGCTGGCTCGCGAGGGGCGGTGCAGGTGGGCGTTCCCGTAGACCGGGATGCCGCCGACGATCGTCGCGATGACCCGGTAGTCGTCGCTCCAGATCGAGAGGTCGGCGCGCTTGTTCGGCTCGAGCGTCCCCAGCTCGCGGTCGAGGTTCAACAGGTGGGCCGGGGTGCGCGTCGCCGAGATGATGGCGCGCTCGAACGGGATGTCGGCGTAGGCCATCAGATTGCGGACCGCCTGATCGATCAGCAGCGCGCTGCCGGCGATCGTGCCGTCCTCGGCGCGCACGACGCCGCCTTCGATGCGATAGTTGCTGCCGGCCGGCGGCATGTTGTCCGTCGCCAGCACGAGGCGCTCGTGGAGCGTGCGATAGAGCAGGTCGACCATCGGCGGCGAGACGTGGTACCCGTCGCAGATCAACTGCACCGTCGTGCGCGTCTCTTGGATGAAGGCGGCCAGGATCGACGGATCGCGGTGGTCGAGCGGTGGCATCGCGTTGAACGCGTGGGTGATCGTGCGGAAGCCGATCCCGATCGCCAGCACGCCTTCGCGGTATTTGGCCGACGTGTGGCCGGCCGAACAGACGATCCCCTGATCGAAGAAGAAGCGCGCAACGTTGTCGACGCCCTCCGCTTCGGGCGCCATGGTGACCATCACCAGCGCACCGTTGCAGGCCTCGATCATCTCCTGAGCGCGTTCGATCGTCGCGGGGAGGACCCACTCGGCGCGGTGGACGCGCCGGAACTTCGGGTTGAGGAACGGTCCTTCGAAGTGGACGCCCAGGCAGCGCGCGCCGATTGGCTC
>JBEKLD010000296.1:0-1700 GCA_050010375.1 Vulcanimicrobiaceae bacterium
CAGCTCGCGATCGCCGGGCTGCTTTGCGGCGCCGTCCTCGCTTGGAGGCTGCCGTGAGGGCGTACGCCGCCGGTCTGGTGACCCATCAGTTCGAGACGCTCGGGGACGCCCTGCGCGCCGGGTTCACGCTTTTCGAGCGCGGCGTCGACGGCTACCTCGTTCGGATGCACACCGGGGACGGCTGGAAGATCGGCTGGGCCGCCATCTCGTCGTCCGTCGACACCGCGACTCGCCAGCGATCCTTCGAGCTCAACGCCACCGTCAGCGCCGGCGATCGTACGTTCCCGTGCGCCGACTGCGCGCTCCCGGTGCTCGTCAGCGAGGGCGACGCTGGCTACGAACTCAACGAGGCCGGCGAGTGCGAGGGCGACGATTTCGTCCACCGCGCATGCTGGGAAGCGCGCTGCGAGCGGTGCGGCGAGGCGCGCGGGATCGCGTGCATCCACCGCCAGCGTGATGGTCAGCCGTGGCCGCGGGTCGCGTCATGACGGCGCGCGAGATCGCGGCGCGGATCGGCAGCGACGACGTGACGGTCCGCGAGACGCTGGCGTCGCTGCAGGCGAAGGGAATCGTCGCCGTCGAGGGCGCCGACTACGTGCTCACCAGCGCCGGCGTGCGCGCGCTCAAGGGCAATGCACCCCGCTGGCGCCGGGCCCCCTCGTGGGCGTTGGCGATCGCCGCCGCGATCGCGCTGGTGGCGTTCGCGCTGTACGTAGGTCGCCCGCTATGAGCCGGCTGCTCGACGTGCTCGTGCGCAACGGCGTCTCCGAGAACGTCGCCAACGCCGTCGACGCCGGCTACGAGTCGGCCAAGGAATCGCCGGCGGACTACCTCGAGCGGCTCTCGACCGCGCTGTGGGACGCCGGCGGCGAGTTCTCGATGCGATCGCGCCAGGACACCGCCGAGAGGGAGCGAGCCTGATGCCGCTCTACTTCGATCCCGACCAACTGCGCGCGATAGCGCGCGGCGAGGACCAGCCCTCGCGGGCCGTCGTCGACGACATTCGGGCGGCCCTGAATCGCGTCGCCGGGAACGCCTACGGCGCCGGCGCGACGTCGCTGAGCATGGGCGATGCAGCTGAAGTGATCGTCGCGCTCGCTGACGCCCTGGAGGCGAACGGGCGCGTGAGGAGCGCCGATGATGCAGCGCGCTTCGCGCAGCGGGTGCAATCGTGACGCGCGAGCGAATCGCGGAAGCCAAGGCGCGGCTCGTTGCCTCGCCGGCGAAGCCGCCGTTTCGCCTCGGCCGGCCGGGCGCCGTCGTCTGCGATCAGCCGACGGAGATCACCGGCGGCAACGATCCGCGCGACGTCGAGTACTACGGCGGCCACCTGGTCTGCGAGTCCGTCATCGGCGCCACACGGGAGCTCGTCAAGCACGCGCCGGGCGACCTCGCCATGGCCCTCGACTCGCTCGATCGCGCCTGGGCGCTCGTCGACGATCCGGGCGTTCACCCCGCCGATCGCGAGAAGCTGCGCGCTGCGCTGGAGGGGATCACATGATCCTACTTTCCGCCACATATACGGAGGATCGTTGAGATGGGACGCGAGCTTCGCATGGTTCCGCCGGAGTGGGAGCACCCGACGGACGAACGCGGCGACTTCGTGCCGCTCTTTGGCCGTGACATCGTTGAGGCTCTTCGCCAATGGGATGAGGGCGCGATCATGTGGGTGCGCGGCTTCCGCCGGGGCTACGGCGCTG
>JBEKLD010000297.1:0-1688 GCA_050010375.1 Vulcanimicrobiaceae bacterium
TCCGAGGCGACGCTCGTTCAAGCGCTGGACGGCCGGTTCGCGGCGTCCGCGCGCCGCCGTCAGCCGAGCACGCGCTCGATTTCGAGCACTGTCGTCTCGCCGCTTCGGACCTTTTCCAGGCCGTCATCGCGCAGCGTTCGCATCCCCTGCTCGACGGCGAGCCGTCGAATGTCCTGGGCGGCCGCGCGAGCGACGATCAGGCTGCGGATCTCGTCGGTGACGTTCATCACCTCGTAGAGGCCGATGCGGCCGCGGTAGCCGGTTCGGCGACACAGCGCGCAACCGACCGCCTCGAAGACCTCGACCTCGCCACCCTCAAGGCCGACGAGCGTGCCCGGGACGATCGCCGGCCGGCGGCAGCTTGGACACACGTGGCGAGCCAGTCGCTGTGCAACCACGGTGTTCATCGACGCGGCGACCATGTAGGGCTCGATCCCCATGTCGACGAGACGCATCGGGGCGCTCGGGGCGTCGTTGGTGTGCAGCGTGGAGAGCACGAGGTGTCCGGTCAGGGCAGCCTCGATGGCGATGTGCGCGCTTTCGCGGTCGCGGATCTCGCCGACCATGATCACGTCCGGATCGGCCCGCACGATCGCCCGCAGCCCGGTCGCGAAGGTGAGCCCGCTGCGCTCGGAGACCTGGATCTGGTTGACGCCGGAGAGGCGGTACTCGACCGGGTCCTCGATCGTCGTCAACGTCTTCTCCGGCGAGCGCACCATTTCGATCATCGCGTACATCGAAGTCGTCTTTCCGGAGCCCGTCGGGCCGGTCGCGAGTATCCCGCCCTGCGTGCGACGCAGCCCGGTTGCGAGGCGCTCGAGATCAGCCGGGCTCATCCCGAGTTGGTCGAGCGACAGCGGTGAGCGCCCGGCGTCGAGGATCCGCAGCACCGCTGACTCGCCGCCGACGAGCGGCATCACGGCGACGCGGATGTCGATGCGCCGCCCGTCGATCACGATGCCGATTCGCCCGTCCTGCGGCAGACGCTTCTCCGAGATATCGAGGTCGGCGAGGATCTTGATGCGGGAGATCACGGCGGCTGCCTGGCTGCGCGGCACGCGAGCCGCGTCAACCATCACGCCGTCGATCCGGAAGCGCACGGTCAGCATGCCGTCGTCGGGAGCGAAGTGCACGTCGGAGACGCCGCGGTCGACCGCCTCGGAGATGATCGAGCGCACGAGCTTGATCGTCGGGGCATCGTCCGGGCTCTCGAACTCCTCGCCGCCCATCGGGCGCACGTCGGTCGGGTTGTCGTCCTCGAAGAGCTCTCCGTCGAGCACGCTCAGCCGCTTGAGCAGCGCGTCGAGATCCTCCTCGGACACGACCACCTGCTTGACCTGCATGCCCGTGAACATGGACATGTCTTCGAGCACAAGGTAGTTATCAGGACTGGTGACGGCGACGACGATCGTGTGCTCGTCCTCGTAGGCGACGGGCACAGCGCGCATCCGGCGCGCCGCCGTGAACGAGACCAGCTGGACAGCCGCCGCGTCGACGTTCAGTTCGTCAAGCCGGCGGTACTCGAGGCCGAACCGGTGCGCCATCGCGATCGCGAACTGGTCCGTCGTGATCGCCCCGCGCTCGAGCAGGACCTGCCCGATCTGCTGCCCGGACTCGCGCGCGGCGCGGGCGGCCGACTCGACGCGGTCTCGGTCGGTGAATCCAAGCGTGACAACGATGTCGCCGAT
>JBEKLD010000298.1:0-1668 GCA_050010375.1 Vulcanimicrobiaceae bacterium
ACAGCGCGACGAACACCTCGACCACGGCCGCGGCATAGGCGGCGTCGAGCGTGAAACGCTCATCCTCGTAGTCGCAGGAGGCGCCGAGGCGCTTGTACTGCTCGACGATCGTCGCTCCGTACTCCTCGCGCCAGCGCCAGGTGCGCTCGATGAAGGCCTCGCGCCCGAGCTCCTCGCGGCTCGTGCCCTCGCGCTGGAGCTGGCGCTCGACCTGCGTCTGGGTCGCGATGCCGGCGTGATCGGTGCCGAAGATCCACTTCGTGCGCTGCCCGCGCATGCGCGCGTGGCGGATCAGCACGTCCTGGATCGAGCCGCCGAAGGCGTGCCCCATGTGCAGGGCGCCGGTGACGTTGGGCGGCGGAATCGCGATCGAGTAGTTCTCGTCGGCGCTGCCCAGCGGCTCGGGGTGAAAGAGGCCGGAAGCGAGCCACTCCGCGATCAGCCGCGGCTCGACCTGCGCCGGTTCGAAGCGCGTGCGCGCCTCCAGATCGCTGACGGGGGGTTTGACGGACACGGAGTCCGTAGGCTACCGGCGCATGTGAGCAGGCCGCGAGGCCCGCGGCTCAGCCGGCTTCTTCGAGTGGCTCGCCGGCGCCGTCGGGCTCGTCGGCGACGGCCTCGGTGACGAGCGTCGGCGTCAAGCCCTTCTCGACCGTCTCGCGCGTGACGACGCATTTCTTCACGTCGCGGCGCGAGGGCAGCTCGAACTGCACCTCGAGCAGGACCTCCTCGATGATCGAGCGCAGGCCGCGCGCGCCGGTCTCGCGCTCGAGCGCCTTCTCGGCGACCGCGACCAGCGCGTCATCGGAGAACACGAGCTCGATGCCGTCGAAGGAGAAGAAACGCTGGAACTGCTTGACGAGCGCGTTGCGCGGTTCGGTCAGGATCGCGACGAGGTCTTCGTGGGTCAGCTGGTGGACCGCCGACATCACCGGCAGGCGGCCGATGAACTCGGGGATCAGGCCGTAGAGGACTAGATCCTCGGGCAGGCAGCGTTCGAAGATCTCCCCCGTGTCCTTGTTGTGGCGCTCGGCGATCGCGGCGCCGAAGCCGACGCCCTTGTGGCCGATCCGCCGCTCGATCACGCGGTCGAGGTTCGCGAACGCGCCGCCGCAGATGAAGAGGATGTTCGTCGTGTCGATCGTCAGGAACTCCTGGTGGGGATGCTTGCGCCCACCCTGCGGCGGCACCGAGGCGGAGGTGCCCTCGAGGATCTTCAGCAGTGCCTGCTGGACCCCCTCGCCGGAGACGTCGCGAGTGATCGACGGGTTGTCGGCCTTGCGCGCGATCTTGTCGACCTCGTCGATGTAGATGATCCCCGTCTCGGCCTTCTTGACGTCGTAGTCGGCCGCCTGGATCAGCTTCAGGAGGATGTTCTCAACGTCCTCGCCGACGTAGCCGGCCTCGGTCAGCGCCGTCGCGTCGGCGATCGCAAAGGGCACGTTGAGAATCCGCGCGAGCGTCTGGGCGAGCAGCGTCTTGCCGCAGCCGGTGGGCCCGAGCAGCAGGATGTTGGACTTCTGCAGCTCGATCTCGGCGTCGTCCACGGCCATCATCTGGACGCGCTTGTAATGGTTGTAGACCGCGACGGAGAGCGTGCGCTTGGCGTTGTCCTGGCCGATCACGTACTCGTCGAGGACGTCGTAGATCTCGCGCGGCTTGGGCAGG
>JBEKLD010000299.1:0-1647 GCA_050010375.1 Vulcanimicrobiaceae bacterium
GCCGGTGGGATCCCGTAGATCGCGCGCAACAATTCGAACGACTCGATCAGCGGCAAGTCCCAGTAGAGCTGCGAGCGCTGGCCGAAGACGACGCCGATCGTGCGCGCGTTACGGCGCCGCTGCGCGTAGGGGACGATCCCGTTCACCCGCACCTCGCCGGAGGTCGGCACGAGGATCCCGGTCAGCATCTTGATCGTGGTCGACTTACCGGCGCCGTTGGGACCGATGTAGCCGACCAGCTCGCCCGGCTGGAGTTCCATCGTCACGCCCTCGACCGCGACTTTGTCCTCGTAGTCGCGCGAGAAGAGGGTGCGCAACGCGCCGCCGACGCCCGGCCGCCGCACCAGCGTGCGGAAGACCTTGCGCAGGTCGCGCGTTTGGATGATCGGCGTCATGCGGGCGCCATCAGTGATAGTAGTCCTCGCCCACGATCGCCAGGCCGAAGCCGAGCTTCGCCGACTGGAAGGCCTGCACGACGCGCGCGTTGAGCTCGCGGCGGACGGCGAACTGGTGCAGCGGCGCGGTGCGGATCGCCGCCCGGATCGCCAGCCAGTCCTTGGTGACGCTGTCGATCCCGATCCACTCGACCGGCTGGATCAGCGCCTCGCGCCAGGCCGGATCGCTCGCCATCGACTCGATCGCGCCGCGCACGGCGGCGACCGCCGCGTCGGGGTTCGCCGCCGGATCGGCCGAGACGACGTAGTCGACCCGCGACCAGTGGCGCGAGTGGTTGGCGACCGAGACGATCGAGCTGTGCGCGATCGTGATCAAGTTGCCGGAGGCGTCGCGGACCTGCGTGATGCGCAGGGTCAGGTTCTCGACCAGCCCGCTCTCGGTGTTGATCGTGACGTAGTCGCCCACGACGTATTGATCTTCGAACAGGATGAGGAAACCGTTGACGAAGTCGCGGATGAGGTTTTGGGCCGCCAGGGAGACGCCCAGGGCGACGATGCCGCCGATCGTCACGACCGAGCCGAGCGAGAATCCGACCTGGCTGAGCGAGGCCAGCGCCGCGAGGAAGACGATCAGAAACGTCTTGAAGCCGGCCAGCGCGTTGGCGACCGTCGGGACGCGCAGCAGTTGCCGGGCGCGCTCCTCCGGGGCGGCGCTGTAGTGGACGTGCCAGGAGGCGGCTGCGCGTTGGATCACGACGTCCAAGGTGCGGTTGAGCAGCGCGGCAACGATCCAGATCCCCGCGACGCCGAGCGCGCCGTGCCACAGCTCGTGCGCGGTCGTCGCCGTCTGCGCGAAGCGCGACATGGCCCAGGTGACGCCGATGAACCACAGCAGCACCAGCGCCCAGATCAGCAGGTCGGCGATGGCGCCGTAGGCGCGCATCCGTTGCTCGGGCGCGAGGCGGCGCAGCGCGAACGCCAGCAGCCGGCGGCGACGGTGCTGCACGTCCTCGTCGTCGGCACCCTCGGCTGCCGGCGCCGCCTCGTCACGTTTCTCGAGCGCCGTCTGCAGCGCGGCGACCCGTCGTCGCAGCGCGACGATGATGGCGCCGACGATCAGCGTGAGAACGACTAGCACGCCGGTCGCGATCAGGACCCGCTGGATGTTGAGCCGCAGCTGCGCCGGTTGCCGCTGGACGAGCGACTGCACGATGGCCGGCTTGAGGATGCCCTGCCAGGTCTTGGCCAGCGC
>JBEKLD010000300.1:0-1632 GCA_050010375.1 Vulcanimicrobiaceae bacterium
CGCGCGGCGAGGAAGGCCGCGAGCCGCTCGACGACGTCGAGCTGCGCGTCCTGCCAATAGCGCCGCTGGTAGAGCTGCGCGGCGGTGCCGAGCGTGAAGCGCGTCCCCTCGCGCGGCGTCTCGCCGCGCTTGTACTTCCCGGTCAGCACGCCGCCGGCCAGCGGGTTGAAGACGACCGCCCCCACACCCTGGTCCCGCGCGGCCGGGAGCAGCTCGCTCTCGATCGCGCGAAAGAGCAGGTTGTAGCGCGGCTGCACGGCGTCGAACCGGACCGTGCCGGCGCGATCCGCCGTCCACAGCGCGAGCATCATCTGCCAAGCTGCGATGTTGCTGCAGCCGGCGTAACGGATCTTGCCGGCGCGCCGCAGATCGTCGAACGCGCCGAGCGTCTCGTCGATCGGCGTCTCGGGGTCCCAGCGGTGGATGTAGTAGAGGTCGATGAAGTCGGTCTTCAGCCGCCGCAACGAACGATCGCAGGCGTCGAGCACGTGGCGGCGCGAGTTGCCGCGGTCGTTTGGCCCGGGTCCGACCGGGACGTTCACCTTGGTCGCGACGACGAACCGGTCGCGCCGGCCGGCGAGCCAGTCGCCGACGATCTCCTCGGTCCGCCCGACCGTCTCCAGCGTCCCGCCGACCGGATAGGCGTCGGCGACGTCGAGAAAGTCGATCCCCACCTCGTCCGCGACGTCGAGGATGCGGAACGCTTCCTCACGGTCGGTCTGCAGCCCGAAGGTCATCGTCCCCAGGCAGATCTCCGAGATCTTGAGCCCCGTGCGGCCCAACCGAACCGTGCGCATCGACTTCGGACTTCTCGCCCTCGCACGGAACCCCCGTCGCGCGCGCTTACGAGACCGCGACGAGTTCCTTCGGGCGCGCGGGGGCGCCGGGGAGGAGCGTGGCCGCATGGTGGAGCGGATCGTACGCGGAGACGGTCGGCGGTGCGCCGTCCTCGCCGGCGCGGCGCGCCGCGCGCAGCGCGTCGAGCGCCTCGGGGAGGGCGTACTGCTCGCCGACGTACCCGGCGACGAAGCGTCCGCCGCGAATCTCGCCGCGCGCTTCCATCCGGCGCAGCGCGCCGAGCAGCTCGCGCCACGGCGGCGCGAGCGATTCGCGCGCGACGACGTCGCGGAAGACGACGCCCCAGCGCGCCAACAAGCGGCGCGCGAACGCGTCGGCGTCGAGCGCCGGCGTCGGCGAGGTGAGCAGCGTCCAGCGGCCGCTCGACGAGCGTGGCCGCGCACGGTGGCCCTTCTCGCCCAGGCGCCGCTTGGCGTCGATCAACGAGCGCAGCGCATCGAAGCCGTCGGCGGTCACCAGGCCGGCGGCGACGAGCTGCCAGAGCGCCTCTTCGACCTCGGCGGCGAGCCGCTTCGTCCCGCGCACGACGTCGGCGAAGAACGGTGCGCCACGGCGCGCGATCTCTTCGAGGACCTCGCGCGCCGCCGCCGAGAGGCCGGTGGTCTCGCTCGCGTCGCGGCGCACGATCAGCTGCTCGGCGTCCTCGCGCGCGAACAGCGCGATCGGGGCGAGCTTCGTCGGCCGGATCTTGCGCGCGCGTTCGTCGTCCTCGCCGCGCAAGGTTGGATGCGGCGCGAGCCGGCCCCACATCAGATCGCCGGCGTAGCAGAGCCG
>JBEKLD010000301.1:0-1632 GCA_050010375.1 Vulcanimicrobiaceae bacterium
CTGGGCTGGTTCCTCGAGCGCGAGCTGCGCGTCACGTGGGCCGCCGACGCCGGCCGCGCGCTGTTCGAAGGCTCGCCGATCCGCGCCGCGTCGTCGATGCAGGCGCCGCTGCTGGTCGAGCACAGCGAGCGCGACTACCGCTGCCCGATCGATCAGGGCGAGCAGCTCTTCACGATCCTGCGGCGACTCGGGCGCGGCGAGACGGAGTTCGTGCGCTTCGCGCAAACCGGCCACGAACTCTCACGCGGCGGGAAGCCGCGCAGCCGCATCCTGCGCCTGCGGGCGATCGTGCAGTGGTTCATCCGTCACCTGCATCCGGCCGGCATCCCCGCCGCGCCGCGCGAGGCCGGCGCCCTGCTCCGGCCCGTCCCCGGCGAGAGCCCGCTGGAGGCCGAAAGCGCGGTGTAAGCGCGGTCGTGCTATGATCGGCGGAACGGAACGCACCGGAGGGGGTTGACCGAGATGCCGTTCGATATCACGACGACCGTCGAGTGCTGCTTGTTACCCGAGGACGGGGCGACCGCCGAGGCGGCATTCCTCCAGCACCTCGCCGATCCGCACGAGATGTACATCATTGCGTACGCGTTCTCGCTGACGCAGATGGTCGATCATTTTCTGCAGGACGCGCCGGACGCGAACCTGCACATCTACATCGACTCCACGCAGGCCGGCGGAAAATACGAGAAGCCGGCCGTGCAGAAGCTGATCAAGGCGGGGATCGAGATCACCATCGGAACCTCGCCCGCCGGCTCGCAGTTCATCTGCCACACCAAGGGGATGGTCTGCAACGACGTCCCGATCCCGTTCTGCTGGGAAGGCTCGACGAACTTCTCCGCCTCGGCCTGGCATCAGGTCAACACGGCGATGATGTTCAACTCGCAAGACTACTACAACCAGTTCGTCAACCAGTTCCTGAATCTGCGCTACTTCGCGTGGACCAAAGAGCGCAGCAAACAGGTGATGAAGAAGCCGCCGGCCGGCGCGCTCACGCCGCCGCCGCCGATGGGCAGTGGTTCCGACAGTTCGGTGCCGGCGATCCTGGCCGGCGCCCGGGTGCCTGCCTCGGATGCCCCAGTCCGTCGCGCGTCACGCAACGGCGCCGCGGCGCCGCGGCGGAAGACGTCGACGGCGCGCAAAAAGCGGCACTAGCGCGCCGCGGTGCGAATCCCCACGACGGCGATGACGGCGCCGACGAACTCGACCAGCGCGCCACCGGCGTAGCCCCAGCGCAGCGGCCCGGTATGGCCGGCGCTCACGCCGACGGACGCCGCGCCGAGGATCGCGACGCCGAGCGTCGCGCCCAGCATGCGCGCCGCGTTGCCGATCCCTGAGGCGACCCCCGCGCGTTCGTCGGGCGCGCGCTTCACGGCATATCCGAGGACCGGGCCGGTGGTCAGACCGAGGCCGGCCCCGGTGCAGGTGAGGGCGATCAGAAAGAGCGGCCAGCTCGCCGCGGGATCTGCGTACAGACCGACGCAGCCCAAACCCATCGCGAACATTCCGAGCGCAATCGTGGCGCGCTGTCCCAGGTGCGCGACGATCGCGCCCGAGCGGCTGGACACCGCAACGAAGACGGCCGACAACGGCAACAGCGCGAGCCCGGCCGTCGTCGCTCGGAGGCCGCGCACGGTC
>JBEKLD010000302.1:0-1621 GCA_050010375.1 Vulcanimicrobiaceae bacterium
AGGCTGATGCAAAACGCGATGGCGCAGGACTTCTCCTGGAGCCTGCAGATCCTGAAGTACGACGCGCTTTACCGAGAGCTCGTGGGGACGGGCTCGAGCAAGGCGTAGCGGCGGCCGTTGGGCAGCGAGTAGCGCTTGGCGACCCGCAAGCCGGCTGCATCCAGCCACGGCAAATCAGGTTTGCCGTCCAAGGGGCGGCCCGCACCGAACGCTGTCGCGATGGTCAACGCGGGATGCGGCAGTTGAACGACGACGAGGCTTTGCGGCACGGCGAGCGTCGTCGTCTTCAGTCGGTCGACGGCGGCCGACTCGATGGGGCCGGGAATCAGCGCGACGTCGGTCCGGACATACATGTCGATCATGGCCCGAGTGGTCTCATCGGGAGCAAACAGAATCAACGGTTTGTCTGCGGAGTCTTGGCCGATGGCGCGGGCGATGGACCCCAAGTTTTGCCAAGTATCTACCTCACGGTAAATTTGCGATGCCGGACCCACCATCAGGGCGCAATAGGCCAACAGCAGCGATGGCAGCGCCCGGCTCACGCGACCTTGCGCCGCTCTCCACGCCTGCAGAGCAAAGAACGACGCAGCGATCAGTCCGGCGCCGGATATGGCGATGAACGCCGCGTGCGATCTCATGGAGACCCAAGCCCCGGCGCCGACCGTCGTCGTCGACTCCGAGGACGAGGAATCCGGCCACGATGCCGCGCCGGCGGCACCGGCCCCCGCACTCGATTCCGGTCCGAACGCCCTGGCGTCGTCGACTCCGAACCAGACCGCAGACGCCTCAGCGCTGCCGCAGCTGGCCGTGTCGGCCACGGCGTCATCGCTCATCGCGCCCGAGGCCACCGCGGGTTCCCCCCTCGACGCGACCGGCCGGATCGCAAGCGGCTTCGGCGCCTCGCCGACGCCGGGCGAGTCCCGATCCGAACCCGGTGGGCCTCGATCGGCCGCGCTCCCCTCGCCTTCGAGCCTCGCGGGTCTCGCGAACGCTTCGCGAGTCGCCGCTTCCCCGACGGCGATCGCCGCGAGTCCGAGCCCGCCGCCTTCCGGGGCGAAATCGCCCAATAATGTGCCCCTCGCCACCGCAAGCGCACAGCGAACGCCATCGGGCGACTCCACCTCTCGAACGGCGAGCCCGACGAGCTCCGGCGACCCAGCGGCCGACGCACGCGCGTCAGCCACGGCAACGGCCCGCGACGCGTCTCGATCCAGCGCCAAGGCGGCGGCTGCCACGGTGGCCTCGCCGGCATCTCCCGACGGCGCAGCGCCGGGCGCGTCCGCCCTGGCCGCGGACGCGGCGCTCGGTGCCATGCCCAGCGACAAAATTCTGACGACGACCGCCAACAGCGTGCCGATCGATACGACGTCGTCGGCCCGCCCTTCCGAAGACGACGTAGCGACCGCCGCCCAGTCCGCCATGAACAAGGTCGTGATTCTCAACGCGGCCCACGGCGCGCTGGACCACCCCGAACTCGGACACATCGACGTGCGCGCCCGCTTGAAGGACGGCGAAGTCGACGTACGCGTCACTTCGCAGCGGGCCGAGACCGCCTCGATCCTCGCCCCGCGGGTCGAGGCCATGTCGGCGGCCGCCAACGTGCCTGCAGCGCGCATCGAGA
>JBEKLD010000303.1:0-1611 GCA_050010375.1 Vulcanimicrobiaceae bacterium
GGCGATGCCGGGCAGCGTCGCCTCGCCGAACCGCGCGGGGAGCGTGAGCCAGCTGTAGCGTCCGGTCTCGGCGTTGAACCGCGTCTCGAGCGCCGGCGTGGCCGAGGCGAGCACGACCGGCGCCCGTTCGAGCCTCGCGCGCACGACCGCCATGTCGCGCGCATTGTAGATGACCCCGTCCTCCTGCTTATAGGCGCCGTCGTGCTCCTCGTCGACGACGATGAGGCCAAGGTCGGCGAACGGCAGGAACAAAGCCGAACGCGCGCCGACGACGATGCGCGCTTCGCCCTTCGCCGCCGCGGCCCAGACGCGCTCGCGCTGGCGCTCGGTCAGCCCCGAGTGCCATTCGGCCGGCCTCGCGCCGAAGCGGGCTGCGAACCGGTCGAGGAATTGCCCGGTAAGCGCAATCTCCGGCACGAGCACGAGCCCCTGGCGCCCTTGCCGGAGCGCTTCGGCGACCGCCTCGAAATAAACCTCGGTCTTGCCCGATCCGGTCACCCCTTCGAGCAGGGTCGACGAGAAGGCGCGGTCGGCGACGCGGCGGCTAAGATCGTCGGCCGCGGCGCGCTGATCGGGGTTGAGGCGGGTCATGCAAAAATCAGGGTCGAGCGGCGCCGCGACCGCCTCCGGCGGCAGCGCGACCGGGACGAGCGCGCCGTCGGCGACCAGACCGTCGATGACGCCGGTCGATGAGCCGGCAAGCGCCGCGAGCGCCGCTTTGGCCGTTGGCGCGCCGTGCTCGGCGACCGCCGCCATGACTCGCGCCCGCGCGTCGGTCATCCGCGCCGGCGCCTTGCCGGTGGCGACAAGGCCGAATTTCGGCCCCGGCGGCGCCGCGACTTCGCCGGCGCGGATCGCCATCCTCAGCACCATCCCGCGGGAGCTGAGCGTCCAGCGCGCGACCCAATCGATGAAATCGCGCAACGGCGGGCGGAGCGGCGGCCAGTCGAGGGTCGCCGCGACCGACTTCAAGTTGTCGCCGCCGGCCGGCCGAACGGCCCAGACGACGCCGGTCGCCAGCCGCGCGCCGAGCGGCATCCGGACGCACGCGCCCGGCTCGAGCTTCCACTCCGACGGCGCGCGATAGCTATAGGCGGTGTCGACGGCGACCGGCGCCAGCACGTCGACGGCGACCTCCGACGCGCTCATGGCGCCGGCCGAACCCCCTCATCCTGAGGAGCAATGCAACGCATTGCGTCTCGAAGGATGGTCCAGCTGGCGCAGTTGTCAGCCCCCGCTGGAGCGTCCTTCGAGACGCCGCGCTTCGCTTCGCTCGACAGGGCGAGGAAAGGCTCGGAGTTGTGATTCAACCGGATCGCCGAAGGCTCCTGCCCTCCGCTCACAGGCTCTGGTGGGTCCCGTCGCAATAGGGGGCGTTCTTCGACTGCTTGCAGCCGCAGAGATAGGCGGTCGCGCTCTTTTGCGCCACGAACGGCGTCGGGGCGAGGCCGACCGTCTTGTGCGAGCCATCGCAGAACGGCTGCTTGGCCGAATGTCCGCAGGCGCACCAGTAATAGGTCTTGCCCGCTTCGACCGCCTGAGCGTAGGGCGCTTTCTGGGCGACAATCGGCGTTGTCATGACCTTCCCCCTTTGGGCAGGCTCACTCCTTG
>JBEKLD010000304.1:0-1597 GCA_050010375.1 Vulcanimicrobiaceae bacterium
GTACCCTTCACGCCACTTGCGTAAGAACGCCGCGATGAGCTCGGGAGGATCTTGCAGGTCGCCGTCCATCAGCACCACCGCCTCGCCCGCCGCCAGTTCCAGGCCCGCGGTTGCGGCGAGCTGATGTCCGAAGTTGCGCGAGAGATTGACGAGCACGATCCGGTGCCGGTGCGTCATCTCGCGCCGGATCGCCGCGGCGGTTCCGTCCGTGCTGCCGTCGTTGACGAGCAGGATCTCCCACTCGTACTCGTCGCGCAGGGGCGCGACCACCGCCTCGATTCTATCGAGGAGCGGCGCGACGTTCTCCGCCTCGTTGTAGAGCGGCACGACGATGCTTAGGAGCGGGAGCGGACGGGCTGAATTGCTCATCTCGCTGGAGGACTTTCAACCTGACGGGGGCAGAACCAAGCCGGATGCGGATGACGGGTCCGGCCGTATCGATCGCGGCTTGCTTGATCGCGCTCGGCGGCTGCAGCCATGAGGCCCGAACGGCGCATCCCTCCGCCTCGCGACGGTTCGCGGTTCCCAGCCCGAGCGCCGGCAGGCCGGCGCCGGCGGCAAGCCCCTCGCCCGCCACTCCGGCCCCGAGCGCCACGCCCGGTCCCACCACGCCGCCCGCCAAGCGGGTCGCGGCCTCGATCGCTCCCTCGCAGAAGCGAGTGCCGCGGGTCGCGCCCAATGCCGCACCGCAGATCCTGGATGTGGCAGTCAGCGAGACGCGGGTTCAACCGGGCGACAGCGTCTCCGGAAGCGTCCTTACGACCTCGAACGTCGCCAGCGTCGAAGCCCGAATCGGCGGCTACGCGGTGACGCTTCAGAAGGTCGGAGTCGGCCGGTTCGCTCTCCATTACACGGTCGGCCCGCTGCCGTGGTTTGTCCGCGGCAACTTTACGATGCAGGTCATCGCCCGAAATACGCGCGGCGACGCGGCGGTCCGCGCGATCCCGCTGACCGTCCGCTAGCGCGGCGGTGGTCCGCCGGGGCACCCCGGCGGCGGCGGCGGCTTGCCGTGGGCCGACGGCGGCTGCGGCGCGGGCAAGCAGGTCGGCAAGTTCGGGAACGGCGCCGGATTGTACGGCGTCGGCATGATCTGCGGCTGCGGCTGATTGACGGCGCCCGGCGACGAGTCTTGCCATGCCGTCACCGTGTCGCGGATCACGCGCACGTCGGCGTCCGTGACGAGGAGCTGACGCGGAGTCCGCGCGAGGCCGTTCTGCGCGACTTCCTGCGATTGCAGCGAACCGCGATCGTAGAGATACCGGAACTGCGTACCCGAGTTGAAACGACGCGTGATTTCGTAGTGCAGTGCGTCGACGCGATCCATCGGGATCGCCTGCGCGTTCCAGCCGCTTTGATCGGTGCTGATGTAGACCGATGCGGTAAATGGCGTATACGGCGGAACTTGCACGATGAAGGTGACGAGCACCGGCCTCCCGCTGAAACTCTGCACCGCGACCATCGTCTGCCCCGGCGCGGGCGTCTCGACTGCGTTGAGCAGATCGGGATTCGGCACGGGCGACGACAGCGCGACTGCGTAGTGCGCGACGTCGGCGAAGCTGCCTTGCGGCGGAAGCGGGTCGCGCGAGAGATCGAGCTC
>JBEKLD010000305.1:0-1588 GCA_050010375.1 Vulcanimicrobiaceae bacterium
CTTGCGCGAGCGCGAGCTCCGGCGGCGGCTCGGTGCGGATGACGAAGCCGAGCACTTGGGCGCGATCGCCCGTCGACAGGACCCAGGGGTGCCACGTCACCATCGACGGCGCGCTGTTCTGCGTGTTCGTCACGCCGATGGCGAGCAAGGCCGGCGCGGACGCAAAGACTGCGCTGCCCGAAGGCGCTCCGTGGCTGAGACGGACGACGAACGTCCCCGGCGTCGCGCCGGTAAAAACGGCGGTCGCAGTCTCGCCGGGTGCAAACGTCTCGCTGGCCAGCGATAACTGCGCGGCGCGCGGTCGTCCCGGCGCCGTCAACGTGACCGGAATCGTGTTCCATTCGATCGCCCCGTCGCGTACGAAGGCTGCGCCGACGCGCAGCTCGCCGGCGGCATCGGTAGCTCGAAGCCTCGCCGAGGCATGCCCTCCCGACGTGCGCACGACGCGCGGTTCCACGCCGATCGCGCTCTCGAACGTCACGAGTGCGTAGCCCTGCGCGCCGGCAGCCGCGGCATCCACCGCGATCTCTTCGTCGGGCCGATAACTCTCGCGATCGAGGGCGATTCGAACGTCGCTGCTTTCGCCCTCGCCGGAAGGCGCCGAAGCTTGCGGATCGACGCGCACTTGCGCGCCATCGGTCGCGCGGCCGCCGCGATCGACCCACGCGAGTAAAAAGTTCGTGCCGAGTTGCGGCGACGCAAACGTGCCGTGCGCGCGGCCGCGTGCGTCGAGCGTGAGCGATTGCTGCGCTTCCGTCGTTCCGTGGGTGAGCGAAATGGTAACCGGCGCGCCCGCAAGCGGCGTACCGTCCAATCGCGCGCCGTAGACGTCGAATGCCAGCGGCGTGCCCAGACTCTGCTCGGTATGCTCCACGGTGAGGCGGATCGCCGCTTCGGCGGTCGGCACGGTGATCCGCGTATCCGCCGTAGCGCCGCTCGATTCGACGTGCACGCCGTACGTGGATGCAAACTCGTCGGTCGGATGAGGAATTTGGATCGTCGCGTTGCCGCTCTCATCAGTTTGCACGGTGCCTTCAAACCAGCGCGTCGTCGCCCACGGAAGCGTTTCCGCCACATCGCCGACGTCGAGGTGAGGCGAACGCACGACGGTAACTCGCACCGTCGCTCCGCCGCGCGATGCGTGGATGAAGAGCGGAACGTCGCGGCGCCAGTCGCAATCGCCGCCGCACTGAGCGCCCGCATCGAGCGAGAGCCCGCCGGCGTTGGCGTCCACGTCGAGGCTTGCTCCGCCGACGCCGCCGGCGGCCGCCGCAAGCACGCTGTATTCGCCCGACGGCGCATTTTCAGGCAACCCGAACGTCGTCGCGAAGGCGCCCGCCGAATCGAGCGGCACGCGCTGCTCGGCGATCGTCGCCGCTCCGTTGCGCAGCGAAACGGTCGCGGTTCCGTCGCTCGGACGCAAGACGCCGCGCGAGCGCGTCCGCGCGAATCCCGCCACGTGCACGCTCTCGCCGGCATGCACCACCGCCGAATCGGTTCGCACGCCGACGATCGTTGCCGGCAGCGGCGGCTGCGGCAAGAGGCTCAGGAACGCATAGCTGCCGCCCCACTGCGCGAGCGCGAAGAC
>JBEKLD010000306.1:0-1586 GCA_050010375.1 Vulcanimicrobiaceae bacterium
CGCCGGCGCCTTTCGGCTGCTGCGCGGGGTCGATCTCGCGCTCGAGTCGACGTTGCCGACCCAGCCGGAGCGCGACGCCGCCTTCGGCGCGCAGCTCTCCGAGATGCGGCTGATCAAGGACGAGCTCGAGCTGCGCGAGCTGCGGCGCGCGATCGCCGCGACGCAGCGCGGCTTCGACGACGTCGTGCGCGCCCTGCCGACGGCGACGACCGAACGGGTCGTCGAAGGCGTCTTCGGGCTGCGGGCACGGGTCGACGGCAACGACGTCGGCTACGGAACGATCGCGGCCAGCGGGCCGAACGCCTGCACCTTGCACTGGACCCGCAACGACCGCGCGCTCGGCACGGGCGAACTGCTCTTGCTCGACGCCGGCGTCGAAGCCGAGACGCTCTACACCGCCGACATCACGCGCACGTTGCCGATCGGCGGCCGCTTCTCAGCCGAACAGCGGACGGTCTACGAGTTGGTGCTCGAAGCGCAGGACGCCGCGTTCGCGCGCTGCGCGCCCGGCAACGAGTTCCTCGATCCGCACCGCGCCGCGATGCAGGTGCTCGCGCAGGGGCTCGAGCGGCTCGGCATCCTCGCCTCGGCGCAAGACGCGCTGCGCGACGAGAACCAGTTCTACAAGCGCTACTCGCTGCACAACGTCAGCCACATGCTCGGACTCGACGTCCACGACTGCGCGCAGGCGCGCGCCGAAACCTACAAGTTCGGCGCGCTGGCGACGGGGATGGTGCTGACCGTCGAGCCGGGGCTCTACTTCCAGCCCGACGATCTGACCGTGCCGGCGCGCTATCGCGGGATCGGCGTGCGGATCGAGGACGACGTCGTCATCACCGAGACCGGCTGCGAGGTGCTCTCAGCCGCGATCCCGCGCACCGTCGACGAGATCGAAAGCTGGGTCACCGAAGCGCGTGGGATTACGCCGGCAGGCGGGCGTCGACCCAGTCGCTGACGATCGGGACGCTCACGTCGTCGCCCTGCCAGACCCGGAAGGCGTAGACCACGCTCGCCACCACCGTCACCGGGACGATGAACTGGGCCAGCGTCCAGGCGCTCCAACCGAGCAGCGGGACCGTCCCGGCCAACGAGAGCAGCGCGCCCAGGCCGTACATCCCGAAGTTGAAACCGAGTGCCTGCCAGGCTTGGCGGCGGACGAAGCGCGAGCCCTTGGCGTCCAGCAGCGCGATCAGCGCCAGCGGCCAGAAGGGGTAGCTCAAGGCGACGAAAGCGCGCGTCTCGGGGCGGACGGTGGCGACGGCGGTGGCCGGCGCGACCGTCACGCGCGGTGGGGGAGAAGGCGGCGGCGGAGCCCAGCTCGTCCCGCGGGACGGCCCGACCTCGCCGTCGATCATCGTCGGCCGGCGGGCGGCGTCGATCTTCGCGGCCAGCACGCAGCTCGGGCACTGGCCGGCGGCGTCGCGACAGGTCGCGCAGATCGGCCGATGGCAGCCCGTGCACTGGGCGACCGATGGGACGGCGTGATGGAAGAAACAATCCACGGCTGAAATGGTCACCTCGCTGGTCGTGCTCGTGTCGAAGGTACCGGGCCTCGGCGGCGAAGGTTTCGCGGTGAACCCGACGCT
>JBEKLD010000307.1:0-1577 GCA_050010375.1 Vulcanimicrobiaceae bacterium
CGCGAACAACGACCTGATCTCCCCCCAGACCTACAACGAGCTGTTCACGATGCACGGCACGACGATGATCTTCCTCTTCGTCGTGCCGATGATGGCGGGCCTCGGCAACTACTTCGTGCCGCTGATGATCGGCGCGCGCGACGTCGCGTTCCCGCGGCTGAACGCGATCTCCTTCTGGCTGTTCGTCGCCGGCGGCGTCGTGTTCTACGCGTCGGTCTTCTGGACGCCGCCCTCGGCCGGCTGGATCGCGACGGTGCCGCTGTCGGAGAGCACGTACTCGCCGGCCGGCGGCGTCGACGCCTGGATCTACCTGATCCACCTGACCGGGATCGCCTCGCTGCTCGGCGCGATCAACTTCTTCGCCACGATCGCGAACATGCGCGCCCCGGGTATGACCTGGTCGCGGCTGCCGCTGTTCGTCTGGTCGATCCTGACCTACTCGCTGCTGCTGATCGTCGCGCTGCCGGTGATCGCGGCGGCCGTGACGATGCTGCTGCTCGACCGCCACTTCGGCACGCACTTCTACGACCCGACCGAGGGCGGCTCGGTGCTGCTGTGGCAGAACCTGTTCTGGTTCTTCGGGCACCCCGAGGTCTACGTGATGGTGCTGCCGGCGTTCGGCGTGATCTCGGAGGTGCTGCCGGTCTTCGCGCGCAAGCCGATCTTCGGCTACAAGGCGATCGCCGCCTCGACGGTGCTGATCGCCTTCCTCGGCCTGCTGACCTGGATCCACCATCTGTTCACGACGCCGACACCGGTCGTCGTGCTGATCTTCGCGATGATCGCGTCGTTCCTGATCGCGGTCCCGACCGGGGTGAAGATTTTCAACTGGATCGGCACGCTCTGGCAGGGCTCGATCGAGTTCCGAACGCCGCTGCTGTTCGCGGCCAGCGCGATCGCGCTGTTCACGATCGGCGGCATCACGGGTGTGTTCCTGGCGATCTTCCCGGTCGACTGGCAGCTCAACGACACCTACTTCGTCGTCGCGCACCTGCACTTCGTGCTGATCGGCGGCTCCGTCTTCGGCATCTTCACGGCGATCTACTACTGGTTCCCCAAGATCACCGGGCGGATGCTCAGCGAGGCGCTCGGCAAGTGGTCCTGCGGGCTGATGTTCGTCGGCACGCTGGTGACCTTCATGATCCAGCACTCGCTGGGCCTTGACGGCATGCCGCGGCGCGTCTACGAGTACGACAACGTCGGCCACCTTCAGCTCTACAACCAGATCTCGACCGTGGGCTCATGGATCCTCGCCGCCGGCGTGCTCGTGACGGTGATCAACGTGGCCCGCTCGCTGCGCACCGGCCCGGTCGCCGGGCCTGACCCATGGAAGGCCAACACGCTCGAGTGGTTCGTTCCCTCGCCGCCGCCGGAGAACAACTTCGACGCGATCCCGCGGGTGCGCTCGCTCGAGCCGATGAAGGACATCCGCCGCGAGGTCGAGCGCCGCTCGCTCACCCCCCACACCCCGGCGCCCGCCACGATCACCGCGGACGCCCCCTCGGAGGTCTCGGTCTGATGGAGGCCTCGCGACTGAACCAGGCGCCGGCGGCCGGAGCCCTCGCAGACGCGCGGAC
>JBEKLD010000308.1:0-1576 GCA_050010375.1 Vulcanimicrobiaceae bacterium
GCCGGGTCGCGGGCGGCGGCGTGAAAGCGCAGTCGGACGCCTGCGCCGCGCCGGCTAAGCCAGCGCAGGCGAACGTCATTATGAGAAGGCGGCACAAGCCGGACAAGAGCGAGAGGTTCCTCGGATTGAGTGGTCCTTCTACCCAAGAGAGGCGAGCGGGGCTAGAGCAGCGACCGGGCATGATGAAGGCGGCCTTAGCGCAGGTCCCAACGGGCCGGACGGCGCGACGCCTCTCCCGTAAGTTTTACCCCCGCCGCGGGCCGCGCGTCGAGCGGGGGCGGTCGGGCGCGCCGGCCGCCGCCAGCAGCTTGCGAAACTCGTCGCGCTTCTCGTGGATCGAGGCGATGACCAGGCCCATGGGCACGCCGAGATCGACCAGGACCGCCTCGGAGAGTTGCAGGCTCGCCTCGATCGTCTCGGGCACCGCATCGGTGACGCCAAGCCCATAGAGCGCGCGGGCGTGATCGGCGTCGCGGGCGCGCGCGACCAGCGTTATGTCCGGCCTGAGGCGCCGCGTCGTCTCGACCACCGCCTCGTTGGCCACCGTCGAGTCCATGGTGACGACGACGGCGCGCGCAGTCTCGAGCCCGCAGCGGCGCAGATATTCGGGCCGGGAGGCGTCGCCATAATAGACCGGCTTGCCGTCGGAGCGAGCCTGAGACGTGATGCCCGCGTTCGCGTCGACCGCGATGAAGGGGATCGCGTGCCGATCGAGCATGTCGCCGATCAGCGCGCCGACGCGGCCGTAGCCGACGATGATGACGCGGGACGATTCGCTGTCCGGGGGTATCTCGGGCGCCTTCGCATCGGCCGCGCCTCGCGGGCTCGAGCCGATGCGCGCGCCGAGCTTCGCCAGGCCCGGAATCACCAGCATCGATATCGCGACCGCGCTGATGAGCGTCGTCGCCAGCATGCGATCGATGAGGCCTCCCGCGCGCGCGGCGCCGATCATCACGAAGCCGAATTCGCCGCCAGGCCCGAGGAGGAGCGACGTTTCGGCGGCCGCACGGGACGAGAGCCGAAACACCCGCCCGAGTCCGAACAGCGTCAAAACCTTCGCGGCTATCAGCGCCGCGGCGAGTCCAAGAATGAGGCCGGGCCGCGCGAGGATGAACGCCGGGTTGATCGCGGCGCCGACCGAGACGAAGTAGAGCCCGAGCAACAAGCCCCTGAACGGCTCGATCGTGACTTCGATCTCGCGGCGATATTCGGTCTCCGCTAACAGGAGGCCGGCGACGAAAGCGCCGAGCGCCATCGACAGATGGCTCGCCGCGGCGGCCAATCCATCGCCGAGCACGACCAAGAGGCAAGCCGCCATGAAGAACTCGGGACTCCTGGTTTCGGCGACGAAATGGAAAAACGGCCGCAACGCCAGACGGCCGAAAATGACCAGGACGGTCAGAACCAGCGCTGCCGGAACGAGCGTCGTGAGGAGCTGCCACGCGAGGCCGTGTTCGCCCGCGGCCGACAAGGCTCCCGTCATGACGAGGAGAGGGGCGACCGCGAGATCCTGAAACAAAAGCACCGACAGGCTTGCGCGACCGGCGCTGGAATGAAGCCGTTTGCTCTCGACCAG
>JBEKLD010000309.1:0-1575 GCA_050010375.1 Vulcanimicrobiaceae bacterium
CCGGCCTGAGCCAGCCGCCGTATTCGCGCATCTGCGCGCCCTCGGCCCGGTGCTCGGCTTCGAGCGGCAGGCGCCGCAGCGGATTGATGAGCGCGCCCCGCCGCCTCCCCGCAATGACGCCCATCGGCACGGGGACGAACGGCGGGCGATAGGTGGTCGTTCCGGTTTCGTCGATGGCGCGGCCGGTCAGGGCGGCCATCGCCGCGATGCCGTTGACATTGGCGGTCTTGCCCTGATCGGTCGCCATGCCGAGCGTGGTGTAGCGCTTGAGGTGTTCGACCGAGACGTAGCCCTCGCGGGCCGCGAGCGCGACGTCCTTCAGCGTCACGTCGTTCTGGAAATCGATCCAGCGCCGGCCCTCGTCGTCGATCTTCGGCCACGCGGCTTCGATCCGGTACTGGCCGGCCGGCGCGTTGGGCGCGGCGCCCTCGCCGCCGCCCGCCCGATGGCCCTCGCGCAACGCCTCGTCGAGGGTGAAGGCGCCGTTGGCGGCGCCGGCGACGGTGAGGCCCGCGACCCCGCCGATGGGCCTGAGCGCGGCGAGCGCCTCGTCATAGCGCAGCCGTCCGCGCGCCTGGGCGTAGAGATGCACCGTCGGCGACCAGCCGCCTGAGAGCAGAAGCGCATCGCAATCGCGCGTCCGAGAGTTCGCGCGGACCGCTTCGACGCCGCGAGTTCCAACGACGCCCTCGATCGCGCCGCCGTGCGCGACTGTGAGCTGGGACGGCGGGCCGACCGCGCGCGTGTCGAGAATTTCGACCTCCGCGCCCGCCTCGGCCAAAGCCTCGGCCACGGCATAGGCGCTGTCGTTGTTGGTCGCGACGACAATGCGTTTGCCGACGAGGACGGCGTAGCGGCGGAGATAGACCAGCGCGGCGTCGGCCGACATCACTCCCGGCCGGTCGTTGTCGGGCGCGATGAGCGGCCGCTCGATCGCGCCGGCCGCGACGACGATTTCCCTGGGCCGGATGCGCCAGAGCGCGTCGGGCAGCCGTGTCCGCCGCTCCCAGGCGCAGACGAGATTGCCGTCGTAGACGCCATAGGCCGTCGTTCGCGTCATCACCCGGCCGCCGGCGGCTTCAATCGTCCGCACAACGCCTCGCGCCCAATCCCGCCAGCTTCCGCCCTCGATCGTCCCGCCGCGATGAACGAGCTGACCGCCGATTTCAACATGGTCGTCGACGAGGAAAACCTTGCGCCCGGCGACCGCGGCGGCGTTGGCCGCGGCGAGTCCCGCTGCTCCGGCGCCGACGACGAGCAGGTCGCAGCGGGCGTTGATCTGCGGATTGTCGGCCGGCGGACGATTGTCGGCATCAACCCGGCCGAGGCCGGCCATGGCGCGAATGGCGCCTTCGTAAGTCTCCCACCGCGGCCAAAGAAACGTCTTGTAATAGAAGCCCGCCGGCAGAAACGGCGAGACCTTGTCGAGGATGGCGGCGCGGTCGGCCGCCGCCGTCGGCGCGGCATTGACCGAGCGTACGGCGAGGTCGTTCTCGAGCGCCTCGGTGGTCGCGCGCAGATTCGGGGTGGTGACGCCATCTCGCGTGACGTCGACGATCGCGTTCGGCTCTTCGG
>JBEKLD010000310.1:0-1565 GCA_050010375.1 Vulcanimicrobiaceae bacterium
GAGCGCCCTCGCGGTCGAAGCGGTGAAGCGCCCGCCGCGCGTCGTCACCGGCGGGGGACCGGACCCGATCGACTTCGGCTTCGTCGGCGACGTGACCGGCGTCAACCACGCCTTGCTCGAACTCCTGTCGGCCGCCGGGTACATCCCGGTCATCGCGTGCCTGGGGGCCGACCGCGGCGGCAGCGTCTACAACATCAACGCCGACGTCGTGGCCAACCAGCTCGCGATCGCGCTCGACGCGAAGTCGCTCGTGCTGGTGAGCGACGTGCGCGGCGTCCTGCGCGACGTGAGCGACCCGGCGTCGCGCATCGCCCGCCTGTCGGTCGCCGACGGCCGAAAGGCGATCGCGGACGGTGTCGTCACGAAGGGGATGATCCCCAAGCTCGAGGAGTCGTTCGCGGCGATCGCCGAGGGCGTCCACGCGGTGCACGTCGTGGGGCACCTCGAGCGCGGTCAGCTGGCGCGCGAGGTGGCCGAGCCGGGGAGCGTGGGAACGGTGCTCGTGGCCTGATGGCTCACCCCCCCGCCCTGCTCGCGCGGGACGGGGGGAATGTGAGATCCGAGATCAGCCGCCGGCTTTGCCGCTTGCGCTCGCGCTGCCGCTCGCGCCGGCGGAGCCGCCGCTCGCGCTGGCCTGAACGCTGACCGAGACGCTGACGTTGGCCTGGATGCCCGTCGCCGCGTCGATGGCGCCCTTGAACGGCGACGCGACGCAGGTGATGAGGGCCGCTCCGGCGAGCTTGTCGCTGGTGGCCGTCTTGACCACACCCTCGACGCCTTCGACGACCGCCTTCACGCTGCCGACGATCTGGCCGACGTTCTTCGCCGTCCCGATCGCGACGTTGAGGACGAGCGGCAGGTCGTTCTCGAGCACCGTCTGGAGCTTGGTCGCCGCCCCGGCATCCGCCGCGCCGATGATGTGGACCAGGATGTGCGGCGGCGTGCACGACGCGTTCGCCTGCACCTGGGCGTCGCACTTCGCCTTGCAATCCGCGCTCATCGACGGCGGCTTCACGGTGCCGGTGCACTTCGGCGCGTCCATCTTCGCCGAGCACGTTCCGGTGCACGTACCCGAGCACTTGGCCGCGGCGCTCAGCTTGCAGTTGCCCTTGCAGGTGCCCTTGCAGGTGCCTTTCACGTTGCCCGAGCACTTGCCGTCGCACTTGCCGGCGCACGCCGCGCCGTTGCTCGCCTTGCCGTCGCACTTGCCCGAGCAGTTGCCCGAGCACGAGCCGCTGATGTCGGCGTCGCACCCGCCGTCGCACTCGCCGGTGCACGCGGCGCCCGCGCTCATGTCGCACTCACCGGAGCACGACGCACCGCAGCTGCCCTGGAGCTTGCCTCCGTCGCACTGGATGTCGGCGCCGCCCGGCTTCACGGTCGCATCGCAGCTCGCGCCGCAGTCGCCGTAGGCGTTGATGTCGAGGCCGCACTTCGGCGGGTCGATGTCGAGCGAGACCTTCGCCGCCGCGCCGAGCTTGCCCTTGGCGCTGGCGATGGCCGTCGCCGCAGCCTTGCACGCGTCCTGCGCGTTCTTGTAGGTGTTCGTGTCCCCGAGGTCGGTC
>JBEKLD010000311.1:0-1562 GCA_050010375.1 Vulcanimicrobiaceae bacterium
CTGATCGCGGCGCCCGTAGCCCCCGCATCGCCGGGTGATGGCCAGGCTGCTGATCGTCCACCACACGACCTCGCCGTCTACCCAGGCGATGCTCGAGGCGGTGCTGGCGGGCGCGGGCACCGATGAGATCGAAGGCGTCGAGACCGTGGTCAGGCCGGCGCTGGCCGCGACGGTCACCGACACCCTGGAGGCCGACGGCTACCTGCTCGGCACGCCCGCGAACATCGGCTACATGTCCGGCGCGCTCAAGCATTTCTTCGACGGCATCTACTACCCGTGCCTGCTGGCCACGCTGCGCCGGCCCTACGGCCTGTACGTGCACGGCAACAACGACACCACCGGGGCGGTCCGGGCCGTCGATTCCATCGCGGCCGGGTTGCAATGGCGGCGCGCCCGGCCGCCGATCAGCGTGATCGGCGATCCCGGCCCCGCTGACCTGGCGGCGTGCTGGGAACTCGGGGCCACCATCGCCGCGGAACTCGCCCCATGATCTTCGATACCGCGCTCGACGACATCGAGATGACCGCGACCGCACTCGCGCGCGAGTTCGCCGAGACCGCGGGCGAATACGACCGGACGGCCGCCTTCCCTTTCGCCAATATTGAGCGGCTGCGCGAGACGCGGCTTGCTGCACTCGTCGTTCCGCGCGAGTACGGCGGCCGGGGCGCTGGACTTGTGCGCGCGAACCGCGTCGTCAACGCGATTGCGCAGGGCGAAGCTTCGACCGGCCTCGTGCTCGCGCAGCAATATCTGTTCCATGGCGCGCTACGCGCCAATCCCGGGTTCTCGTCAGCGCTCAAGGACAGAATCTTCCGCTCGGCCGCCGAGGACGGGGCGTTCGTCAACTCGCTGCGGGTCGAGCCGGAACTCGGGACTCCCATCCGTGGCGGTCTGCCCGCCACCATCGCACGTCGGACCTCGACCGGCTGGGCGCTCAGCGGCCGCAAGATTTACGCGACCGGCTCGCCGGTTCTCGCCTGGAATGCGATCGGGGCGCGGACGGACGAGGCTGAGCCGCGTGTCGGCCCGTTCATCGTTCCGGCCGGCGCGCCGGGCTTCACCATCGAGGAGACATGGCGGCAACTTGGCATGCGCGCGAGCGGGAGCCACGACGTCGTGCTCGACAACGTCGAGATTCCCTTCGATCACGCCGCCGATCTGAAGACGCTGGACGAGCTAACAGGCCCCGACGCGACGCAGATGGCGTGGGTCGCCGTCCTGTTCAGCGCGATCTACGATGGAGCGGCGCGCGCGGCGCGCGACTGGTTCGTCAAATTCCTGCGCGAACGGGCGCCGACCAATCTCGGCGCGCCGCTCGCCACTCTGCCGCGCATGCAGCAGGCGGTGGGCGAGATCGATTCGGCGCTCTGCGCCAGCCGCATTCTGCTCGCCTCGATCGCCGAGCGGGTCGACCGGGGCGAGACGCCGCATCTGCAAGAGAGCCTTTACGTCAAGCATAACGTCACGAAGAACGCGCTCGACGCGGTCTCGAAGGCGATGGAGTTCAGCGGCAATCCCGGTCTTGCGCAAGCGAACCCGCTCGAGCGTCACTACCGCGACGT
>JBEKLD010000312.1:0-1526 GCA_050010375.1 Vulcanimicrobiaceae bacterium
ACAGCGGTCGCGCGTGCGCCACCGAGATCCAGAAGGCCTCGACGGTTTGACCGGACAGGGTGCGGCCGCTCTTGTCGACGATCGTCACCGAAATCATGACCGGCAGCCGGACGCCCCTCTCTTCGAAGACGTCCTCGATCGCGACGAGCGCGGCCTTGGTATTCAACGTATCGATGATGGTTTCGATGAGCAGCACGTCGGCGCCGCCGTCGATCAGGCCGCGGACCTGCTCGGCGTAGCCGTCGCGGACCTGGTCGAACGTGACCGGCCGGTAGCCCGGGTCCGACACGTTGGCCGGCAACGACAGGGACTTGTTCATGGGGCCCATCGCACCGGCCACGAAGCGGGGCTTTTTCGGCGTGCGCTCGGTCCACTCGCGCGCGCTCTGCTTGGCGATGCGCGCGGCGGCTACGTTCATCTCGTAAGCGAACGGGCCGAGGTCGTATTCGGCCAGCGCGATCGGGGTCGCGCTGAACGTGTCGGTCTCGACCAGGTCCGACCCGGCGTCGAAGTAGGCATCGTGCACGGATCGCACCACCTCCGGCTTCGTCAGCACCAGGACGTCGTAGTTGCCCTTCAGATCGCGCGAATGCCGTTCGAAGCGCGCACCCCGGAAGTCGGCTTCGGTCAAGCCACGACGCTGGATGAGCGTTCCCATCGCTCCGTCGAGCAGCAAGATTCGCCGTTCCATCACCTCGCGCAGCGTCGTCTCGGTATCCGTCATGAGTCTCCTGGAATCAGTCGCCGAAAGGCGAAGGGTCTCGAACGGGCAGGCCGCCCGGGTCAAGCCGTCAAGTGAACGCGAAAGGCTCCCGGTCGGCCGTGCTGCACGCGACCGCCACCCCCGGCAGGTGACTCATGAGGCGTCGCTGCAGAGCCGCCAGCACGCACCGCTCGCTGGCCGAATGCAGCGTACAGACGACGGTGAGCCCCGCTGCGACGGCCCGGAGCGCGTCGTGGTGTCGCAACTCTCCGGTCAGCATGAGCTCGACGCCCGCCTCGATGGCGTCGGGCAAAAGGTCTCCGCCGCTGCCGGCGCACACTGCCGCACGCGTGACCGTGCGGTCGGAAGGCCCCGCCACGAGCACGTGCGACACTCCGAGCGATCGCTTGATGCCGGCGACCAACGCCCGTACCGACGAGGCCGCAACGGCCCCCACACGCCCGAAGCCCGGGGCCGGATCGGGCGATCGCGACGCGTTGGCGGCCGCGTCGGCCGCGACGCTCGCTCCGGACGCCGGCGCGGCGCGTAGCGGCGCCCGATGCGTCATCGCGATCGCGTCGGCCAGAACGTCGTTGGTGCCCCCGCAGGCGGCGTCGAGCGCCGTGTGGGGCGAGAACACGGCGACGCCGGCGCGCGCCACCTCGTAGGCCATCGACCCGGCGACGAACGACTTTTGGGCGGCGAACAGAATCGGGTGATAGGTCACGATCGCGTCGCAGCCATCGCGGCGCGCCTCCTCGACGACCGGCTGCGTGCAATCGACCGTGAGCAGGACGCGTGAAAGCGCGGCCGCGCCGTCGCC
>JBEKLD010000313.1:0-1518 GCA_050010375.1 Vulcanimicrobiaceae bacterium
CGAAGATCGCGCGCGCGTGCGCGGCATCGGTCCGGTCGATGCGCGAGAGTTCCGAGGCGACGTAGTCGTTGCGCACGTCCGAGAGCAGCAGGCCGAGCGCGCTCGTGACGCCGGGGAACGCCGGGACGAGCACGCCGCGCATGCCCAGTTCCTGCGCCATCTGCGCGGCGTGCATGGCACCGGCGCCGCCGAAGGCCAGCAGATGAAAATCACGCAGATCGTAGCCGCGGTTGGATGAGACGACCTTGATCGCTTCCTGCATCTTCACGCTGACGATCTCGACGATGCCGCGCGCCGCGGCGATCACCGAGAGCCCGAGCGGTTCGGCGATCTTGGTGCGGATCGCGGCTTCGGCGGCCGCGCGGTCGAGGCGCAGCGTCCCACCGGCCAGCGGGCTCTCTTCCGCCATCACCCCCAGCACGAGGTTGGCATCGGTGATCGTCGGTTCGCTCCCGCCCTGGCCGTAACACACCGGGCCCGGATTCGCGCCCGCGCTGGCGGGGCCGACTTGCAGCACGCCCGCGGTGTCGATCCAGGCGATCGTTCCGCCGCCGGCCGCGACCGTATGGATGTCGAGCATCGGGACGAGGACGTCGCGTCCGTGCACCTTGCCGCCCATGCGCCGGATCGGGCGGCCGCCTTCGATCAACGCAACGTCGGTGCTGGTGCCGCCCATATCGAACGTCACGACGTTGGGAAACCGCTCGCTCCCGGCGATCAGGCGGCTGGCGGCCACGACGCCCGCGGCCGGCCCGCTCAGGATCGTTTGCACGCTGCGCTGCGCGGCGGCCGCGAACGTCGCAACGCCGCCGTTTGAGCGCATGATGTACCGCTGGCGTTGCTCGCAACCGGCCTGCGTCAAGCGCTCGTCGAGGGCGCTGATGTAGCGCTCCAGCTTGGGATTGAGGTATGCGTTCACGACGGTTGTCGAGAGCCGGTAGTATTCGCGAATCTGCGGCGCCACGTCGCTCGAGAGCGAGACGTTGACCTGCGGTGCTTCTTGCGCGATCAGTTCGGCGACGCGGCGCTCGTGCTCGGGGCGGCGGAACGAAAACAGAAAGGCCACGGCAATCGAGGTGACGCCGCGCCGCGCGAGCGTGCGAATCGCCTCGAGCGCCGCAGCTTCGTCGAGTGGCTCGAGCACGCTGCCGTCGTAGAGCACGCGCTCCGGAATCTCTTGCGTCAGGCGCGCGGGCACCAGCGCCCGCGGCCGCTCGAAGAACAAATCGTAGGTCGTCGCACCATGCGGCCGGCTCTGTTCGCCGACTTCGTAGATGCCGCGGAATCCCGCGGTGACGAGCAGCCCGGTCCGGGCGCCGGTCTCCTCGAGGATCGCGTTGGTCCCGACGGTGGTGCCGTGCGAAAAATAGACCACGTCGGAGCCGCGCGCGCCGCTGCGCTCAAGATAGCCGCGCAGGCCGCCGACGATACCATCGGCTTCCGAACCGCGGGTCGAGGGAACCTTGAAGACCTCGAGCGTGCCGCGCTCTTCGTCGAGCACGATCGTCGGTCCGAGAT
>JBEKLD010000314.1:0-1504 GCA_050010375.1 Vulcanimicrobiaceae bacterium
GGGCGCAGCGTCGTCTCGTGGACGAGCCGCTCGTTCGAGCGCACCTCGTACTGCGGCCGGCCGACGATCAGGTCGAACATCTTCAGGCCGCTGGGGTCGCCGATCCCGCCGGCGTTGTTGGGGTCGCTCACGCCGCGCGCGCCGGCCGACTTGCGGCCGGTATCCTGCGCGAGTTTCCAGCTCCGCCCGGGCGCGAGCGTCTGCACCAGCGGCGCGATCCCGTGCGTCCCGGCTCGCAAGTCGGCCAGCAACGCGTCGACCTTCTCCGGGGTGAGGTCGTAGACGAACTCGAGGTTGACCTGCGCGCACGGCGCGCGGTCGCAGGCTGCCAGACACTCGACTTCTTCGTACGAGAAGACGCCGTCGTCGGTCGTCTCGAGGTGGCCGACGCCCAGCCGCGCGCGGACGTGCTCCATGAGCGCCTCGGCGCCGTTGAGCAGGCACGACAGGTTGCGGCAGACCTGGACCATGTACTTCCCGACCGGCCGCCGGTAGAACAGCGTATAGAACGAGAGCGTCGACTCGACCGTGGCCAGCGTCTCGTCGAGCGTGTGCGCGATGACCGCGACGGCGTTGGGCGAGACGAACCCCTCGTGCTCTTGGAACAGGTGCGCGAGCGGGAGCAGCGCCGAGCGCCGCTCTTCGTACTGCGCGACGATCGCCTCGATCTCGGGCCGCAAGCGCGCGTGCAGCTCGTCGAACGGATGCCCCGCACGATGCAGGTACGGGCTCCAGTCGGCGACGAGATCGGGGCCCGGATGGACGCCGGTCGCCGCGTCGGCCTGCGTCTGCACGCTCACCGGTCGACCTCGCCGAAGACGGGGTCGAGCGAGCCGATCATGACGACCATGTCGGCGATCAGCTCGCCCAGCGCGATCTTCTTGAGCACCTGCAGGTTGTACATCGAGGGCGGGCGGGTGCGCACGCGCCAGGGGCGGTTGTCGCCGTTGGAGACGACGTAGTAGCCTAGCTCGCCGCGCGGTCCCTCGACGGCCTGATAGACGTCGCCGGCCGGGACGCGGAACGACTCCGAGACCAGCTTGAAGTGATGGATCAGCGCCTCCATCGAGAGCGCGATCGTCTCTTTGGGCGGCGGGACGAACTTCGTGTCGGCAATCTGCCAGTTGCCGGGCTCGTTGAGTTCCTTGCGCACCTGGCGGATGATCCGCATCGACTCGTCCATCTCGTCCAGCCGCACCAGGAAGCGCGCGTAGGCGTCGCCCTCGGTGCGGGTCGGGACGTCGAACTCGTAGCGGTCGTAACCGCTGTACGGGAAGGCCTTGCGCACGTCGTAGGCGATCCCGGTCGCGCGCAGGATCGCGCCGGTCATCCCCCACGCGACCGCCTCTTCGGCCTCGAGAATCCCGACGTCGATCATACGGTCCTGGAGGATCGGGTTCTTCTGCAACAGGCCGCGCAGGTCGCGCATGCGCGGCTCGTACATCCCGATGACGCCGTCGAGCTTGTCGAGGAAACCGGCCGGGAGGTCTTGCGCCAGGCCGCC
>JBEKLD010000315.1:0-1501 GCA_050010375.1 Vulcanimicrobiaceae bacterium
CCGCTCCGCAACGCCTCCTTCGTCCCCGCCTGCGGCGCGCCCGACGACATGAAGGTCACCGTCCGCGTGGCCGTGAAGATGGGCGCGCCCATCGGCGTCACGGTCTCCACGAACCCGCCCAACAACGGCGTCGCCGCGTGCATCGACCGCTCGGTGCGGGGCCTGCGCTGGGCGCAGAACCCGAAGACGGATTTCGTTACGACGACGTACTGACGCCGCCACGCGCTGCCGCGCAGCGCATGCTATCTGTCCCCGGCGTCGGTGTTCATCGCGGTCACCTGCGCGCTGCTGGTCGTCTTCTGCGCCATCCTTTACTGGTGGGGGTCGAGCGCGTTCCCCTGGGTGCGGGCGCACCCGAGGGCCGTCGCCGGCGGCGCAGCGGCCTTCGTCGCCGTGCACCTGGCGACGCGGCTCATCGTCATTCGCTGGCACAGCGCCCCCGCCGATGACGTCAACACCGCGCTCGACGTCGTGGCGATGACGTTCGGGATCGCGTCGCTGCCGATCGCCGTGCTCCGGGCGTCCACCTGGCTCTGGTCGCGGCGCCCGTCGACGGCGCATTCGCCGTCCGCCATCCGCGAGGCCGGGGCGATCACGCGGCGGCAGGCCGTCGAGCGGATCGGCGGCATCGCGATGCTCGGCACCTCCGCGGCGGCGCTCGGGTGGGGCGCGGCGCGCGGCCGGTACGAGTTCGAGATGACCGAGGTCCCCGTGCGCATCGCGGGGCTGCCGCGCGCGCTCGACGGCTACGTCATCGCGCAGATCAGCGACGTCCACGCGGGCGATCACCTCGACGCGCGGATGATGGAGGGTGGCTTCGATCTCGTCCGCAGGGCGCGGCCGGACCTCATCGTCGTCACCGGCGACCTCGTCGACTTCGACGCGTCGTGCGCGCCCGCCATCGCGCGAAGAATCGCCGACCTCCCCGCGCGCGACGGGATCACGGCGATCTTCGGCAACCATGACTACTACGCGGGGGCCGAGGAGGTCGGCGCCGCTATTCGCGCCGCGGGCATCGACTTGCTCGTCAACGACGGCAAGCTGGTGCGCGCGAAGGACGGCGGCGGCTTCGCCCTGCTCGGCGTCGACGACCGCTGGGCCAAGAGGTACGGACGCCCAGGCCCGCTCCTCGATCGGGCGATCCGCAGCGTCCGTTCGGAGGCACCGCGCGTTCTTTTGTCGCACCAACCGCTGACGGTGGACGATTGGCCTGGGCGGGTGGCGCTGCAGCTGAGCGGCCACACGCACGGCGGTCAGATCAACCCCGGCTTTCGTCCTACGGAGCTCTTTCTTCGCTACGTCGCCGGCCTCTACCAGGTGGGCGCCACGTCTCTTTACGTAAATCGTGGATTCGGCACGGTCGGCCCGCCGTCGCGCATCGGCGCTCCGCCGGAGGTGACGAAGCTCGTGCTCGTCGCCGCTTGATGGCACCGATCGCGCGGCTTCGCGACGCCGTGGCGAGGTTGTGACGAGCCAGCCTCAAAGCCGGATCAAAACCACA
>JBEKLD010000316.1:0-1499 GCA_050010375.1 Vulcanimicrobiaceae bacterium
GCGCCGAAGCCGACAATTTCGAAGAGATGCGCTATGAGGGTTATGGCCCCGGCGGCGTCGCCGTGATCGTCGAAAGCCTGACCGACAACCGCAACCGCACCGCGAGCGAGGTGCGGGCCGCTTTCACCAAGGCGGGCGGCAATCTCGGCGAGACGAACAGCGTCAGCTTCATGTTCGATCGCGTCGGCCAGATCACCTATCCGGCGGCGACGGCATCGAGCGATGCGATATTCGAGGCTGCGGTCGAGGCCGGCGCCGACGACGTCGAAAGCAGCGCCGACGAGCATATCGTGCTGTGCGCGGCCGACAGCCTCGGTGCGGTGCGCGACGCGCTCGAGCAGCGTTTCGGCGCGCCGGCCGCGGCGCGGGTGGTGTGGAAGCCCAAGACGTCGACTCCGGTCGACGGCGAAACCGCGGAGGCGCTGTTCAAGATGCTGGAGGCCCTCGAAGACAGCGACGACGTGCAGAACGTGTTCGCGAATTTCGAGGTTTCCGACGACATCATGGCGCGCTTGAGCGCTTGATCACGCTCGTACGCTCGCCAAGGACATCTTGATGCGGCTGCTCGGTCTCGATCCGGGATTACGCAATACCGGCTGGGGCGTCATCGACGTCGACGGCAATCGCCTGAAGCATGTGGCGCAGGGCGTGGCGACGACGCATGCCGATGTGCCGCTCGCGACCCGTCTCGGCGAGCTTTATCGCCTGCTCGGCGAGGTGCTGGACCGGTTTCAGCCCGATGCGGCCGCGGTCGAGGAGACCTTCGTCAACAAGAACCCGGGCTCGACCCTGAAGCTCGGCATGGCGCGCGGCATCGTGCTGCTGGCGCCGGCCGAGCGCGGCATTCCGGTGTTCGAATACGCGACCAACCTCGTCAAGAAATCGGTGGTCGGCGTCGGCCATGCCGACAAGACGCAGGTGCAGATGATGGTGCGGCGCCTGCTGCCGGGCGCGGCGGGCGGCGCCGACGCCTCCGACGCGCTCGCGGTCGCGATCTGTCACGCCCATCACGCGGCGACGGCGCGCGTCATCGCATTGGCGGCAGGAGCGGCGCCGTGATCGCGATGCTGGCGGGTGTCGTCGATCATACGGCCGACGACAGCATGGTCGTCGACGTCAACGGCGTCGGCTATCTCGTCTTCGCCTCGAGCCGCACGCTGGCGAAGGCGCCGCCGCGCGGCGAGCCGCTGCGGCTGCTGATCGAGACGCATGTGCGCGAGGATCACATCCATCTCTACGGCTTCGCCGACGAGGCCGAGCGCGAATGGTTCCGCTTGCTTACGACCGTGCAAGGCGTCGGCGCGCGGATCGCGCTCGCGATCCTCTCGGTGCTGGCGCCCGACGCGCTGGCGACCGCGATCGCGGCGCAAGACAAGGCGGCGCTCACCGAGGCCGAGGGCGTCGGCCCGAAGCTCGGCCAGCGCATCGTCATCGAGCTCAAGGACAAAGTCGGCGGCATCGCGCTCGGGCCAGCCGCGCCGGCGCCGCTGGCGGCGGCC
>JBEKLD010000317.1:0-1485 GCA_050010375.1 Vulcanimicrobiaceae bacterium
TGGTGGGGTGACGCTGGCAGCCGACTCCAGCAGAGGCGGGTCAGGCCGCCGCCTCGATCTCCGCGAGGGAGCGCCCGCCTGCCCAAACCTCGGCCACCCGAAGATCGTCCGTCAGGTGCACGAGATCGGCGCGGAGGCCGGACTTGAGCCGGCCGATCCGATCGTCGACGCGGAGGAGTTTCGCCGGAGTCAGCGTCGCCATCGTCAGCGCGTCGGCGAGCGGGATATCGAGCGTATTCACGACATAGTCGACCGCGTCACGCATGGTGATCGCAGCGCCGGCGAGCGTTCCGTCCTCGGCGACGAGCTTATGTCCGACGCGGGTCATCCGCCGCCCCTGCAATTCGAACACGTCCGGCCCGCCGGCGGCCGGCGGCATAGCGTCGGAGACGAGGGCGACGCCGCGCGCGCCCTTGGCGGCGATCGCCGCGCGATAGGCGGCGGGATGGGCGTGCTCGCCGTCGGCGATAAGGCCGCAGACGATGCGCGTTTCCGCAAGCGCCGCGCCGACGACCCCCGGCGCGCGCGAGGAAAGCTGGCTCATTGCGTTATAGAGATGGGTGACTGCGCTGGCGCCGGCGCCGAAGACGCTTCCCGCTTCCTCCGCGCTGGCGTCCGAATGGCCGAGGCTGACCACGATCCCGGACTTCGCCAGGCGCGCGATCCGCTCCAGCGTCACCGATGCCGGGGCGAGCGTGACGACCATTACGCCAGCGTGTGCGCCGATCAGGGCGTCGGCGTCGCTTTCCAGCATCGGACGGATGAATTCGGCCGGATGCACGCCCTTGCGCCGCCGGTCGATGAACGGTCCCTCGACATGGACCCCGAGCGCGCCGGGAACGCGTTTCTGCGCCTCGCGCGCCGCCGCCAGCGCTTGCGTCAGCACGCGCGGCGCATCGGTCACGACCGTCGGCAGGAAGCCGGTGACGCCGGCGCGCCGATGCGCGGCGGCGATCGCGGCGATCCCCTCCACGGTCGGGTCGGCGTTGAACAGCACGCCGCCGCCGCCGTTGACCTGCCAATCGACGAAGCCGGGCGCGAGAATCCCGCCGCCGAGGTCCATCTGCTCGCCGCCGCGCGGGCGGTCTCCGAACCGGGTCAGCGCCTGGATCGAATCGCCGTCGATCACCAGCGCGCAGTCGTCGCGTAGCCGTTCGCCGTCGAAGATGCGCGCCCCGGCGAGCACTTTCATTGCGCCGAACTCCCAAGCCGACCGATGACGATCTCTGCCCTCATGCTGAGGCGCCCCGCGCAAGCGGGGCCTCGAAGCATGGTCCAGTGGGCTCCGCCGGCCGGGCGCGTCCTGGATCATCCTTCGAGGCCCCTTCGGGGCGCCTCAGGATGAGGCGTAGGTTCGGAGCTGTCATTGCGCGGCTTCCCTCTGCGCCGCGATGACTCCGCCGACCATGAGGATCGCGCCATCGGTCGCGTCGTGCAGCGGCGCGGAGAGCCGCGCGGCGATTTCGGGCTCGAGATAGGGCCGCA
>JBEKLD010000318.1:0-1484 GCA_050010375.1 Vulcanimicrobiaceae bacterium
GAGGGTAACAAACCCGCCAACGTCGCGCTGGCGGTCGCCGCCGCGAAGGACGCACCGGCGCGGCTGCGCCTCTCGCTGCAGACGCACAAGTTCATCGGCGTGAGGTAGTCTCGATGGCCCAGCCCAGTGCCGACCAGCTGTTTGCCGAATACGGCGCCTATCACACCGATCCGCGCAATCGGATCTGCCACGAGATCGGTATCCCGCTCATCGTGCTGGCGATCCAAGCGCTGGTGCGCGCGCTCCCGCACGGCGCACCGATCGCGCTGGCGGTCACCCTGGCGGTCTGCATCTACTACGTGGTGCTGGCGCGCGCCCAGGCGCTCGCCGCCGTCGTCGGGATGCTCGTCCTCTGGTTCCTCTCGGCCTACGTCAGCTGGCCGTGGGCGATCGCGCTGTTCGTCGTCGGCTGGATCTTCCAATTCGTCGGTCACGCGTACGAAGGGAAGAAGCCGGCCTTTTTCACCAACCTCGTGCACCTGCTCGTCGGACCCTTGTGGATCGGGCACATCCTTACGACGCCCCGGTCCTCGTCGTCTGCGCGGTAGCGCGCGAGCTCGCTGAGCTCGCGCCGCGTGAGGGCGTCGAGGTCGTCGCGGTCGGCGTCGGTCCGGTCGAAGCCGCGCTGGGCACGGCGCGCACGCTCGCGCATCGCAAGTACCGCGCGGTGATCAACGCCGGCATCGCCGGCGGCTTTCGCGATCGTTGCGCGGTCGGCGACGTGGTCGTCTGCACGCGCGAAGACTACGTCGAGCTGGGCTTGGAGGATGGCTCGGCGTTCCCGCTCCCCGATGGCGCCGCGCTCGAACGGACCGTCGAGGCCGATCCCGGACTGATCGCCCCGTTCGTCGGCGGGATCGCACCGGTGATCCTCGGCCGCGGCGTAACCTCGGCGACCGTGACCAGCACCGATGCGCGCGCGCAGCTGCTCGCCGTGCGCTATCGGGCCGACGTCGAATCGATGGAAGGTTTCGCGGTGCTGCGCGCGGCGCGTGACGCGGGCGTCCCCGCGATCGAGATCCGCGGCGTCTCGAACGTCGTCGGCGACCGCGCGACGACCGGCTGGGACTTCGCCGCCGGCGCGAACGCGGCGGTCGAAACGACCCAGATCCTGCTCGACGTTCTCTTCTCCCGATGACCTATTCGCTCGCCTATTCGCCCTGTCCGAACGACACCTACATCTTCGCGGCGCTGACCAACGGACTGCTCCCCGACGCGCCGCAGGTCGAGGTCGTCCTCGACGACGTCGAGGCGCTCAACGAGGCCGCCCGCCACGGCCGGTTCGCGCTCACCAAAGTCAGCTACGGCGCGATCCCGTATCTGCTCGAGCGCTACCGCATCCTGCGCTCGGGCGGCGCGCTCGGCCGCGGCTGCGGCCCGCTGGTCGTGACCCGGCCGCGCGCCGACGGGAGCGTCCCGACCTTAGAGGAGCTGGGCGAGACGGGCGTCTTCGCGATCCCCGGCCGCTTCACGACGGCGTTCGC
>JBEKLD010000319.1:0-1482 GCA_050010375.1 Vulcanimicrobiaceae bacterium
ATGTTGTGGCCGCTGATCTGATAGGGTGCGCAGACCGCCGAAATGATGCGGCCGGCGATGGCTTGGAGCGAATAGGAATCCGATGCGCAGGTGGTGATGATGGCGAATTCGTCGCCGCCGAGACGCGCCACCAGATCGTCGCCGCGCATGATGCGGCTCAATCGCTGCGTGACATTGAGGATGAGCTCGTCGCCGATATGGTGGCCGAGCGTATCGTTGACGTCCTTGAAGTGGTCGAGATCGATGTAGAAGACCGCGGCGGACAGGCTGCCGCCGCGCACCTCGCCGATCGCTTGTTCGAGCCGTTCGCCGAAATAGATACGATTGGGCAGGCCGGATACCGGGTCGTGCCAGGCGAGGTGACGCAGCCGCTGCTCGCCGGTCGCGATCGCCGCCGCGGTACGCCGCATGTAGCGTATCACCAGACCCGCCAGGAGCGCGAAGCCAGCCAGCGCCACGGCAATGAAAGGCAGCACGCTCGCCACGATCGCCGCGCCGGGTCGTGTCGGCTTCCAGGCGAAGCGCGCGATGACGTTGCCTTGGCTGTCGGCCAGTTCGGTGATGCGGTCGTCGCCGGCCTGTGTCGAATCGTCGAAATGGCGCAGTTCGTTGACCTGCAGGTTATCGCCGATCTTATTGAGCAGGCGATCGCCGATATATTTCACCGCCAGCACGATCGGCGCGCCGTCGTTGCCGGACGCGAGTTCGGCGTCGGAGCCGACGGCGACGGCCACGACGATGGCCGGCCGGTCGAGAAAACGCTGGATCAGGATGCTGTCTCGCCCGGGCTTTGTCGGGTCCTGCGCGGCAACGACCGCAATGGCGCGGTCCGGCATGGTGGAGAGCCGCCCGCGCAAAAGGTCGAGGCTCGGTGCAAAAGCCGCGCGCAAGTCGCTTGCGCCGTCGGCGGGCGAGGTCAAATGCGTGTACTTGATCTGATCGTCAGCGCCGACGATCGCCACGGGCGGGGCGCCGTCGTCACGCTCCGCACGCTCGATCGCGATGGACGCGTCCGCGGCGTCCCGAGCACGCTCACGACCCGCGCCGTGGCCGCCGGCGGCGTCGCGCTCGCCGCCGGTCCGCACGCCGAGGATGGCGCGGCCGTCGCGTGGGTCGGCCGCGACGCGCACGACCCGCAGGTCCACGTGGCCCACCTCGATCGCCGTGGCCACCGCAACAACGAGGTGCAACTGACGACCGCCAAGGGCGACGCGAGCAGCGTGGCCATCGCCTGGGCCGACGACGGCTGGCTCGTCGCGTGGGTCGACGGGCGCGACGGCAACGGCGAGGTCTACGCGGCGAAGGTCGATCGGGACCTCGCGCGGGTCGGCCGCGAGGAGCGCATCACGAGCGCCCCGGGCGACGCGAGCGACGTGGCCCTCGCGCGGAGCGGCGACGCGGCGTGGGTCGCGTGGAGCGACCCGCGCGACAACCTGCGGGACGGGGTCTCCGACGTCTACGTCGCCGCCATCCGGCCGCGCG
>JBEKLD010000320.1:0-1472 GCA_050010375.1 Vulcanimicrobiaceae bacterium
CGCTCGCCTGGCGCGAAGGCGGCGGTCACTCAGGTGCGCTGTCTCGCCCGACGGGGCGATCGGGCGATGCTCGAGCTCGACCTGCGCACCGGTCGCACGCATCAGGCGCGCGCGCAGCTGGCGCATGTCGGCTCGCCGATCGGCGGGGACCCCCTGTACGGCGGCGCTCGGGCGCCCCGTCTGATGCTGCACGCTTGCGCGCTCGCCTTGACTCACCCGACGTCGGGGCGTCGGCTCGATCTTGCGGCCGCGGCTCCTGCCGAGTTCGCGGCGTGGCTCGACGGCGGCGACGCCGGCGACGCCATCTACGACGACGACGCGACGCTCGACCTCGCGCTCGAACATGCCGTCGAGCGCCGTTGGGGCCTCGGCCGCAGCGATTTGTACGGCGCGGATCGCACGACGACGGCGTTTCGACTGGTCAACGAAGACGGAGACGCCATGCCTCGCCTGGCGGTCGACGTGTACGGTGCGTGGCTGGTGGCGCAATTCTACGGGACCGACGGTCCGTGGGCCGATGCGGCACGCAAGCAACGTGTGCTCGATCGCCTCGGCGCGTTGGGTTTCGACGGCGTCTACGTCAAGGTGCGCCCGAAGCAGGCGAACCTGCTCGTCGACACGCGGCGAGTCGATATCGCGCCACCCCACCCCGCTCGGGGAGCGGCTGCACCCGAGGAGTTTTCGATCCTCGAGGAGGGCGTGCCGTTGCTCGTTCGGCTGGGCGATGGCCTGTCGACGGGACTGTTTCTCGACCAAAGGAGCAATCGCCGTCGCGTGCGAGACCTGGCGGCGGGAAAAAGCTTCGCGAACCTATTTTCGTATACGTGCGCGTTCACCGTCTGCGCGGCCCTGGGAGGATCTTCGCGCACGGTGAGCGTCGATGCCTCCCTGGCGGCTCTCGATCGCGGTCGTGCAAACCTCGCTCACGCGGGCGTCCTTCAATCGGGTGATCACGCGTTGGTGGTGGACGACGTGTTTACGTGGCTTGCGCGCGTGGCCCGTCGCGGCGAGCGATTCGATATCGTCGCGCTGGACCCGCCGAGCTATTCCACCACGCGCAAGGGACGCTTCGTTGCCGACGAGGATTACGGGGCACTCGCCGCGGCCGCGCTCGCGGTACTCGGTCCGGGCGGCCGGCTGCTTGCCTGCACGAACCATCGGGGAATTTCCGCGTCCAGGTTCCGTCGCATCCTGTTCGAGGCCTGCCGCCAGGTCGGCCGGGAACCGACTCAAGTCAAGGATTTGCCCGAACCGGCCGATTTCCCGGCCCCGCCCGGCGGTGCAGGGCACATGAAGAGCGCTCTCGTGACGCTCGCCGGATAGGCCATCAGCGCGAGAATCGGCTCGGACGCCGCGAACCGCCCACGAGTGGCCTCTGGCCGTCCGAGGGCGCGCTTGGATCCGCGCCTTGGCGAGTTGGTTCAGCCGGCCGCGGGCGCGACCGCAGCGCGCCGATGGCCGGCCTTTCGGAC
>JBEKLD010000321.1:0-1460 GCA_050010375.1 Vulcanimicrobiaceae bacterium
TCCTGCGTCACCAAGGTCGGCGCGAAGCCGCCCAGGTCGTCGCGCAGCGCCGAGATCGCGACCGGCGAGGCCAGGAAGGCGATCGGTACGTCGCGCAGCAGCAGCGCCTCGATCCGCGCGTACGCCGCACGGCGCGTCGGCACGTCGTACGCGCGCAGCGCGTCGCGCTGCGCCGCGTCCATCGCCGCGCTGCAGTAGAAGGAATGATCGTAGCCGGCCGGCGGCCGCTGGTCGCAGGTGAACTGACCGCTGTCGTCAGGGTCCATTCCGGCGTACCAGCCGTAGATCGCGATGTCGTAGTGCCCGCGGCTGAGGATCCCGCCGAGGGCCGGTGGCGCGTCGTAGAGGTTGCCGATGTAGGAGTGGACGCGCACGTCGACGTCGAGCGCGCGCAGCGCGCTCTGCAGTGCGACGGCCTCGACGCGATGGGTCTGGAAGTTGCCGATGATCGCTAGGTCGAGACCGAGCCGGTGCGCCGGACCGAAGCCGGCCGCCGCGAAGAGGCGGGCCGCGTCGAGCGGATCGTGCGGGATCGGCCGCAGCCTGCGGTCCGCTGCCCACAGCGCGGTCGGCAGGTCGGCGATCGCCGGCGCGTACAGACCGTGGGTGACGTCGGCCCGGAAGGCGGCTGCGTCGAGCGTCTCGGCGATCGCGCGGCGGACGCGCACGTCGCGCGTCGGGCCGCGCGCGGTGTTCATCATGATCCCGTAGTAGGCGTTGAGCGGCGCCGTCACGACGCGCACGTGCGGGATGTTCGTCGCGCCGGCGGCCGCGTTCGCCGAGAGCCCGATCACGCCGTCGAGCTCGCCGGTGCGCAGCCCGACCAGCTGGCTGTTCTCATCCGAGATGAAGCGCATCGTGATGCGCGGGATCGACGGCGGACCGCCCCAATAGGCCGGGTTCGCGGCCAGCTCGAGGTGGTCGCCGTGCACCCAGCGCACCAGACGATACGGCCCGGTGCCGATCGGCGCGCCGGCGATCGCGGAGCGCTCGAGCGGGCCGCGCAGCAGCGAGGCCGGCGCGAGGTAATACGGCGCGTCGCTCTCGGCGAACACGGTCCCGACGAACGGCGCGAACGGCCGCCGCAGGTGGAACACGATCGTGAACGGATCGGGCGTCTCGACCCGCTCTATCACGAGGAAGCCGGTGCGCGAACTGACGTCGTTGGCCGGATTCATCAGCGCCTCGTAGGAGAATTTCACGTCGCGGCTGGTGAACGGCGCACCGTCCTGCCAGCGCACGTTGCGGCGCAGATGGTAGGTGACGGTGAGTCCGTCCTTGCTGACGCCGCCGTTCTCGACCGTCGGCACCGTTGCGGCGAGCATCGGGATCTCGTGCGTTCCGGTCGCGTCGACGCTGACGAGTAGATCGCTCGATAGCCGCGTCACCATCGCCTCGGTCGTGTTCGTCGCGAGGATCGGGTTGAGCGAGTTGATCGAGCCCTGCACCGCGATGCGCAG
>JBEKLD010000322.1:0-1448 GCA_050010375.1 Vulcanimicrobiaceae bacterium
GAGAAAGGCCGAGCCGGCGAGGTACGGCATGGCGTCGCCCTCGTATCGGCCGGAGCCATCGAGCGCGCCGTACGCGGGCAGCTGCCCTTCGACGGCGAAGGCGCGCAGGGTCGCGGCGCGGTAGGCGCTCGTCGGGCGCCCGCGCCCGGACAGGCGTCCCTCGATATAGGTCGCATACCCCTCGCGGATCCAATTGGGCGATCGACGGGCGACGGGGCCCAGGTTCTCGGGCAAGAGGCGCCAGATGAATCGCTGCCACGGGTTCCGCGTCGGCCACGTGAGGTGCGCGATGTGGGTGAACTCGTGTGTGGCGAGCAGTGGCGGCCACTGATCGAAGTTGGCGATGTCCGATTCGGGGGTCGGCGGGTCGGGCCAGAGGACGATGGTTGGGGAGCCGATGAACGGCAGGGCGAACCCGTTGGCGACGGTGAAGGGGTCGTCGATGAGGATCGTGACGCGTCGGCGCGGAACGTGCTCCACGGCAGTGGCCACGGCATCGCGCATCGGCTCGAGTCGCGCGGCGAGGTCGGTGGCCCACTCGCGGGTCGTGGCGGGAAACATCACGGTGAAGTGCGCGGTGCGGAGCGTTTCCCACTGCTGCGCGGGACGGATGACGTCCTGTGCGGCGACGGGCGGCCCGACGGTCAGGGCAGCGGCGATGACGGCGAGGCGGCGACGTCGCATGCGCACATAAGGTACACCCGCGGCTACATCGGTGGCCGACGGCTGGACGGCGCGGACCTTTCTGCCCATCTTCTTTTATGGCGGCAACCGCAGTGCTGATCGGCGTCGTCGGTGACTCCGGTTCCGGGAAAACGACGATCTCGGCGGCCATCGCGCAGCGCCTGGGCGTCGGCCGGGTGACCGCCCTCTGCCTCGACGACTATCACAAGTACGACCGCGCCGAGCGGCAGCGGCTGGACATCACCGCGCTGTCGCCGGACTGCAATCGATTGGATCTGATGGCCGAGCATCTGGCCGCGCTTCGGCGCGGGGAGTCGGTCACCAAGCCGGTATACAATCACACGAACGGCACCTTCGGCCCCGACGAGCGGGTTACCCCACGCGCGGTCGTGATCGCGCGCGGGCTCCTCGGATTGTCGACCGAGGCGTTGCGGTCGACGTTCGATCTGACGGTCTATCTCGATCCCGCGGAGTCGTTACGGGTGCACTGGAAGTGTCTGCGCGACTGCGCGAAGCGGGGGTACACCCCGGCCGAGGTGCTCAAGCATCTCGCGCGGCGGCAACCCGACGCCGAGCGATACGTGCAGGCGCAGCGGGCGTTTGCCGACGTGGTGATCAGCTACGCGCCATGCCCGTCCGGCGTGGCCGATGCGCCGTTGACCCTGCGCGTGGAGCAGCGCTCCCCCGGCCAGCCCGAGCTGCTGGACGCAGTTCTTGCCGCCGCCGAACGCGCGCGGTGGCCGCTGGCGTCGGATGTTCCGCGC
>JBEKLD010000323.1:0-1439 GCA_050010375.1 Vulcanimicrobiaceae bacterium
TTCCAGGCGCCTGACTCCTACGGAGTCAATTCTGAGCGCGCAAGAACTCTGCTCGCCGAATTTTGAGAGGGAAGACTGTCATCGGGCCGAATCTTTCTTGGCCGGAAACACGCCCGCGAGCGCGTCCTTGCAGATCTTGATCACCTCGGCGCTGAAGTTGCCCTTGTTGACCATCCAGTCGATGTAGCCGCGGTCGGCGGCGACGACCTCGCGCAGGGCCTTGCCCTTGTGCTTGTTGCCGAAGCCGAACACGGCCTCGCCGTTGCGCCAGACGAACTTGCCCTCGGCGTCGACGCGCGAGGCGTCGACCTGCGCGCAGAACGCGTCCAGCCCGGCCACGTCCTTGGGCAGGTCCGGGTAGCGCTCCACCTGGGCGAAGAGGACCTCGGCGGCGGCGCGCACGTCGGCCTCGGCGCGGTGCGCGCCGGACAGGTCCTTGCCGCAGTAGAACTTGTAGGCCGCGGTCAGGTCGCGGCGCTCCTTGCGCGCGAAGATGACGAACGAGTCGGCCACGCGCCGCCCCGCGGACGGCCAGTCGAAGCCCGCGCGCTTGAGCTCGGCGGTGAGCAGCGGGATGTCGTACTTCGCGGCGTTGAAGCCGGAGACGTCCGCCCCCGCGAGGATCTCCAGGACGCGCGGAGCCAGCTCCTTCATGGTCGGCTGGCCGCTGACCATCGCGTCGGTGATCTTGTGGATCGCGGTCGCCTCCGGCGGGATGGGCACGCCGGGGTCGACGAGCGATTGGAGCAAGGTCTCGCGTCCGTCCGGCTCCAGGCGCAGCACGCAGATGTCGACGACGCGATCCTGGGCCGGGTCCGTGCCCGTGGCCTCCAGGTCGAACACGCACAGCGGCCGGTCGAGCTTCATCATTTGAGCGTCTCCAAAGGCGCGAGGTCCTCCGCGTCGCGCGCGGGCGCGCGGCCGGCCAGGCGCTCGGCGCAGCGCTTGCCGTCCAGGATGGTCTCCTCCATGAACGAGTACTTCCAGGCGCCGTAGCGCCCGATCGACTCGACGCCCATGGAGGACGTGTATTTGAAGATGACGGCGAGCGCGGGCGCGCGCGCGAAGTCATAGACGACGTAGCCGACTTTTATCGGCATCCAGGCCTTCGCCGAGAGCTCGTCGCCCGGGCGCAGCACGCCGGCCTCGCGCAGGCCGCGCAGCGTCGCGTTCTCCAGCGCGCGCCGGTCCACGCGCGCGCCGCCGGGGCGCGAGACCTCGACGTACAGCGCGGAGTGGCCCGCCGGCGCCAGCGCGGAGGAGAAGTTGTGCGAGAAGCCGACGCGGTAGAACGGGAAGCGCTTCTCCGGGTAGTAGACCCAGTGCTTGTCGGAGACGTCCGCGCGCGCCACGCCCAGGTTGAGGTTCCAGACCGTGTTCCAGCGCAGGCGCCGGCGCGCGGCCTTCACGTCGGCCGGCAGCGGGCGCGCCAGATCGAG
>JBEKLD010000324.1:0-1436 GCA_050010375.1 Vulcanimicrobiaceae bacterium
GAGATCCAGCGCTTCATCCACGTCTGGCAGATCCGCCTGCTGCGCGAACGCCGCCTCCTGCGCGGCGAATGAGTCAGTACAACAAGTAACGTTCGCGCAGCGCGCGGAAGGCGTGGAGCCGCGGCTCCCAGGCTGCGACGATCGTGTCGGGGCTCGCGCCGGCCGCTAGGCTCAGCCGGACCGCGTCGGTGCCCCAGTCGCGATCCATCCCGGCTGCGCCGGCGACGGCGTACTTCCCCTGCGCGCGGGCAGCGCACAGTATCTCGACCGCCGTGCGCACGCTGGGGAAGACATGCGGCTCGGTGACGTTCAGGGTCACGCCGCGCAGCGTCTGGCCGGCCCAATAGCCCCGTGCCGGCGACCACTCGGCGGGCTCGAACTCGATGCCCGGGATCGCGCGTGCTGCTAGCGTGTCGCGCAACGCCGCCGGATCGAACCCGGCGCCGCCGGCGTACTCGAAGGGCCGGTCGGTCCCGACGCCGTTGTTGACGCCGCCGTCCTCGACTAAGCCCGTCGCCAAGTAGACCAGCGTCGTGCGCGCGTAGGGCATGTTCGGCGAGGTCGGCACCCACGCCAGCCCCGTCTGGGCCCAGAGCATCTCGCGCGACCAACCCTCCATCGCGACGACGCGCAGCTTGCAGCCGATCCCGAACTGTTCGTTGAAGAGCCGCGCCAACTCGCCGACCGTCATCCCGTGGCGTTCGGGGATCGGGTAGAGCCCGATGAACGAGGCGAAGCGCGGCTCGAGGACGGGGCCGTCGATCAGCCGGCCGCCGACCGGGTTGGGGCGGTCGAGCACCCAGACGTCCTTGCCGGCCGCGGCCGCCGCCTGCATCACGTAGGCCATCGTCGAGACGTAGGTGTACGGCCGCGCGCCGACGTCCTGGATGTCGAACACGAGCACGTCGATCCCGTCCAGCATCGCCGCCGTCGGACGGCGCGTCGCGCCGTAGAGGCTGTAGACCGGCAGGCCGGTGCGGGCGTCGACCGCCGAGGCGACGTGTTCGCCGGCGCCGGTCGTCCCGCGGATGCCGTGCTCGGGGCCGAACAGCGCCTTCACCCGCAGATTCCCCGCCCGCACGACCGCGTCGACGACCGACTCGCCGCTGGAGAGGACGCCGCTGGGATTGGTGATGATCCCCAGCGTCCGCCCGCGCAGCTCGCGCCACGCGTCGCGGACGAAGACGTCGTCGCCCAGCGCGATCCGCGGCGCCGCCGCGCGCGCGCGGCGCGGCGCGGCGAGTGCCGCGCCGGCGCCCGCCAAGAACGCGGCGCGCGACCAGCGCGGCCTCATACGAACTCGGGCCGCGTCCCGGCGGCGATGAAACCGGCCGCCGCCGCGCGCGCGAAGAGGTCCTCGACGGCGGCGATGCCGACCGGGCCGACGTCGTCGCTGTACTCGTTGACGTACAAGCCGATGTGCGCGCGCATCACCG
>JBEKLD010000325.1:0-1418 GCA_050010375.1 Vulcanimicrobiaceae bacterium
GCGATGCCGGCGAGGATGCCGACCGTCACCGGGACCGAGAGGAGATCCGCGAGCCAACCCGCTCGAGCGAGCCCCGCGACGATGAGCACGGCGCCGACCGCGATCGCGAGAAAGCTGGCTAAGGGAGCGTAGTGCGCGCTGTTCGCTCCGACCAGCGCCGCCAGCGATCCGGCGAAGATCGGCGCGATGGTCGAATCGCCGCCGACCGACAGATACGGATTCGCTCCGAAGATCGCGAACGCAATCGTCCCGGCGGCGAACACGATCAGACCGGCCTCGGGCGGAAAGCCGGCCAGCCGTGCCGTCGCGAGCTGTTCGGGGATGGCGATCGCCGCCAGCATCACGCCGCTGATGAGGTCGCCGGGCAGCCACGCCGCGCGATACCCGCGCAGCGTGAGAAAGACGTCCAGCCTGCGAAGCGCCGACATCCGCGAGGCGTTTCGATACCACGCACGCTGGTCCCCGGACTCCAGGGCGGCCAACCGCGGCTCGCCAAGAGGCAGCGATGCGCGTTGGGAGGCTTCTGCTCGCGGCGGCGTTCGCCGTGGTGCTCTCGGCCGGTTGCGCCTCGGGGAGTGGCGGCTCGTCGGCGTCGGCGTCGCCGCAGCCGGCGCCGACGAATCCCGACCTCGGCGCGGTGCTGGAGAACTTCTACCAGCAGATCGAGGACGAGCACTGGTCGTTCGCCTACGCGATGCTCTCCGCGCGCTACCGGGCGCGATTGAGCCAGGGCGCCTTCGTCGACCGGTATCGCGACATCGCGGACCTGAACGTCACCGTGCTGCAGGACACCGGCCGGGTCGTGCAGGTCACGCTCGACGGGCACCGGGCCGGCGATCCGGCGAAGCACGTCGCCAGTGTCGAGTGGGTGCGGCTCGCCTGGGACGGCCAGGAGTGGACGATCGACGACATCAGGCGTGCCCGAGCGCAATCGCGAGAAAGCGGTCGATGAAGGGGGCGAGCCGGTAGCGCTCCGCGTCGCGACGCGCCTGCGCGCCGAGCCGGTGGCGCAGCGCGTCGTCGCCGAGCAGCCGTGCGATCGTGGCGCCCAGCGCGCGCTCGTCGCCGCGCGGGACCAGGAGCCCGTTCCCATCGGGGATCAGCCACGACGAGACGCCGCCGACGTCGGAGGCGACGACCGGGCGGCCGCGCGCGAACGCCTCGATCCCGACCCGCCCGAACGGCTCCGCCCAGAGCGACGGGAAGGCGACCAGCGCCGATTCGTCGATCGCGCGCCGAAGCGTGGGCGTGTCGACCACGCCGGGCGCTTCGAGCACGACGCCGAGCTGCTCGGCGGTCCGTACAGCCTCCTCGCGGTCTGGGCCATCGCCGACCGCGCGCAGGACTGGGCGCAGCGGCGCCGGGATCGTGCCGAGCGCGCGGACCAGCGCCATCAGTCCTTTTTGCGGGACGAACCG
>JBEKLD010000326.1:0-1416 GCA_050010375.1 Vulcanimicrobiaceae bacterium
GGATTCGAGACGTAGATGTCGTTGCTCCAGCGCATCAGCGAGTCGCCGATGTTGCAGACGAAGGCGCCCGGCTCGGGCTGGACGGCGACCCAGGTGCCGTCGCGCATCCGGACCTCGAGCCCGCCGACGTCGTCCTGCGCGAGTAAGGTCAGGTTCCCGTAGTCGGTGTGCGGCGCGGCGCCGAACAGCCGCTCGTCGAAGTCGCCGGGATGCGGTGGATAGTGCAGCAGGCGCAGCACTCCGAGTGCCCGGTCGAAGTCCGGCGCGAAGGTGTGCTCGTCGGCACCCAGATCGAGCGCGACCGCGCGGTGCAGCGCGATGACCAGGTCGAGCAGGACGTCATAGTAGGTCAGTAGCGTGGTGCGGAAGCCGGGTAGCTCAGGCCATTGGTTGCAGCCGTGGAACGGCTTGCCGGCCAGCACGCCGGGATCGTCGGGTGCGAACTCGCGACCGACGTTGAACGACTCCTTGACGTCGCCCGGACGGCCGGGGTCGAGCTTCTCGAAACCGATCCGCGCGTAGCCGCGGTAGTGTGGCGAGCGCTCGAGCGAGACGCTCTCCTTCACTTCGCGCGGCAGCGCGAAGAAGGCGCGCGTGGCGGTGAAGACGTCGGCTACCAGCCGCTCGGGGACGCCGTGGTTGACGATCGAGAAGAAGCCGACGTCGCGCGCGGCGGTGCCGATCCGCCGCGCCAGCGCGCGCAGCGCCGCCGGGCTCGCGTACAAGTCGGCCACGTCGATGACGGGGATGCGCGGCGTGGTGAGCACGGTCAGGGGGTCTTCGGCCCGTAGGTTGCGTCGTAGCGCTCGCGCTGGTACGCGGCATACTCGATCGGCGGATACTTGGCCGGCGCATCGGCGCTCGTGCACGAGGGGAAACAATCGATCAGCGCGTCGGCGTTGGGATCGGCGAAGAACGCGATCGAGTAGCGCTCGCGGCCGGAGACGTTCACCACCCGGTGCGGGGTCGAGACGTAGACGTCGTTGCTCCAGCGCATCAGCGCGTCGCCGATGTTGCAGATCAACGTCCCCGGCATCGGTTCGACCGAGATCCAGCCGCCGTCGCGCGCCCGCACCTCCAACCCACCGGTTTCGTCTTGGGCGAGCAAGGTCAAGATCCCGTAGTCCGTGTGCGGCGCCGCACCGTAGAGCGAGCCATCGAAGGCGCCCGGGTGCGGCGGGTAGCGCAGCAGCCGCAACGTCGCCAGCGGCCGATCGAAGCGCGCCGCGAAGTAGCGCTCGTCAGCCAGCCCCAGGTCGATCGCGAACGCGCGCATCAGCGCCAACGCGAGGCCGTTCATCGCCGCGAAGTACTCGAGCGCGGTGGTCCGAAAGCCGTACAGCGACGGCCACTGGTTGAGACCGAAGAACGGCGTCCCGGCGACCACGTCGGGATCGTCGGGCGCAAGCTCGGGGC
>JBEKLD010000327.1:0-1407 GCA_050010375.1 Vulcanimicrobiaceae bacterium
GCCGCCACGCGCTTCATATGACCATGATAGCATGGTTACGAATGACTGAACCGGTGACGATCCGCCCCGCCCGTTCGGACGACGTGCCCGCCATCGCGGGGCTCATTCGCGAGCTGGCCCGTTACGAGCGGCTCGAGCACCAAATCGCCGGCGGCGAGGCGGAGCTGCGCGAGCACTTGTTCGGCGCGTGCCGGTACGCCGAGGTCCTCTTGGCGGAAGAGCAAGGCGCGGTCGTCGGCTTTGCGCTGTTCTTTCACACGTATTCGACGTTTCTCGCCCGGCCGGGTCTCTATCTCGAAGATCTCTTTGTCGACGCCGCTCACCGGCGCCAAGGCATCGGCCGTGCGCTTCTCGTCGCCGTCGCCCGCATCGCCGCCGATCGCGGGTGCGGCCGGATGGAGTGGTCGGCGCTTCACTGGAACGAGCCGGCTATCGCCTTCTACCGCGCGCTCGGCGCCGAGAGGATGGACGAGTGGCGCATCTTCCGAATGTCGGGGCGGGCGCTGTCGGAGCTCGCCGCGTCCGAAGGGCCTCGAACGTAAACGGCACCCGGCCGCCGAGCGACCGGCCAGGCGCGGGCGCGCGCCTGCGCGCGCCTCCGGTCCGCTCATCCCGCGAGGCCAGACAGTCGGCCCGGGGGCGTGCCGCTGCCGCGGCGCGGAACCGGAATGTGTGCTAGGAAAAGACTATTCAAGTTTACGGAAACACGACCGGACTGCCGCCGTCGGCCCTGCGGGCGCTTGAGCGCCTCTACCGACGCCGCGTACCGGCGGACGACATCACCACGCCGGAGCTCACGCGATCGCTGGCCGCGGTATCGCTCGAGACCGGGCGCCAAGTCGGCGTGCTGGTGCACCGTTCCGGCCAGGTCGACACCGTGATCGTCGGCGACGCGTCGAAGCTGATGCTGCCCGACATCGGACGGCTGCGCGCCGCGCAAGGTCGGTTTCGCGGCCTGCGGCTCGTCCATACGCACCTGCGAGGCGAGCCGCTCACGCGTGACGATCTGGTGGATCTGGTCCGCTTGCGGCTCGATCTGGTCGCCGCCATCCAACTGGCGCACGGCGGCGAGCCCCGATGGCTCGTGTACGCCCACAACGTGCCCGCCGGCGACGAGGGGATGCCGCCGTATCGCGAGATCGGTCCGCTGCCGCTCGCTCAGGCGCACGCCGACGTCGGACGCCTCATGGCCGATCTCGAGGCCGAATTCGCGCGGCGGGCGCGGGCGCGCGAAGTCCACGCCAAAGACGGGCGCGCGATCCTCGTTCACGTCGGCGACAAGTCGAAGGGGGTTCGCGCGGCCGCCGACGAAAGCATGCGCGAGCTTCGCGAGCTCGCGCGCACGGCCGGAACCGACGTCGCCGACTGCGTCGTCCAGATGCGCGATCGGATCGATCCGAAGTTCGT
>JBEKLD010000328.1:0-1403 GCA_050010375.1 Vulcanimicrobiaceae bacterium
CGATCGGATCTCGCTTCGGCAGCAGCGGCCAGATCTGCCGCTCGAGCCTGCGCGCGATGCCGGCTTTTTGCGCCGCCGTTCGCGGCCGCAAGCTCGACGCCATGATGGCGGCGCGCTTGGCGAACAGCGCGCGCAAGTCGAGATCGACCCGGCTGCCCTGCGCGGTGGAGAGGCAGACGACGCGCCCGTCGAGCGCCAGTGCTTCGAGGTCCCGCGCGATGTACGGGCCTCCGACGATGTCGAGCACGACATCGGCGCCGCGCCCGTGCGTGAACGCGCGCACCGCCTCGACGAAGTCGGCGGTGCGGTAGTCGATCGCGTCGGCGGCCCCGAAGCGCAGCGCCGCGGCTTGTTTCTCCGAAGTTCCCACCGTCGCAACCGGCGTAGCACCGAGCGCGCGCGCAAACATGATCGCCGTCGAACCGATCCCGCTCGTGCCGCCGTGAACGAGCACGACCTCGCCCCGGCGCAGACGCGCGCGCGTCACGAGGTTGTCGTACACGGTAAACGCATTCTCCGGCAGCGTCGCCGCTTCGATCGCGCTCCATCGGTCGGGAATCGGCAAGACTTGCCCCGCGGGAACCGCGACGTACTCGGCATAGCCGCCGCCGTTGGTCAGCGCGCAGACGGCATCGCCGGGTTTCCAGCGCGTCACCAACGTTCCGACCGCCGCAACCGTTCCGGCAATCTCGAGCCCGAGAATCGGGGACGCGCCGCGCGGCGGGGGATAGTGACCGTTGCGCTGCATGACGTCCGCGCGCGACACGCCCGCGGCTTCGACGGCGACCAGCACGTCGCGGGCGTCCGGATGCGGCACGGCGATCTCGCCGACGTGCAGCACGTCCGCGCTGCCCGGCGCGTCAAAGACGACCGCGCGCATTGCCCTCACGCGACGCGAACATCGCGTCGCCGAACGAAAAGAATCGGTAGCCACGCCGCACCGCATCGGCGTACGCGCGCAGCACGCGCTCGCGCCCGGCAAAGGCGCTCACGAGCATCAGCAACGTCGAACGCGGCAGGTGAAAGTTCGTAATGAGTGCGTCGATTGCGCGGAACTCAAAACCCGGCGTGATGAAAATCTCCGTCGCATGCTCGCCCGGCGTTATCCGCCCGAATCGCGCAACGTTGCCCTCGAGGGCGCGGACGACCGTGGTGCCGGCGGCTACGACGCGGCGCCCCGTTCGGCGTGCGCTCTCGATGATGCCGGCTGCCTCGGGTTCGATCGAGTAGAGCTCCTCGTGCATGCGGTGATCGTCAATCCGCTCCGCCGAAACCGGACGGAAGGTTCCCAGCCCGACGTCTAACGTGAGACGAACGATCTCGATGCCTCGTGCGGCGATCGCGTCGAGCAGCTCGCGCGTAAAATGGAGCGACGCCGTCGGCGCGGCGATGCTCCCGGGCAC
>JBEKLD010000329.1:0-1379 GCA_050010375.1 Vulcanimicrobiaceae bacterium
TCGCCGACCATGAGCCCGCTCGAGGTGGTCAGCGGGCAGCCCGAGGTGTAGCGGAACGACTGGCCCGGCTCGATCGTCGGCTGCTCGCCGACAACTCCGGGTCCGCGCACCTCCTGCTGCCTGCCGACGGCGTCGGTAATCCGCCAGTGCCGCTCTATCAGCGTCACAGATTTGTCGCCGAGATTGACGATCTCAATCGCGTAGCGCCAGAAATAGCGCCGCTCGTCCGGATCGGAGCGTTCCGGATCGAAGGTCGGCTCGACGGTGACTTTGACCTGATGCGTAACGGCTTCGTACATGCAATCCTCATTCTAGCGGCGCAGATCGCGCCGTCCACCGCCTGCGTGGTTGTGGACGACGCGCCTCGCGCTTTTGTCGGAGCGGTCGGATGACGAGCGGCGGCCGTCTCGCCGAAGCCAAGGCGCTTCTCACGCGGCTGACCGCCTTCGAGAGCGTCAGCGACACATCCAATCTGCCGCTCATCGGCTTTGTCGAGGGCTACCTGCGCGAGCATGGGCTCGAATCGCGACGCGCCCCGAATGCCGCCGGCGACAAGGCCGCGATCCTCGCCACCATCGGGCCTCGCGTCGATGGCGGCGTGGTCCTGTCGGGCCATACTGACGTCGTGCCGGTGGAGGGGCAGCCGTGGTCGAGCCCGCCGTTCACGTTACGCGAGGCGTCGGGGCGCCTTTATGGCCGGGGCGCCTGCGACATGAAGGGCTTCGACGCTTGCGTGCTGGCGATGACGCCGGTGTTCCGCGATGCTCGCCTCAAGCGCCCGATCCATATCGTCATGAGTTACGACGAGGAGACCACCTGCCTCGGCTCGCGCGACATTATCGCCCGGTTCGGCAAGGACGAGCCGCGCCCGACCGCGGTCATCGTCGGCGAACCGACAATGATGAAGGTAGCCGACGCGCATAAGAGCGTGGCGACTTTTCGCACGGTCGTGACCGGGCATGAAGCCCATTCCGCGCTGCCGGCGCTCGGCGCGAACGCCGTCGCGGCGGCCGCCGACGTGGTGAGCGAGATCGGCCGGCTCGCGCGCGCCTACGAGGAGGGCCCGCTCGACCCGCGCTTCACCCCGCCTTACTCAACCCTGCATGTCGGCATGATCCGCGGCGGAACGGCGCGCAACATCCTGGCGCGCGAATGCGTGTTCAATTGGGAGTTTCGTGGCCTGCCGGGCGCCACGACGGCCTCGGCGCTCACCAAGGTTCAGGCGTTCGTCGACGAGGTGGCGACGCCGAGGCTGACGCGCTTCGTCAAGGGCCCGTCGATCGTGACGACGATCGAGGTCGATGTTCCCCCGCTCGCCGCCGAGGCGGGCTCCGCAGCCGAATCGTTGGCTTTGCGGCTGACCCGCTCCAATCAAACGA
>JBEKLD010000330.1:0-1366 GCA_050010375.1 Vulcanimicrobiaceae bacterium
CCGATGTCTACTCGTTGGGCGTCATCCTCTACGAGTGCGCGTCCGGCACCCGACCGTACGACGCGCGTTCGGTTGAGGCGTTGGCCGTGCTCATCCATGAAGGCAAGGCCGTGTCACTTCGTGAGCGGCGTCCTTCACTGACTCGAGCGTTCTGCGCGATCGTCGAGCGGGCGATGGCCGCGGACCGGGAGCGGCGTTTCCAAAGTGCCCGTGCACTCGCCGACGCGCTTGCGCCGCTGCGGGTGCGCACGCTGCACGCGCCCGCTCATCGTTCCACGCCGCCGCGCGCGGTGGTCCGTCCCTCGAGGCGGCCCCCGACGGTCGGCGAAGGTGCGCCGAACTCGGCGATGGTGCCCTCGACGGACGCGGCCCTCGCCGCGACGATGGGCAGTGGCCCGGTGCCTCGGCAGAGCGGACCCTCGCGCGCGCCGGCTTTGCTCGCGCTGGGTGCCATCGTCGCAGCGGTCCTGGGTGCCGCAGCGTTTTGGGCCGAAACGAGCCGCACGCCAAGTGCGCCGGTGAGCCCGTCGGCTGGCGTCGCGCGATGGCCCGAGCGACCGGAGCCGGCGTCCGCGAAGCTCGCGCTCCCGGAGATCGCACCGTCGGCGCGCGGGGCTTCCAGCGCCGAGTCGATTGAAGTAGGCGTGCCGTTTGCCGCGATCCGTGCCCGGGCGAGCGCGCAAACTCCGGAACCAAGCGCGAAGCCTGCGTCCAAGAGCCGTGTTGACCGGACGGGGCTTGCAGGGGAAAACCCGTTCCGATGAAGCGATGCGGAATCGTTGTAGCGTTCGGCGCGACCTTCGGGGCGTCGACGGTGGCCGACACGGCCGGCGCCCAACAGCCCGCCGCGCCCTCCTCAAGCTCGTCGCTCGCATCGCAGCCCGCACCGTCAGCGTCCTCGTCCGTGCCAGTGCCGGCGCCCCCGGTGCCGCCGGGCCCAAAGCCCGGGGCGGCCGAGCCCGGGACCGCGGTTTTATCCTCCTCACCACCGACGACCGCTTCGATGCCGACCGCGCCACGTGCGCCGACCGCAGCCGTGCGCGCCGAGGCCGGCGAGCGCTTCGACCGCGGCCTGCGTCTGTTCAACGGCGGCGATAACGCTGGAGCTCTCGTCGAATTTCGTCGCGCTTACGAGTTGGTCCCGAATGTCACGGTCCTTTACAATATCGGCCTCGTTTACTCGCAAATGAGCCGTGCGGTGGAAGCCACCGACGCACTGAACCAGGTCCTGGCGGCGCCCGGCCAATTATCGTCCGAACGACTGGCCATCGCTCGAAGGACACGCGACGATCAGGCTGCACGCATCGCGGAGATCGCCGTCGCCGCCAACGTCGAAGGCGCGCGCGTCGAAGTCGATGGTATCGAG
>JBEKLD010000331.1:0-1365 GCA_050010375.1 Vulcanimicrobiaceae bacterium
GGGTGACGATCTCGCGGTCGCCGTACCAGCGGGCGGCGTGATCGATCAGCGAACCGATCGTCAACGGCGTGTCCATCATCAGGCCAGGAAGCATGTGCAGCTCCTTCGTCGAGCGATACGCCTGGGCTCAGGGACGCGGGTTCAGGCGGCGCTTCGACGCCGGTTTGCCCTTTTCCGCGCCTGAAGAGGAGCTTGGCGCGGCACGGCGGATGGTAATGCGTTCGGCACTGAAAGGGGGTTCCATGAAAGTGCTCTCGTTCGTCCCTCGTGGTCTGGCAGCGATCGTGGGCCTTCTGCTCCTCACCAGCACGGTCAGCGCGGCCCGCGCCGCTGAGGTCGACGTGATGATCTCCGGCGGCTTTACCGCGGCGCTGCGTGACCTCGCGCCGGCCTACGAGCGCGCGACCGGGAACACGATCGTGTTGATCTCCGGCCCCTCGATGGGGAACACGCCGCAAGCGATCCCCGCCCGCCTACAGCGCGGCGAGGCGGCGGACGTCGTGATCATCGTCGGGTATGCCCTCGACGGTCTCATCAAGCAAGGAAAGGTCTCGGCCGAGGGTCGCGTCGACCTGGCACGCTCGCGCATCGCGATGGCGGTGCGGGCCGGCGCGCCCAAACCCGACATCAGCACGGTCGCCGCGTTCAAGAACACACTGCTGGCGGCGAAGTCGATCGCCTACTCCGACAGCGCGAGCGGTGTCTATCTCTCGACCGACTTGTTTCCACGCCTCGGCATCGCCGACCAGATCAAGAACAAGAGCTCGATGATCCCGGCCGAGCCGGTCGGCTTGGTCGTGGCGCGAGGTGACGCCGAGATCGGCTTCCAACAGCTCAGCGAGCTGCTCCCGGTCGCGGGGATCGACATCGTCGGGTTTCTCCCGCCTGAACTCCAGAAGGTCACGACCTTCTCGGGTGGCGTCGTGGTCGGTGCCCAGCATGTCGAGGCCGCAAAGGCGCTGCTCGCGTTCCTCCAAACGCCGGCCGCCGCGGCGGTCATCACCAAGACCGGCATGGAGCCGGCGATACCCGCGCTCAAGTAACACGATTCCAGGAGAACCATTCCTGTGTGCGCACACGCCGACACAACCACCGAGCACGCATCCGAGAAAGCCCGGGCGCTGGTCAAGGGCGCGGTCGACCTGCACGTGCACGTCGCGCCCGACGTCATGGATCGGATCACCGACGACCTGACGCTGGCGACGCAGTATGGCGAAGCGGGGATCGACGGCTTCGTCCTCAAGAGTCACTACGTTCCGACCGCCGAGCGCGCGAGCGTCGTCAACAAGGCCGTTCCGGGCGCCCGCGCGATCGGCGCGATCACGCTCAACGCCGCGGTCGGCGGCATGAACGCGATGGCCGTCG
>JBEKLD010000332.1:0-1352 GCA_050010375.1 Vulcanimicrobiaceae bacterium
TGTGACGACCGGATTCACGTTGGGGATCGCGACCGTCATCGCCACGCTGCAGGTCAAAGACGTGCTCGGACTGCCGGTCTCGAAGCTACCGGACGCGTATGTCGAGAAAATCACGACCATGTGGGCGGCGCGCCACGGCGCGTCTACCGCGGAGTTCGTCGTCGCCGCCGCGACGCTCGGGCTGCTCATCCTCTGGCCGCGGTTGACGCGTTCGATCCCGGCGCCTCTGGTCGCCATCGTCGCCGTGACGCTCGCGACCACCCTGGCCACCCACATGTGGCCCGCATTCCGGGTCGCGACGATCGGTTCGCGGTTCCACTCCTTCGTCAACGGCCACGAGTTCGCGGGCATCCCGCCGGTCCCGCCGATGCCCACCGTGCCGTGGGGGTCGGGCGGCATCACGATCGGCACGGCGCGCGATCTCGTTTCGCCCGCGCTGGCGATCGCGATGCTCGGAGCCATCGAGAGTCTGCTTTCCGCCGTGATCGCCGACGCGATGACGGGCAAAAAGCACGACCCCAACGCCGAGCTCGTCGGCCTGGGAATCGGCAACGTGATCACGCCGTTCTTCGGTGGAATCGCAGCGACCGGTGCGCTCGCGCGAACGGCCACGAACGTCCGGGCAGGCGCGACTTCGCCGATCGCCGCGGTGGTGCACTCGTTGACCGTTCTCTTGGCCGTGCTGATCGCCGCCCCGCTCGTCGCTTATGTACCGATGGCCGCACTCGCGGCGCTCCTACTCCTCATCGCATGGAACATGAGCGACGCTCGCCACGTCGTGCACATGTTGCGGGTCGCGCCGGGCAGCGACGTCGCCGTACTGCTGACGTGCTTCGGCCTGACGGTTGTCTTCGACATGGTCGTTGCGATTGGAGTGGGGGTCGTCCTCGCAGCGCTGCTGTTCATGCAGCGCATGTCCGAGCTCACGAGTTCGCGCTTGGTCGCCGCGTCGTCCGAGCAAGACCGTGCGCTCGCCGTGCCGGCTGGCGTCAGCCTGTACGAGATCGCGGGGCCCTTGTTCTTCGGCGCCGCGCAGCGAGCGATGAGCACCATCGAAACGGTAGGAGGCGGCGCCCGCGTCATCGTGCTTGCGCTCGGCGCGGTCCCGACGATCGACGCGACCGGCCTCGTCGCGCTCGAGAGCGCTCTCGCGAGGCTGCATCACGCGAAAAAGATCGTCGTCATCGCCGGGCCGTTGCCCGAACCGAGGCGCGTGTTTGACAAGGCGAATCTCGAAACAGGCCACGGTCACGTCTTTCTGGCGGCCACGATCGAGGAAGGCCTTCGGCTCGCTCAGGACCTCATCCTTCTGACGCCCGCCGGCGCTGACGCGCTCAGCGCACCGGTCGGCG
>JBEKLD010000333.1:0-1324 GCA_050010375.1 Vulcanimicrobiaceae bacterium
ATGGTCTGCCGCCCGAACGCCCGGTCGAGCGCGGTGTTCAACGGCAAGGGAATCGACATCGCCGCCGCCAAAGCCTCCGCGCTGATGGAGGCCGCGGAGACGTGGCACGCCGAGCATGTGCGGGCTCTTCTGCGACTGGCCACGTTCGCGGAAATGCGCGAGGACTGGCCGGTCGTCGACGTCGACGGACTGCCGCGACTCCCCGGGGCTGGTTTCGATGCACACCTGCCGATCCTGTGGGCCGAGGGGCTGAACCTGATGGACGGAGGTCCGGTCTGGGCGCCGTTCGAGATCGTCCACGCGGATTTCCGCGTTTCGGGGCCGCCGATGAGCGGCGCGCTGTCGATGAGCACCAATGGTCTCGCGTCCGGCAACCGCTCTCCAGAGGCGGTCCGCCACGGGCTCTGCGAACTCATCGAGCGCGACGCGACCAGCTTGTGGCGGCAAATGCCGCCGCGAGAACAGGAGGCCCGACGTCTGAGCCTCGCCACGGTCGACGATCCGAAGTCTCTGGCGATCCTAAAACTGCTCGCGAACGCCGAACTCGACGTCGCGGTCTGGGACGTCACAACCGACGTCGGCGTAGCGGCGTTCCAATGCTACGTCGTCGACCGTACGGGCGAGAGCGGTCATTTCGGCGTCGGCGCCGCCTGCCGCGTTCAGCGCGAGACCGCGCTTCGGGCCGCGATCCTGGAAGCGGCCCAGGTGCGCACGACCTACATCATCGGCTCGCGCGAGGACATCGAGCCCGGCGACTACGATCCGGCGACGCTTCGCCGCCGCAACGCGGAGGCGCGCGCGTTGATGAGACAAGGCGGGGGCGCGCGAGATTTCCAGTCAGTCGCCGGCAGGCGCATCGAGACCGCCGAAGCCGAAGTCGAGCACCTTCTCAACCGGCTGCAGTCGGTCGGGCTCAAGCAGGCGATCGCCGTCGATCTCACGCGTCCCGAGATCGGGATACCGGTGGTCCGCATGATCGTGCCGGGCCTCGAAGGTTCGGATCATCATCCAGCGAACTACGCGCCCGGAGCGCGCGCGGCGCGGCTGCGCGCGCCATGACCGCGATCGTATTTGTCGGCCCGACGCTTCGCCCCGAGGAGATCGCGGGGGCCGGCGATTTTGTCTCACTGCCGCCGGTCGCGCAGGGCGACGTCTATCGCGCCGCGCTGAGCCGGCCGCGGGCGATCGGAATCATCGACGGCTTTTTCTCCGGCGCGCCCGCGGTCTGGCACAAGGAGATTCTGTGGGCGATGTCCGAGGGCGTTCCCGTCTTCGGCGCCGCCAGCATGGGGGCGCTGCGGGCGGCCGAGCTGCATGGGTTCGG
>JBEKLD010000334.1:0-1322 GCA_050010375.1 Vulcanimicrobiaceae bacterium
AAGGATTTCAAATCCACGTCGCGCCGACTCGGCGTTGCCGCTTGCGAAAGCGCCGGCCGGAACGGTGCCGGCGACGTTTGCGGCGCACGTCGCCGTTAACGCAATGCGGCGTCCGTCGCGCGCAACCAGCGTCGCATACTCAGGGCGGTCCCGCGGTAATGGGGCCACCAGCTCTAATCGCGCTCCGTCGAGCGCCGCCGGCTCGACGAACGAGGCATACGCGCAACCGGCAATATGAGCGCTGCGCGGCCCGACGTCGGCGATGACGTCGCGACCGATGCGCAGCATGCTGCCGCCGCCGATCCCGAGCGTGCGAACGTCGAGCGTCCGCAGCATCGTACGGTGGCCGCCGATTCGCGCGGGATGCATCTGCGGGCGGCCGGCGCGGATCGCGGAGCAGTCGGAGCTCGTGCCGCCGACTTCGATGAAGATCCCCTCGCTCAGCCGCTCGTAAAAAAGCGCGCCGGCGATTCCGGCCGCCGGTCCCGACAGCAGCGTGAGGATCGGGCGGCGCTCGACTTCCGCAACGTCCATCACGCCGCCGTCGCTGCGCATCACCATGAGCGGCGCCGGGATCGCCGCGCGTTCCACGGCCGCCGCGGTAACGCGCGCGGTGCGCAGCATCTTCGGGAGAATCGCCGCGTTGAGCGCCGCCGTGCGGGTGCGCGCGCGCAAGCCGTACGACCCACTCACGTCGTGTCCGCTCGTCGCGGCGACGCCGCGCGCCTTCGCATACTCGACGGCGGCCGATTCCCGCTCCGGCCGATCGACGCCGAAACTCTCGCTCGCCGCGATTGCCTCGGCCCCGCGCGCGATGAGCGCGTCGATCCCGGCGCGCAGGGTCGAATCGCCGTCGGCATGCGCGAACGCAAACTCCGGAGCAAAACGCGCGTCGTCGCCGAGCGCAACGGCACCAAATTGCATCTGTCCGCGCGCCGGCCACCCCAACCGGCCGAGTAATCCGAGCACGCCGACGCGAGCGAGGTCGCCTTCCAGCAAAGCATTCGTCGCTTGGGTCGTAGAGTGCGCGATGAAGGCAACGTCGCGCGCGTCGATCGCCGGATGCGAGAGCAGCCGTTCGATGCCGGCGACGATTCCCGCGGCCACGCCCTCGGCTGCGTCGTGCGACGTCGGAACCTTGACCGACGCCAGCAACCCGCGCGACGCAGCATCGATCGCGACGACGTCGGTAAACGTTCCACCGACGTCGATTCCGACGCGCAGCGTCCGTCCGCTCACGTTACCAGTCGGCGAGCAGCACGTAGGTAACCATCGCCAGCTCGATGCAGCCGCCGGTTTGAAACCGATCGAAGAGCGCGCGC
>JBEKLD010000335.1:0-1294 GCA_050010375.1 Vulcanimicrobiaceae bacterium
GCCCTCGCCCGCGCGGTCGACGCGGTGGTCGGCACCTTCCGCCAGCCGGCGCTGGTCGAGCAATACATCGATGGGCGCGAGTTCAACGTCGCGCTCCTCGGGCATCCGACGCCGCGCGTCCTGCCGCTCAGCGAGATCGACTTCGGCGCCCTGCCGGACGACGTGCCCCGCATCGTCTCGTACGACGCCAAGTGGACGAGCGGCTCGGCCGACGACCTCGGCACCGTACCGGTCCTGCACCCGTCGCTCCCGACCGCGGTCGCCGCCCGCATCCGCCGCGCCGCGGCCGACGCCTTCCGCGCGGTCGGCGTCCGCGACTACGGCCGGGTCGACCTGCGCCTCGGCGCGAACGGCGTCCCTTACGTGGTCGACGTGAACCCGAACTGCGATCTGTCGACGGGGGCCGGCATGGCCCGTGCGGCGGCCGCCGTCGGGATCGACTACGCGTCGCTCGCGGGCCTGCTCGTCCGGTACGCCGTTCGCCGTCGCCGGGTCGACGACGGGGTCGTCACGGCCCGAAACCGATCGAGCCGGCCTTCGAACGAAGCCGCTGCGACGCCGCCGTTCGCTGTTCAGGGGTAAGCAGCGGCAGCACCTGGTTGGCCAGGTCGAGGAACCGGTCGACGCCGGTCGTGACGCGCTCGTGGAGGTCCTGCTGCGGCGCGACCTCGTCGAAGACGAACCGGTCGGCCTTGAAGGCGCCCAGGATCTTGGCGCCGCGCTCGGCGTGGTGCATCGCCTCCTTCATCGGGTGCGACTTCTCCATCTCGTCCTTCATCATGACGCGGATGCGGCTCTGCTGATCGTCGGTCAGCTTCAGCGCGTCAGCCCACTCGCGCATCGGCCCGCCGTGGCGCACCTCGCCCACGCGGTCGTGGATGTGCGCCTCGAGAGCGTTGACGAACGCGACGCGCTGGTCGGGGTCGAGGATGGCGTGCAGCCTCTCGAACGCGGCGCGGTCCGGCGCCTGCGTCGCCTGCACCGCGGCCACGATCGCGTCGATCTTCGGCTGCAAGGCCCCACGATCGACGTGGCCCGCGTCGACCTGATCGGCCAGCGCAAGCTCGAGCGCCTTGCGCGCCTCCGCGATGCTGGCGTGCCGACCGTCCGCGTCCGCCGCGAGGTGGTCGATCTCGCCCCGCTGCGCCCCCGTGAGCGGCACGTCGCTCAAGGCCTCGGTGAAGACCTTGATGTCCGAGCTGGTGCTCGGCGCCACGGGCGCGCGCGTCGCGCCGGGCTGAGAGACGTTCGCCTGCGCACCGCCGCAGCCGAGCGCGAACGCGGGCGCGGCGGC
>JBEKLD010000336.1:0-1276 GCA_050010375.1 Vulcanimicrobiaceae bacterium
GTCGACCTGCTGATCCAGGCCGCCAACAGCGACGACACGCGCCAGATGCAGGACGTGCAGGCGCTCATCAGCCGCCGCGTGGGGGCGCTGATCATCGCGCCGCACAACGGCGCGGCGATGGCCAAGGCCGTGACGCTCGCGCACGAGGCCGGCATCCCCGTGATCTCCTACGACCGTCTCATCAGCGGCGCCGACGAGGACCTGTACGTGTCGTTCGACACGATCCGCATCGGCGAGATGCAGGCGCGGGCGCTGCTGGACAGCCTCAAGGGCCGCCGGCCGGTCCGCCTGGTGCGCATCCAGGGCGCCAAGACCGACCACAACTCCTTCCTTTTGAAGGAAGGCCAGGACAACGTGCTCAAGCCGCTGATCGCCAAGGGCGAGGTCAAGGTCGTGCACGAGGACTGGGCCGAGGACTGGAAGCCCGAGAACGCCAAGAAGATCATGAACGCCGCGCTGACCAAGTACGGCCACGACATCGACGCGGTGCTCTGCGCCAACGACGGCACCGCCGGCGGCGCCATCCAGGCGCTGACCGAGGAGGGGCTGGCCGTGCCGGTCGTCGGCCAGGACGCGGAGCTGGTCGCCTGCCAGCGCATCGCGGCGGGCGCGCAGGCCGCGACCATCTACAAGCCCACGCGCCTGGAGGTCGACGCGGCGCTGGACGCGGCGATCCGGCTCATCAAGGGCCGGCCGGTGGTGGCGCGCGACGAGATGGACAACGGCTTCGCGAAGATCCCGACCATCCTGCGCGACACCGTCGTGGTGACGCGCGACAACCTGCTTTCCACCGTCGTCAAGGACGGCTACCACTCCTACGACGACGTCTACAAGGGCGTTCCCGAGGACCAGAGGCCGAAGCGCCAATGACGGCTCCGCTGCTCGAGGCGCGCGGCGTCACCAAGACCTTCCCGGGCGTCGTCGCGCTCAAGGACGTGAGCTTCGACGTGCGCGAGGGCGAGGTGCACGCGCTGTGCGGCGAGAACGGCGCGGGAAAGTCCACGCTGATCAAGCTGCTCTCCGGCGTGCACCCCTTCGGCAGCTACGACGGCGAGCTGCTCGTGGACGGCCGCCCCGCGCGCTTCCTGTCCGTGGCCGACGCGCAGCACGCCGGCATCGCGGCGATCGCGCAGGAGCTGGCGCTCGTGCCCGCGCTGAGCGTGGCCGAGAACGTGCGTTTGGGCGACTGGCCGACCTCGGCGGGCCTGGTCGACTGGGTGGAGACGCGGCGCGACGCGCGCGAGTGGCTGACCAAGCTCGGGCTCGACGTCGACCT
>JBEKLD010000337.1:0-1270 GCA_050010375.1 Vulcanimicrobiaceae bacterium
GATCCCCGTCGGACCCGACGACCACGCGAGCGGGCCCAGCGACGCGAAACTCACGGTCGTCGAGTACGGCGACTACCAGTGTCCGTACTGCGGCCAGGCGTACCCGATAGTGGAGAAGTTGCGCGCGGACTTCGCCGATTCGATGCGCTTCGTCTTTCGCAACCTCCCACTCGCCGACGTCCATCCGCACGCGGAGGCGGCGGCGGAGATGGCCGAGGCCGTCGCGCTGCAGGGGAAGTTCTGGGAGATGCACGACACGCTGTACGAGAACCAACGCGATTTGAGCGACCGGGCGCTGCGTGGCTACGTGGAAGAGGTCGGGGCCGACGTCGACGAAGCGGCGAAGGCGATCGCTGGTGGCGGGCCGCGTCAACGGGTCGAAGCGGACTTCGAGAGCGCCATTCGCAGTGGTGCGAATGGCACGCCCACCTTCTTCGTCAACGGCAAGAAGGTGGTGGGCGACCTGCCCTATGCCGACTTCGTCAAATATTTGGCCTTCGACCCGAATGCCGGCGGCATCGCCGTCGCATCGGATCGGGGCATGCTCGACCGGATCCGGCAGTGGTTCGGCACACTCCCGTCCCGCAGCTAAGCGAAGCCCGGCGCCCGTGTATTTTTCAAAACTCCGTCTCAGCGGCTTCAAGTCCTTCGTCGATCCGACCGAGCTCGTGATCGAGGCCGGTCTGACCGGAATCGTCGGCCCCAACGGCTGCGGCAAATCGAACCTGGTCGAGGCGCTGCGCTGGGTGATGGGCGAGACCTCGGCCAAGCGGCTGCGCGGCGGCGAGATGGACGACGTCATCTTCGCCGGCACCTCGTCGCGTCCCGCGCGCAACGTCGCCGAGGTGATGCTCCATCTCGACAACGCGCGGCACGACGCGCCGCAGCCCTACGGCGAATTGGAGGAGATCCAGATCGCGCGGCGCATCGAGCGCGGCGTCGGCTCGGATTTCCGCATCAACGGGCGCGAGGCGCGCGCGCGCGACGTGCAGCTGCTGTTCGCCGACGTGGCGACCGGCGCGCATTCGAGCGGCATGATCAGCCAAGGCCGCGTGGGCGCGATCATCACGGCGCGGCCGGCGGACCGCCGCGGCTTGCTGGAAGAAGCGGCCGGCATTTCGGGATTGCATTCGCGCCGCCACGAGGCCGAGCTGCGCCTCAAAGGCGCCGAGACCACTCTGGCGCGGCTCGACGACGTGTTGCGGACGCTCGTAGCCCAGTTGGAGAGCCTGAAGAAGCAGGCGCGCCAGGCCGCGCGCTACCGCCGGCT
>JBEKLD010000338.1:0-1255 GCA_050010375.1 Vulcanimicrobiaceae bacterium
GAGCCGTACCGGCTCGGCGTCGCGGTCACCAGCGGCATCGGCGGCATCGGCTCCACGCTCGCCGCCTACGACGCGCTCAACCAGAAGGGCTGGGAGCGCATCTCGCCCTACACCGTCCCGATGCTGATGCCGAACGGCGCGGCCGGCTGGATCAGCATCGAGTTCCACGCCAAGGCCGGGGCGCACGCGCTGGTGAGCGCGTGCGCGTCCGGGGCCGAGTCGATCGGCTACGGGATCGACATGATCCGCTCGGGGCGGGCCGACGTGGTGATCGCGGGCGGCGCCGAGGCCGCGATCATGGCGCTCAACGTCGGCGCGTTCGCCCGCATGGGCGCGATGTCGACCAGGAACGACGAGCCCGAGCGGGCCTCGCGCCCGTTCGACAAGGGCCGCGACGGGTTCGTGCTGGGCGAGGGCGCGGGCATCGTGATCCTGGAATCGGAGGAGCACGCGCTCGCCCGCGGCGCCCGCATCTACGCGGTGGCGGCGGGGGCCGGGTACTCCTCCGACGCGCACCACATCTCGCTCGGCGCGCCCGACGGCGAGGGCGTGGCGTTCGCGATCAACGCGGCGCTGCGCAACGGGGGCGTCTCGCCGTCCCAGGTGGTGCACATCAACGCGCACGCCACGTCCACGCCGGGCGGCGACCCGCTGGAGGCGCGGGCCATCGAGGCCGCGCTCGGGTCCGACGCGAACGGCGTCGTGGTGTCGGCCACCAAGTCGATGACCGGTCACCTGCTCGGCGGGGCCGGCGCGGTCGAGACGGTGGCCGCGATCATGGCGCTGGTCGACCGGACGGCGCCGCCGACGATCAACCTCGATGACCCCGATGACGACCTGTCCATCGATGTCACCACCAAGCCGCGCTCGCTCGCTCCCCGGGTCGCCGGCGCGCCCATGGCGGTGCTCAACGACGCGTTCGGCTTCGGCGGGCACAACGTCGCGCTCGCGTTCACCGAGTACGTTCCCGCTTCTTCAACGGCTGCGGAGGCCTGATCGCGATGACTGTTGTGTCTAACGCCAGCGACACGCCAACTACCGAGGCCCACCTGCCGCGCGACCCGATCGCGCGGTTGGCGGCGCTGTTCGACGCCGGCACGATGTCGGTGCTGACCACGGTCCCGCACGAGGGCTCGGGCGCGGTCGCCGCGGCCGGCCTGGTCGACGGGTCAGGCGCGGTCGCGTTCGCCTCCGACCCTCGGGTCCAGGGCGGCGCGATGGGCACCGAAGGGTGCGCGGTGATCGTCGCCGCCTA
>JBEKLD010000339.1:0-1250 GCA_050010375.1 Vulcanimicrobiaceae bacterium
CGAGGTCGACCTCGTCGTGCGCGCGATCTCCGTCGGGCAACCGCACCGCTCCGTGCCGTTGACCGGCGCGTTGTGCTTGGTGGTCGCCGCGCGCGTCCCCGGCCGCGTCGCGCACGCGCTGGTCCGATCCGGCGACGCCGGCGCGCCGCTGCGCATCGGACACCCCTCCGGCACGATCCTGGTCGCAGCCGACGTTCGCGACGACCGCGGCACGCTGCGCGTGCCTTCCGCGACGGTCTTCCGCACCGCGCGCCGCCTCTTCCAAGGCGAAGTGCTGTACCGCCTTACGGCGGCGCCGCGACCCGCCTGAAGCGGGCGGCGAAGGCCTCGGGGTCGAGCGCGGTCTGGGCGGCGATGCGCGACAGACGGGGTTCGACGAAGTCGTGCTCGTCGAGGCGGATCATGTACTTGCGCGCGACCTCGTAGGACTCGGTCGTGACGTCGACCAGCCGCACGCGGATGCGCCCGGTCGCCGGATCGAGCATCTCCTCGAGCGTGATGGGGACGATGCGACCACCGGCCAGCGCGATCAGCGCGCCGCTTCCGCCGCCGAGCAGGTAGCGCACGGCGCCGTAGCCGAGCGTGCGCGTGTACTCCGCGTCGAAGGGGATCGGTCGTGCGCTGCGCAGCTCGTAGCCGATGTCCTTGGGGACGACGGTCGTCTCGACTTCGATCTCGTGCAGCCGGTCGCGGATCGCGTCGCGTAACACCGCCCCGAGTGGGACGTCCGCCAGCCGCGCATGGCCGTACGCGTCGTGCGAGACGCTCGAGACGGCCGCCAACTCCTCGGGCGCGATGCGCTCGGCGATCCCTTCGGCGACGACGGCGACGCCGTGGTCGGCGCCGCCGGCGAGTCGCTTGACGATCGCGCCGACGATCGTGTCGACGACGTCGTCGAGCCGGATCGGGCCGGGCGGGAACTCTTCGGGGATCAGCGCCAGCGTCGCGCCGGCGGCCTTGCAGATGCCCAGCGCCAGCGCGCCGGACTTGCGGCCCATGGTGACCGCCAAGTACCAGCGCTGCGCGGTGCGCGCGTCCTCCATCAGGTTCTCGACGATCGCCGAGCCGACGGCTCGGGCCGTCTCGAAGCCGAACGTCGGCGCGTTGTCGGGCAGCGGGAGATCGTTGTCGATCGTCTTGGGGACAGTCGCGACGCCGATCCGGCCGCGCGTCTCGGCGGCGATCCGCGTCGCGCCGTAGGTCGTGTCGTCGCCGCCGATCGTGATCAGGTAGCGCACGCCGAGCATGGT
>JBEKLD010000340.1:0-1228 GCA_050010375.1 Vulcanimicrobiaceae bacterium
CCGGCGCCGGTGAGGCGACGATGGAGACGGAGTGGCGCGACCTCGACATCGACTCGCTCGAGCTGGTCGAGCTGGTGACGGCGCTCGAGGACCGCTTCGACGTGAAGATCGCCGACGGCGAGCTGAAGTCGATCAGCGGCGTCGGCGACGCGGTTCGCCTGACCCTCTCACTCGCGAACGAGCCGGCCTCGGCGTGAGCGTCGCGGTCACCGGACGCGGGGTCGTCACCTCGCTGGGAGAGGGCGCCGACGCGTTCTTCGAGTCGCTCGCCGCCGGAGCGTCGGGGATCGTCGACGGCGAGTCGCGGGCACTTGCCTTCGACCCCGAGCGCTACATGGACCCCCGCGTCGCCCGGCGCACCGACCGCTTCGCGCAGTTCGGCGTCGCCGCCGCCGACCAGGCTGCCGCCGAGGCGGGGCTGAGCGACTGCGACCCAGGCCGCATCGCCGTGATTCTCGGCACCGGCGTCGGCGGGCTGATCACGCTGCAGGAGCAGTGCGAGTCATTCCTCGCGCGCGGCGAGCGCGGCGTCTCGCCGAACTTCGTGCCGATGATGATGCCCAACGCCGCCGCCGGCGCGGTCGCGATTCGCCTTGGCCTGCACGGCCCCGGGTTCAGCGTCGCCTCGGCCTGCGCCACCGGCGCGCACGCGATCGGCGAGGGCATGCGGATGATCGAGCGCGGCAGCGCCGACGTCGTCGTCGCCGGCGGCGCCGAGGCCGCGATGACGACGCTCTGCATCGCGGCGTTCCGGCGGATGGGAGCGCTCTCGACCGAGGGCGTCTCGCGCCCCTTCGACGCGCGCCGCGACGGCTTCGTGATGGGCGAGGGCTCGGGCGTGCTGATCCTCGAGCGCGAGGAGCACGCCGCCGCCCGCGGCGCGAGGGTCTACGGGCGGATCGTCGGCTACGGCGCCTCCAACGACGCCTTCGACATGGTCCAGCCCGACGAGTTCGGCGCCGGCGCGCTGATCGCGATGCGCGCTGCGCTCGAGGACGCCGGCGTCACCCCGGCGGAGGTCGGCTTCATCTCCGCCCACGGCACCGGCACGCCGATCAACGACCGCGTCGAGTCGATCGCGATCCGCCAGCTCTTCGGCGCGGACGCCCCGCCGATCTCCTCGACCAAGTCGGCGATCGGCCACCTGCTCGGAGCGGCCGGGTCAACCGAGGCGCTGGTCTGCATCGAGGCGCTGCGACGCGGAGTCCTGCCGCCGACGATCAACTAC
>JBEKLD010000341.1:0-1226 GCA_050010375.1 Vulcanimicrobiaceae bacterium
GTCTCGTTCTCGTGGGGATTGCAGAACCTCGGCCCGGGCGACGCGATCCTGACCACCCAGCTCGAGCACCACTCGAACCTCGTCCCCTGGCAGCTGCTGGCCGCCAAGACCGGCGCGCAGCTGCGCTTCATCCCCGCCGACGACGCCGGCAACCTGATCCTCGACGGGCTCGATGCACTGCTCGACGGCGTCAAGCTCGTCGCGCTCGCGCACGTCTCGAACACGCTCGGCTCGATCGCGCCGCTCGAGACGATCGTCCCGCGCGCGCATGCGGCCGGCGCGCTCGTCCTGGTCGACGCGGCCCAGTCGGTCCCGCACATGCCGGTCGACGTGCGTGCGCTCGACGTCGACTTTCTTGCCGCCAGCGGGCACAAGATGTGCGGCCCGACCGGGATCGGTTTCTTGTACGGCAAGCGCGCGCTGCTCGAAGCGATGCCGCCCTTCCTGACCGGCGGCGACATGATCAAGCGCGTCTCCTACGAGACGACCTCGTACAACGAGCTGCCCTGGAAGTTCGAAGCCGGCACCTCGAACGTCGCCGACGCGATCGCGCTGGGCACGGCGGTCGACTACCTGAGCGCGGTCGGGATGGACTGGGTCCGCGAGCACGACGTCGCGCTGACCGGCTACGCACTCGACCGGCTGCGCACGCTCGAGCCGCGCGGCCTCGTCCTCTACGGGCCGCCGAGCGCGCAGGACCGCGGCGGCATCATCTCGTTCAACTTCGCCGACGTCCACGCCCACGATCTGGCCTCGCTGCTCGACCTCGAAGGGGTCTGCGTGCGCGCCGGCCACCACTGCACGATGCCGCTGATGGACAAGATGGGCTGGCCCGCCACCGCCCGCGCCTCGTTCTACCTCTACAACACGGAGGACGACGTCGACGCCCTCGTCGCCGGGATCGAAAAGGCCGCGACCGTCTTCAAGGTCTCCTAGTACAATGGACGATTTCTACAAAGAGTACATTCTCGACCACTATCGGAATCCGCGGAACTTTGGGCATCTCGAGCATCCGACCGCGAAGGCCGAGGATCTCAATCCGCTGTGCGGCGACACGATCACGATGGAGCTGGACGTCGACGACACCGGCAAGGTCAGCGACGTGAAGTTCAGCGGGCGCGGTTGCGCGATCTCGCAGGCCTCGGCCTCGATGCTGACCGAGTCGATCAAAGGGCTCTCCCTGGAGGAGGTCGCCAAGCTCTCCCCGGACGCGGTGCTCGAAAACG
>JBEKLD010000342.1:0-1225 GCA_050010375.1 Vulcanimicrobiaceae bacterium
AGCTACCGGCGCTTCCCCGTCAGCACCCTCTCCTCGGGGATGGCCGCGCGGCTCGGCTTCGCGGTCGTCACCGACGTCGACGCCGACATCCTGCTGATCGACGAGGCGCTCTCGGTCGGTGACGAGAGTTTTCGCACGAAGTCACGCACGCGCATCGACGCGCTGTGGCACGCCGACCGCACCGTCGTCCTCGTCTCGCACGATCTGACCCTGATCCGAACCGTCTGCGAGCGCGCCATCTGGCTGAGCCACGGGCGCGTCGTCGCCGACGGCGACCCCGAGTCGGTGACCGCAGACTACACGCGCGCGGTCGACGAAGCGGCGCTCGACGCGCTGCTGGGCTCGCGCGTCGACGCCTGAACGCGTAGCGCCGCCGCGATCCCGACCAGGGACCACGCCAAGTCGCCGACCTTCGGATAGAACGCCAGGTCGTCGACGAGCTGGTGCAGCGCGAAAGCGATACCGGCCGCGAAGACCCCGAGCACCAGGGCGGAGCGGCCGCGGACCAGCGCGGCGAGCCAGGCGAACGTCGCCGCCAGTCCCGCGCCCAGCAGCGGGATCCCACCTTCGACCAGAGACTGCAGGTAATAGTCGTTGGCGTGCGTGCGCACGCCGAGCAGGCCGACCTCGCTCAGGCGCAGCTCGAAGTTCCCCGCCCCGATGCCGAGCAGCGGATGCGTCCGCCACAGCGCGATCGCCGCCTGCCAAAGCTGGGCGCGCGTCGCCAAGCCGTTACCGGTGTCGACTTGTTCGGCGCTGAACACGTGCGCGCCGGCGCCGGTCGCCGCGATCGCGCCCGCCACGACCACCGCGACCAGCGCGCCCAGACGCAGTGCGGTCGCGCGCGCGCCCGCGCCACTCCACACGACGACCACGCCGACGCCGATCAGCGCGGCGACGATGCCGGCTCGCGAGAGCGTGAGCGCGAGCGCGAGCGCCGCCAACACGAAGGCGACGACGCCGAGCGGATCGCGCCCACGAATCGCTCGTGCGAAGAGCACCGGCAACAGCAGGTCGAGCCAACCGGCGAGCTGATTGGGACCCTCGAGCGGCCCGGCGATGCGCGGGACCGGGTGGCCCGCGACGAGCACCGCGCTGTGCGCCCCGCTCACCAGGTCGGCACAGGCCGCCAGCGCGACGACGATCGCCACCACGGCGAGCGCGCCGCCGAGCAGCGCCTCGTCGGGGTCGGCGGCGACGGCGAGCGCCGCCAACACGAAGACGA
>JBEKLD010000343.1:0-1217 GCA_050010375.1 Vulcanimicrobiaceae bacterium
GCTGCAGCGACGCCGCTCGCGAATCTCGTGGGCGGCTGGGACGAGAAGGTGGCGGCGACCCTCGTCGACGCGGCAGTCGACCGAGCGGTCATGAAGAGCGACTTTGCGGTCGCGGGCGCCAGAGTTCGTCCGGTCATGGTGACGACGATGGCGCGCGCAGCCTGATTTCCAGCGCAGCGAGGGGGCCGCCGATTCTGTGAAGCGGTTGTGAATTTACTCGCGGGCGTCGCCGTCGTACGGGCGATGAAGACGCCGATGGCCAAGTTGGAGTTGCCGGAGGACGATCGCAAGCGCGGCATCCGTTGGTTTTCGCCAACCGGGTGCGTCGAGCAGCGCGAGGACGGGTTCTACGTATTCGTCGGTGGCACGCTCGTCGGCTCGTTCGACGGCAGCGACGCGACGATGCGCAATGTGCTTGCGGTGACGCTCTCGGGCGACCCGCTCGTGCACCTCGGCCGAATGGCGCGGGCGTTCCACATGTCGTCGGAGCGGTTGCGGCAGCTGCGTCGCAAGATGGAGGAGGGCGGCCTCGCAGCGCTGACGGTGCCGGCGAAGAATGGTCGGCCGGCGAAGGTCACGCCCAAGGTCCGCGCGAAGCTCGAAGCGATGTTCGAGTCAGGGCTGACGATCGTCCAGGTGCACAAGAAGATGCGCCGGCTCGGCAAGAGCACGGTGGGTGCCGTACACACGGCCTGGAACGCCAAGAAGAAGGCGCAGCAGGCGCAGACGTCGCCCGACGTGACACAGGTCACCTTGCCGGGCATCAAGCGGATCGCACCGCCGCCGCCGCGCGAGCCTGAGGCCGTCGTGGAGGAGCCGGTTCGCGGCGGCGCGTTCGTGCAGCACGCCGGCTCCTGGTTGATGCTCGGCATGCTCCGCGAGCAGGGTCTGTACGCGGCAGCGACGCGCGCATGCGAGGAGCGGGTCGAGCCAGAGGCGCTGCGCGTGGCGTTCGATGCGATTGCCGTCGCGCTGACGCTCGGGCAGTCGTGCGTCGAGGGCGTGCGACGCGTGGCGACGCCGTCGGCTCCTCTGCTGCTTCGTGCTCGCACGTGCCCCTCGCCACGGACCGTGCGCGCCATCATGCGCGAGCTGAGCGACGAGTTCGGCGCCGTCAAACTGCACGTCGGCATGCTCGCGCGCTACCTCGCAGACGCGGACCGACGCGCATCGGGCGTCTACTACGTCGACAACCACTTGCGTCCGTACACCGGCAA
>JBEKLD010000344.1:0-1198 GCA_050010375.1 Vulcanimicrobiaceae bacterium
CACGACGTCGAGGCGCCGATCCAGACGGTGGGCGACGGGCACCTCGTCGCCGACGCATCGGTCCCCATCGCCTACGTCGCGCAGGCGCTCGGCAAGTCGTTCCTCGCCGACGGGGAGTTCGAGTCGCTCGGGGGCCTCATCGTGAGCCGCGCGGGCCGCGTGCCGCCGGTCGGCGCGACGCTGCACGTCGGCGGCGTGAAGCTCATCGTGCGCGAGGCCGACGAGACGCGCGTCGTCCGCGTCGAGATCGTGCCCGACCGCGCGCCCCCGCCGGCGCGTCCCTCGGTGCCGTGAAGATCCCGCAGCCCGAGGCGCTGCGCCTCGTGACGACCGCACGCCTCGGTCGATCGCCACGGCCGATGCTCGGCGTGCCGGGATGGTCGGAGGGCGCCGCGTCCGTGGCCGTCGTGCTCGATGCGACGAACCTCGACCCGGAGGACGCCGCGGCCGTCGCCCTGCAAGTGCCCTCTGCCGCAGACCTGACGGACGGCGCAGTGACGTTCGTCTCGGGTGTGGCGCTGCGGAGCGGCGGCGTCCTCGGGCGCCTCTTCGGCGGCGGCAGCGTGGCCGTCAGCCGCTCAGCGCGATGCGGTGCGCTCGTCGCGCGCGGTTACGTCGACATCGGGGCCGCCGTGGACCAGTTCGGCAAGACCAGCCCCCAGGCCCAGCGAGCCGGCGCCCGGCTGGACCGCGCCCAAAGGGCGCTGCACCAGGACCTGGGCGATCTGAAGTCGAACGCGAAGAAGGCCTCGGCCGACAAGAAAGGCCTCGCCAACGACAAGAAGATCCAGCAGTTGGCCCAAAAGTACGGCGCCTCGCCCGACGAGATCGCCGCGCTGCGCAAGCAGGGCATGGCGTGGGCCGATATCGGCCAGGCGCTCGTGCTCGATACGCAGTCTGACGCGCCGCGCCGGATCGGGCTCGATGACATCCACAAACTGCCAGGGAATGGCGCGCGCAGAGAACTTACGAGAGACGGCCTCCAGCCGGGCGCGCGGCAAAACTCCCTTGAAAACGCGGCGGAAGGCGCCTCTCAAGCCGACTTCGACTTCAGCCACTCGCAGCAGGTGCGCCGGGCCCTGGCCCATCCACTCCAGGTCCACGTCGTTCACGCGCACCACTTTGCGGCCGTTGATGTCGATGATCTGGCGGTCGACCAAGTCCTGCTGCAGGAAAAGATAGTTGCCCTCTTCCTTGA
>JBEKLD010000345.1:0-1192 GCA_050010375.1 Vulcanimicrobiaceae bacterium
CGGCTTCGCGGGGGTCGTCGATCACCGTCGCGCCGGCCATCAGGGCCCCGTAGCGGAACATCGAGTACGAGAAGGCCGGCACCGTCGCGACGGTGCCCCGCTCGGCGAAGAGGCGCGCCAGCAGCACGATGAACTCGTCGCTCCCGGCCCCGATGGCGACCTGGTCGAGGGCGACGCCGTGGCGGTCCGCGATGGCCTGGCGCAGGCTCAGGTAGCGTCCGCGGTCGTAGTCGTTGACGTCGGCGAGGGCGCGCGCCAGCGCAGCCGGACGAGAACTGGCCAACGGCGCCGGTGGCGTATTGCCGTCGAAGCGCAGGATCGCCGAAGGGGGCAGGCCGACCCGCTCGGCCAGCACCTCGGTCGACGGGGGCCACTGGTAGGCGTCGAGCGCGACCGGGTCAGTCACGCCGGGCCGTCCTAGCGTGCGCGGGAAGTCCCTCCTGCTCGGCCAGCGCCTCGATGACCGGCGCGAGCCGCTCCAGTCCCTCCTTGGTGATGCGCTGGACCGTCACGGTCTTCATGAAGCTCTCCAGACCGAGACCCCCGGTCGAGCGTGACCATCCCCCGGTCGGCAGCACGTGGTTGCCGCCGGTGGCGTAGTCGCCGGCCGGCACCGGGGCGTAGCGTCCCACGAAGACGGCACCGGCGTTGCGGATGCGCCCGGCGAGCGACTCGGCCCGCGGCCCGAGCAGCGCCACGTGCTCGGCCGCGTACTCCTCCACCTCGGCCAGCGCCGCGTCGAGGTCGTCGCCGACACGGACGACGAAGCCCCGCGAGTCCGGACCGTGCTCCATCTGCGCGTCGATCTCCTGTTGGACGATGCGTTCGTCGATCTCGCCGTCGACCACGATCACGATCTCGCTCGGTCCCGCGGGCAGGTCGATCGCGACGTCGCGGCTCACCAGCAGTTTGGCGGTGTTGACGGCGCCCCCGCCCGGTCCCACGATCTTGTCCACCGCGGCGATCGACTGGGTGCCGTAGGCCATCGCCGCGATCGCCTGCGCGCCGCCGACGGCCCAGACCTCGTCGACCCCGAGCAACTCCGCAGCGCGCGCGACGGCGCCGGAACCGCTCGGCGGCGTGCAGACGACGATGCGCTCCACCCCGGCGACCTGGGCCGGGACCGCGGCCATGACGAGCGACGAGACGAGACCCCGGGGCACGTAGATGCCCACCGAGCGCAGCGCCGACC
>JBEKLD010000346.1:0-1185 GCA_050010375.1 Vulcanimicrobiaceae bacterium
CGTACTCGTCGGTGGCACGCGCGGCGATCTCGTAGACCCCGCGATGGATGTTGGCGTTGTATTGCTCGTAGTAATCGACGAGCGCTTGAATCACCGCGCGCGGCTTCTGGGAGGTCGCGGCCGAATCGAGGTAGACGAGCCGTTTTCCGCGCGACGTCGGCCGCGCGAGAATCGGGAAGTCCGCGATGATGCCTGCGGTCTTTCGATCGATGGTGAGCATCATTCGAGCTTTTCGGCGACGGCGGCGCGAAGCTCGTCGCGCAGGCTCGCCGATGGAAATCGTTCGATCGCGGGCTCGAAGAACCCAAGCGCGATCATCCGTTCGGCATGCGCTCGTTCGATGCCGCGGCTCTCCATGTAGAAGACTTGATCGGCGTCGATCGCACCGACCGTGGCCCCGTGATAGGCTTTGACGTCGTTCGCGCCGATTTCGAGCGCCGGGACGGAGTCGATGTGCGCCGTCGGCGAAAGCAGCAGCGCGTCGTCGCGGAGGCGCGCGTCGCTGCCCTGGGCGTGCGGGGCGATGCGGATGTTTCCGACGAACCGCGCCTGGCCCCGCTCGCGCGCCGCGGATTTCACGAGCGTCTCCGAAGCGGCTTCGCCGGCCCGGTGGTCGACGGTGCTGACGACGTCGACGTGTTGCGCGCCGTCGGGAAAGAAGAGCGCGACGAGTGCGGCGTATGCGCCCGGCGCATCGAACGAGACCTGCAGGTCGCTCGCGGCGAGCACCCCGCCGAGCTCGGCGACGGCGAGCGCGATGCGCGCGTCGCGGCCGGGATTGGCAACTCGCGTGGCGATCGTGCGCGCCGTTGCGGCGGTACGCTGCATTACCGCATACGTTACGTCGGCGTGATCCTCGCAAACGATCTCGAGGCCGCCGCAGACGAATGCGTCCGCGCCGGCACCCAGCCGTTCGATGACCGTCACACGCGCGCCGCGCTCGGCAAGCACGACGCTCCACGGAAAGACGGCCGTACCGGCGGGGGCATCGTACCCAATCGTTACCGGCTCGTCGCAGGCCCGATCGGCAGGAACGTAGATGAAAGCGCCATCCGACGCAAACGCTCGTGCGAGCGCGCCGAACTTCGTTCCGTGCGCCGCGGTTCGTCCGAAGGCCCGAGCGAGGAGATCGGGATGCTCGCGGGCCGCCGTCGCCAGATCGCAGGCGACGATTGCAGCGTCGCT
>JBEKLD010000347.1:0-1182 GCA_050010375.1 Vulcanimicrobiaceae bacterium
CGAAGCGCTGCCAGCGCCGAGATGACGATCACCAGCGGCAGGATCTGAAACGCGAAGCTCGTCATGCCTTTCGGATCGGCAACGGTGAACGGCGCAGGCGCGCCGCCGATATAGCCGAAGACGAAAGACGTACCGGCTCGCGTGGCCGAGGTCAGCGCGTCGACCGCGCCGTTGAGCGAAAACAGCACGCCGCGTGCGGCTGGAATCTTCAGCAGGACAAGCGCCAGTGCGAATTGCAGCACGAGGCCGCTGATGACGGTGCGAAAGGGGAAAGCGCGCTTGTTCTCGGAGAAGAGCCACGCCGCGGCCAGGATCGTCGGCATCCCGGGGATTCTATCAATCCGCGGTCGGCGCGGCGCGTCCGTCAGCGCGCGCTCATGACCAGCACGCGGAACGTGCCGTCGACCGGCTTGGGCCGGCCGCCCTTCGCGTCCACCGGCTTCAGGTCCGCTGTAACGAGGAAAACGTCATGCGTAACTGGGTCGACGGCCATGGTGCGCGCGCCCTTCTGCGTGACCGCGTCCTGGGCCACGGAGAACGCGTCGGGGCCGTCCTCGCGGATCACGGTCAGCGTGCCGTCGCCGTTGGAGCTGAAGGCCAGGCCGGCGCCCGCGTCGAAGGCGGTGGCGTCCACGCCCGCGCCGATGGGCAGCGTCTTCACGACCTTGCCCGCGTCGGGATCGACGACGGCCAGGAGCTTGTTGTGGCAGCCCGCGAACAGGCGGCGGTTTTTCATATCCATGGAGAGACCGCTCGGCTCCTCGCACGGCGCCAGCGCGATGGGCGGACCCGCCGCGGCCTTGGCCGCGTCGATGGGGACGAGCAGGCTCTTGTCCTCGATGTTGACGTAGACGGCGCCCTTTCCGTCGACGGCCGCGAACTCGGGCTTGCCCGGCAGCGGGATCGTCGCGACCACGGTCCTTTTCGCGGCGTCGATCACCGCGGCGTCGCGGCTGCCGCCCTCGAAGGCGAAGACGCGCCGCGTGACGGGCTCGTAGACGATGGCGTCGGGGTTGCGGCCGGACAGCTTGATGGTCGCGAGGGTCTTCAGCGTCTTCAAGTCGAAGACCGCGACCGCGTTCGCCTTGCCGTCGCTGACGAAGCCCGCGCCCAGCTCCGGCGCCAGCGCGACGCCGTGCACGCCCTCCAGCCCGGCGACGTCGCCGATCCGGACGCCCTTGT
>JBEKLD010000348.1:0-1179 GCA_050010375.1 Vulcanimicrobiaceae bacterium
CTACGTCGCGCGCTTGCTCGATCAGCGACCGACGATCCCCGGTGCGGTCCGCGCCGACGGGCCGGTCACGGCCTCGATGGACGAGGCGACGTTCCTGAGCCGGGTCGCGCAGGCCAAGGAGTACATCCGCGACGGCGAGGCCTATCAGCTGCAAGTCGGCATCCGCTTCTCGTGCCCGCTCGGCGGGACCGCGTTCGACTTCTACCGGCAGATCCGCGCCCGCAACCCCTCGCCCTACATGTTCTTCGTCGAGCACGACGGCCGCGCGATCTTCGGCGCCTCACCGGAGTTCCTGGTCCGGCTCGACGGGCGCGAGGCGCGCATCCGGCCGCTGGCGGGGACGCGACCGCGCGGGGCCGACGACGCCGCCGACCAGCGCATCGCCGACGAGTTGCTCGCCGATCCGAAGGAGCGCGCCGAGCACGTCATGCTGGTCGACCTGGCCCGCAACGATCTGGGCGCGGTCTGCACCACCGGCAGCGTCCGCGTCGACGAGCTGATGGTGATCGAGCGCTATTCGCACGTGATGCACATCGTCTCCAACGTGATCGGCGAGCTGCGCGCCGACAAGGACGCGCTCGATCTGTTCGCCGCCTCGTTCCCGGCCGGCACCGTCACCGGGGCGCCGAAGATCCGCGCGATGCAGCTGATCGACCGGCTCGAACCGGTCGCGCGCGGCTTCTACGCCGGCAGCGTCGGTCACATCGATTTCGACGGCGAGATGGACTCGTGCATCGTGCTGCGCTCGGTCGCCGTCGCCAACGGGCGCGCCTTCTGGCAGGCCTCGGCCGGCATCGTCACCGACAGCGATCCGCGCGCCGAGTACGCCGAAGTCTTCGCCAAGACCGGCATCGTCCGCAACGTCTTGGGGCTGGCACCATGACCCGGCTGTTGCTGGTCGACAACTACGACTCGTTCAGTTGGAACTTGGCCCACCTGTTCGGGGCGATCGCGGGCGTTGAGGTCGAGGTCCTGCGCAACGACGACGCGCGTTTGACCGACGGCGTCACCGGCCGCTACGACGGGGTCCTGATCGGCCCCGGGCCCGGCCGGCCGGCCGACTCGGGCCGGACGCTGGCGATCGTGCGCGAGGCGGCGCGTGAAGGCCGGCCGCTGTTCGGCGTGTGCCTGGGTTTGCAGGCGATCGGCGAGGCCTTCGGTGGGCGCGTCGTGCACGCG
>JBEKLD010000349.1:0-1174 GCA_050010375.1 Vulcanimicrobiaceae bacterium
ATGATCACCGGCGTCGTCGAGAACTGGCGGATGTCGCGCAGAACGTCCTTGCCGTCCCGATCGGGCAGGCCGAGGTCGAGAACGATGAGGTCGGGCGCGCCGATCGCGGCCAGCCGCAGCGCCTGGGCGCCGGTCTCGGCCGTTTGCACCTGAAAGCCAGCGGCAGTGAGGGCAACGGTCAGAAACCGCTGAATTTGCGGCTCGTCGTCGACCACCAGAACCCGCGGCCCCGTCATGTGGCTGGTCTCGGCGCTATCGCCTCGGCGGCGGGAAGCCGCACGACAAATCGGGTTCCCCGGCGGCGCACCGCCGGGCTCTGCGCGACGATCGCGCCGCCCATCGCTTCGACCAGGCGCCGCGAGATCGATAGGCCCAGGCCGGTGCCCGCCTTGCGCCCGTCGGGGCGCCCGCCACGATAGAACTTTTCGAAGATGCGTTCGAGCTCCGCCGGCTTGATCCCGGGACCTTCGTCGGTGACGCTGAGCACGACCTCGCCGCCCTCCTGGCGGGCGTGAACAATCGCGCCGGCGTCGCCGGCATATTTGTGCGCGTTGTCGAGCAGATTGAACAGCACCTGCTCGAGCAGCTTGTCGTCGCCCCGCACGAAGGGCAGGTTGGGCGCAAGGCTGACGCGCACCGACTCTCCCGGGAACGCCTTGCGGCTGCGCTCAACCGCGCCTTGCACCACGTCTGCGATGGAGACCAGATCGCGATTGACCTTGAGCCCGCCCGCTTCGATCCGCGACATGTCCAAGAGATTGGCGACGAAGCGCGCGAGCCGTCCCGTCTCCTCTTCGATCGACGACAGGAGTTCGAGACGTTCGGCCGGACTCATCTTGTCGCCGAGCTCGCGCAGCGACGTCGCCGCGCCTGCGATCGAAGACAACGGCGTGCGCAGATCGTGCGAGAGCGAATCGAGCAGCGTGTCCCGCACCTTCTCATTTTCCTGCATCGTCGCCGTATTCAGCGCTTCGCGCGCGAGCAGCGCCCGGTCGAGCGCGATCGCCGTCAGATCGAAGATGGCGGTCAGCGCGCGCTCGTCCTCCGCGGTGATCGGTTCGTCCGCGGAATGGGGCTCGAAGCCGCACACTGCGATCGACCCGCGCGCGGCAAGCAGCGGCCGAAACTGATAGGCGATGCGCGGCAACGTCCCGGTTCCCCAGCCCGCGGGCTC
>JBEKLD010000350.1:0-1173 GCA_050010375.1 Vulcanimicrobiaceae bacterium
CATCGAGTGAGCGGTCGTCGCGATGATCGGCACGCGCGCCGGCGGCGTCTCGCGCCGGCGGATCTTGCGCGTCGCTTCGTAGCCGTCCATCTCCGGCATCTGGCAGTCCATCAGGACGGCCACGTAGCTCCGGCGGCCGGTGGCTTCCACAGCTTCGCAGCCGTTGTTGACGACCTCGGCGCGATAGCCGCAGCGGTCGAGCAGCCGGGCGGCGAGCATCTGGTTGACCGGATTGTCCTCGGCGATCAGGACCAGGGGCGCAGCGTCGGTCAGGTTCCCCTCGGCGTCGCGCTCACCCAGGGCGGCTAACTTGACCGCGCCGTTGGTCGTCTGATCCTCCCGGTCGGCGCGCAACAGCGTCACCTCGAACCAGAAGGTGCTGCCATACCCGGGGGTGCTGTGGGCGCCGAGCGTTCCGCCCATCATCTCGACGAGGTGTTGCGAGATCGTCAACCCGAGACCGGTGCCGCCGTACTTTCGCGCGGTCGAGTTGTCAGCCTGGGTGAACGGCTGGAACAGGCGGGCGAGCGTCTGCTCCTCGATCCCGATCCCGGTGTCGCTGACCTCGACGCGCACGCGCACCGCCCCGCTCAGCGGGGCCGCGCTGACGCGGACGATGACCTCGCCGTGGTCGGTGAACTTGACCGCGTTCGAAAGCAGGTTGATGACGATCTGACGGAGCCGTCCCGCGTCGCCGTAAAGCCAGCCCGGCAGGTCGGCCGGCGTCTCCAGCTCGAGGCGGATGCCCTTGCGGTCCGCGACCGGGAGCATCAGCGCGCAGCTCTCGGCGATCATCTCAGACAGCGCGAAACTGCCCTGGTCGATCTCGAGCTTTCCCGCCTCGATCTTCGAGAAGTCGAGGATGTCGTTGATCACGAGCAGCAGACCCTCACCCGAGGAGCGCACGATCTCGGCGTATTCCCGCTGTTCGGCGTCCAGGTGGGTCTCCAGCAGCAGGTCGGCGGTGCCGATCACGCCCGACAGCGGCGTTCGCAGTTCGTGGCTGATCGTGGCGACGAACACCGATTTCGCGTTCGACGCCTCGACGGCGGCGTCGCGTGCGCGGGTGCTTCGCAGCACCTCCTCCGACAGCTCGCGCGTTCCTGCGCGCAACTGCGTGACGAGCCGGGCCTGATGTCCGCGCATGATCGTCACAACCGCGGCCACCAGCGT
>JBEKLD010000351.1:0-1164 GCA_050010375.1 Vulcanimicrobiaceae bacterium
GACGGCCAACGCTCGATGCTTGGGCGCGCCATGCCGGTCGGCGACGTTTCGGCGCTCTATCTACCGAAGAGTCATCGAATGGATACGCTGGCGCTCGTGGACGGCGATCGCGTCGTCGCTCAGGCCACGCTTACTTGGCAAAAAACGGCTCCAGTTCGTCGAGGCGGTCGATCCGGGTAGCCGGCGGCAACGCCGATAAGATCGTCTCGCCGTAACGCGTGGATGCGGCGCGGCCGTCGAGCAACGCAACGAGCCCGCGATCGGTGCTGCTGCGGATGAGCCGCCCGAAGCCCTGCTTGAGCCGCACCGTCGCCGCCGGAATCATATAATGCTCGAAGCCGTCGAGGCCGCGCGCTTCGAGCGCGCGCACGCGCGCCATCACCAGCGGATCGCTCGGCGACGGAAACGGCAAACGATCGATAATCACGCAGGAGAGCGCATCGCCGGCGACGTCGATCCCTTCCCAAAACGTTGCGGTCGCAAAGAGCACCGCACCGGGAGTGCGCCGGAACCAATCGAGCAGGTTCGCGCGCGGCAGCTCGCCTTGGAGACGAACCGGGAAGGCGAGGCGCTCGCGTAAGAGCTGATGCACTTCTCGCAGCCGCGCGTACGACGTGAACAGCACGAACGCCCGGCCGCCGGAACGATCGAGGCACTCTTCCACCAGGGGCGCGGCGCGGCGCGCAAACTCCGACGACTTCGGATTGACGTCGGCCGGCGCGATGAAGAGCCGCGCTTGGCGCGCGTAGTCGAACGGCGAGCGCACGACCAGCTCTTGCGCGTCCTCGATGCCGAGGGTGCGATGGACGAACTCGAACGAGCGATCCGTGGCCAGCGTGGCGCTCGTGAGCACGACGCTCTCGACCCGCGAAAAGAGCGCGTTCTGCAGAAACTCCGCGACCTCGTGCGGGGCGCAGTTGACGCTGTAACGGCCGTCGGCGTCGCCGCGCTCGACCCACGCAATCGCGTCGGCCTCGCCGCGTTCGATCCGGTCGATCGCGACTTCGTGCGCGAGCACGAGGCGCAATGCCAGATCGCGGCGGCGGTCGGCTTCGGCCGGATCGTCCACGCTGCGCTTCAACGCCCCCTGCGCGTTGGCAAAGAGCCAGTTCTCCAGACGATAGAGCGTCGTGCGCAACTCGTCGAGCGGCGGCCACGCATCTT
>JBEKLD010000352.1:0-1159 GCA_050010375.1 Vulcanimicrobiaceae bacterium
AGAGCACGCGGCGAAAATTCGGTGCGCGCGGGATCGGGTTGGCGGCATTCGTGGATTCGGCCATGGGCTCCTCCTTGGTACCAATAAGTACCAGACTACGGTACTGAGCGGTACCAAGGCAAGCAAAAAATTTTCTCTCGTCGCCGGCGCGGAAGCGGGGCCCAGACGGACACAGCACGGCGCCTGGGTTCCCGCTTTCGCGGGAACGACGAGATTTTAGACGGTACGCGCGTTGCTTAGAGATACCCCTTCGCGCGCCAGAAGCGCTCGGCGGCGGGATGCAGCGGCACGCATTGCGGCGTGTCGAGGCCCTCTTTCGCCATGCGCTCGACCGGCAGGTCGCCCGGCTCTTCCCAGGGAATGCGCGTCTTGCGCGCATCGAGCCCGGCGCAGATCTGCTCGACCAGCTTGTCGTCGGCGTCGGCGCGCACGAACACCGTCCAGCCGCTGAAATCGATCGACAGCACGTCGGCCGGCAGCTTGGGATAGGCCGATTTCGGCAACACCGCGCGGCGATAGCCCATCGCTTCGAGCGTCTGCGTCGTCGCCTCGCTGAGCGGCAGGATGGTCATCCCGGCGTCGAGCGCTTGCGGGACCCAGGAATGCGCCGCCTCATCGAACAGCGCATCGACCTCGCCGCTGAGCAGCGCCTTGAAGGTCGGCGTATGCGGCCACGGTACCGAGCCTTTCTTCAAGACCTCGCCGCCCCAGGCTTTGATATCCTCGCGCGAAAAGCCGGCCGCCGCGGCGACGGATTTCGACGACGCGGGCGACTTCGACGAGGACGACGACGACGAGGAATTCGACGAGCTCAGCATCGAGGAGCTGTTCCTCAATGTGACCGCCATGTGGTCGGTGCTCGGGGCGATCGACGAGGACGACCGGCTGACGCCGCTGGGCTGGTGGGGCCTGCCCGAGGCGATGAGCCGCGCCTGGACGGAGCCGGAGTCCGAATAGCGAATCCAGCCGCCGTCGCGTTAGCCGCGCTTGGCCGGCGCCGAGTCGTCGAACGCCGCGTCCGGCTGCGTCCCGTCGTCGTCCGGCGACGGGTCTTCCGGGCGCGGGCCGATCTTCTTGAACTGCTTGTTCATCGAGCGGAGGAGGAAGACGAGCGCGACGCCGAGCGCGGCCACGACGAGGAAGCCGAGCAGGCCCGGCT
>JBEKLD010000353.1:0-1154 GCA_050010375.1 Vulcanimicrobiaceae bacterium
CAGCAGCCGGTACGCCGAGTATCCGCCGAACGCAAGCCCGACGAAGAGACCGGCGACGGCGACGATGGGCGCTTTGAAGCGCGCGGCCAGCCATGCGCCCGCAAAGAGCCCGGCGACCGTCGTAGCCGCGAAGGTGCCCCCCGCCGCCAGGACCGGCATGACGCCTTTCACGCGGTAAAGGGCTCCGGATACGCGTCCCCCAAGAGCCGCGCCGCGAGCCATCGGGCGATCCGTTCGCTCGCCCGGCCGTCGCCATAGGGATTGGCGGCGTGTGCCATCGCCGCGTAGGCTCTCTCGTCGTCGAGCAAGCGCCGGGCGGCGGCAACGATACGCGCCCGATCGTGACCCACCAGCTCCAACGTGCCCGACGCGAGACCCTCGGGGCGCTCGGTCTCCTCGCGCATGACGAGCACCGGCTTACCCAGACACGGCGCTTCCTCTTGCAGTCCGCCGGAATCGGTGAGCACGAAGGCCGAGGCTTTGACCGCGGCAACCATCGCTCCGTACTCGATCGGCTCCACGAGCACCACGCCGGGAACCCCGTCGAGCACCTGGTGCGCGACAGGCGCGACGTGGGGCGACGGATGCACCGGCCAGTACAGTTGCGGGCGGGCGGGCAGTGCGGCGATCTCGCGCAACGCCAGCGCGATTTCGCGCATATGTTCGTGATTCTCACGCCGGTGCGCGGTGACGACGATCGCCGGACGTCCCGGCTCGATCGCGCTCCACTGCGGCGGCGGCGGCAAATCGGCACGCGTCGCAGTTTCCAAAAAAGCGTCGATCACCGTGTTGCCGGTGACGAACACGTCGTTAGACGCCACGTGTTCCTGCAGCAAGTGCTCGCGCGCGAGGGCAGTCGGCGCAAAGTGGTAGGAGGTGATGGCCGCCGTCAACCGCCGGTTCATCTCTTCGGGGTAAGGCATCCAGCGATTCTGGGTGCGCAAGCCCGCCTCGACGTGCCCGACGGGAATCCGCGCGTAGAATGCGGCCAGCGCCGCGGCCGTGCTCGTCGTCGTATCGCCGTGCACGAGCACGACGTCGGGCCGCGCTTCGCGCAGCACGCGCTCCATGCCGATCAGCACCCGCGTCGTAACCTCGGTGAGCGTCTGATCCTCCGTCATCACGTCGAGGTCGTAGGCCGGCGTGATTGCGAA
>JBEKLD010000354.1:0-1154 GCA_050010375.1 Vulcanimicrobiaceae bacterium
AGGCATCCAACGTCGCCGCTCCGATGGATGCGCGCAGCTCCGCGGCGCGTGCCGCTTCGTCGGGCAGCGGCGGATCGTGCAGGTTCGCGTACTGCGCAAGGTACTGCCAGATCGGGTACGGCGCAAAGTACGGCGTACCCGGCGGAGTTCCAGTCGGCGCGAGCCGCATGATCGTGCCGAATGCGCCGATCCATGCATGCGGAGAGCGCGTGCGCAGATGCGCGAGCTCGTGCAGCCGCGATACGGCGTCGGCATAGGAAGCGTTTGGAACGCGCGAAGCGACGAGCCCGCCGTATGCGAGCATATCCGTCGAGACGACGTACGCATCGGGGCGCCGTCCAGCCGCCTCGCGATTGAGCCACGCGATCGCGGCATCCGGTTGGCCGGGCTGTAAGAAACTTCCCAGCACCGCACGCGGCGGCGTATCCACCGCGACGCCCGCGATGCGCCCGAGCATCACCGGCATCGTCAGCGTCACCGGACGATCGTCGAGCGGAACGAACGCGATCGCCGCAAGGACGAAGGCCGGCAGCGCGGTCACAACAGCCGCCGAAGCGAGCCCGCGTTCTCCTCCAGGAGCACCCGCGCGGCCGCCGCGTCGAGGCCGCGGTTCTCCATCAGGATCGCGACTTTCACTCGCCCGTCGGCGGCGTCAATCAGCTCGCGCGCCCGCGCCTCGTTTACGCCGGCCACGTCTCGCACGAGCCGAATCGCGCGCCTGCGCAGTTTGGCGTTTGAAACGACGACGTCGACCATCAGGTTGTCGTAAACTTTTCCGAGACGCACCATCACCGCGGTCGAAATTGCGTTGAGACAGACTTTCTGCGCGGTGCCGGCTTTCAATCGTGTGGATCCGGCGAGCGCTTCGGGCCCGGTCGCGAGCACGATTGCGCTCTCCGCTTCGCGGGCGAGCGGTGAATCGGCAACCGACGTTATCGCAACGGTGAACGCGCCGAGCGCGCGCGCCCGTTTGACGAGCGCCACGACGAACGGAGCGCCCCCGCTGGCGGAAACTCCGATTGCGGCGTCGCCGGACCGCACCGAGGCCACCGCCGCTTCGGCGCCGGCACGGACGTCGTCTTCGGCCCCTTCGATCGCCCGGACGAGCGCTGCCGCACCGCCCGCGACGTGCGCGCGGACGAGTTCCGGAGGCG
>JBEKLD010000355.1:0-1151 GCA_050010375.1 Vulcanimicrobiaceae bacterium
GTGTCGCCATTCTTCATTCCCGGCCGGCTCATCAATCTCGCCTCGGGCTATGTCTCGATCGCGCATGCGCTTAAAGGGCCCAATCACGCCGTCGTCACCGCCTGTTCGACCGGCGCGCACGCCATCGGCGATGCCGGCCGGCTAATCGCGCTCGGCGATGCCGACGTGATGGTGGCGGGCGGAACCGAATCGCCGGTCAATCGCATCTCGATCGCGGGCTTCGCCGCATGTCGGGCGCTGTCGACGGCGTTTAACGACACGCCGGAACGCGCGTCGCGACCCTACGACCGCGATCGCGACGGCTTCGTCATGGGCGAGGGCGCGGGCGCGGTGGTGCTGGAAGAATACGAGCACGCCAAACGGCGCGGAGCCCGCATCTACGGCGAACTCGTCGGCTACGGACTCTCGGGCGACGCCTTTCACATCACCGCGCCTGCCGAAGACGGCGACGGTGCGTTTCGCTGCATGACGGCAGCAACGCGGCGTGCCGGCATATCGGTCGGCGATATCGACTACATCAACGCTCACGGCACCTCGACGCCGCTCGGCGACGAGATTGAGCTGAAGGCCGTCGAGCGGCTCGTCGGCAATGCCGCCGGGCGCATCGCGATGTCGTCGACGAAATCCTCGATCGGTCATCTGCTCGGCGCGGCCGGCGCGGTCGAGGCGATATTCTGCCTGCTCGCAATGCGCGATCAGGTGCTGCCGCTCGTAACGCCTGGACAGGTCGGTGACGCCGGGCAGCGCGAGCAGCTGGCTAGCCGATAGCGGCGTGGTCTCGTCGCGCAGCGTCCACTGGTCGGCGTAGACGCCGGCCGGCAGCCAGCAGTCGTCACCGTGCAGGCGCTCGGTCACGACGACGCGGCCGCCCGACCGCTGTCCGGCCTGCCCGGTCTGCCCGCCCGTGCCCGGCACCCAGAAAACCCGCCCGACCTGACGCGAGATCAGCGGCGCGAGGTCGGCCAGCTGGCCCTGCTCGACGTACTGCCACAGCCTCCAGTCGTCCAGCTGGACCGCGGTCAGCGGCGGGCGCTCGGCGGGCTGGCTCCCGGCCCGCGGCAGCACCAGGATGCCGGGGACGACCGACGCGTCATCCCACGGTTCCGGCACCCGGCCGTGCGCCGCCAGCACCGCTCGCACCTGCTGGTCGG
>JBEKLD010000356.1:0-1147 GCA_050010375.1 Vulcanimicrobiaceae bacterium
GCCGCGTTTCAACAGTGCTTCGGGATCGTTGCCTTCGAATTGCGCCTTGAGCGTTGCCAGCCGCGCGGCATCCCGGGCCACCACCCGCAGATAGGCCGGCCGCAGCCGGGCGGCGAGCGGGGCCAGGCGCTGCCGCCGGCGGCCCGCGATCTCACCCGCCATGCGTTCGAGCGCCGCGTGCAGCCGTTCGAGCGCCCCGCGGCGGCGCTCGAAGAGCGCGCGCGGCGACGAGGCGCCCAACCGCTTCTCCAACGGCCGCAATGCCGCATGTGCGCGCGCCAGCTTGCGCTGGACGCGAATCGTCAGCGCGTTGCTCAGCGCGTCGACGGTTTGCCGGCGCGCCTGCTGGCGATTGCTGAAGGCGCGCCGCACGGCGTTGGCGCGTTCGCCGACCGTGCGCAGCAGCTCTTCGCGTTTGGGCAGCACGGTTTGTGCGGCGGTCGAGGGTGTCGAGGCGCGCACGTCGGCGGCCAGCTCGATCAGCGGCTGGTCGCGCTCGTGGCCGATCGCCGCGACGGTCGGCGTCGCGCAGGCCGCGATCGCACGCACGACCCGCTCGTCCGAGAAGGCGAACAGGTCTTCGTACGAGCCGCCGCCGCGAACCACCACGACCAGGTCGGCGCGCGCCGCGTCGGCCGCGCGAATCGCATGCACGATCTCGGGCGCCGCGCCGACGCCGTTGACCGCGGTCGCAAAGAGCCGCAGCGCGACGTGCGGCGCGCGCTGGCGAGCTTGCGTGACGAAGTCGCGCGTTCCGTCACCGGTCGGCGAACCGACCAGTGCCACGCGAAACGGAAAGCGCGGCAACGGCTTCTTGCGTTCGGCTGCGAAGAGGCCCTCGCGCGCCAGCTTCGCACTCAGCTCTTCGTACTTCGCGTGCAGCGCGCCGACGCCGGCGAGCTCGACGCGCGTGGCGCCGAGCTGGTAGGTCGAATTTCGCCCGTAGACCTTCACCTCACCGTAGGCGACCACGTCGGCGCCGTTCTCAAACGCCGGGAAGGTCGCCGCACGCTCGCTGAAGGCGATGCAGTTCAGCACCGCTTCACGGTCCTTGAGCGAGAAGTAGACGTTGCCGTTGGCCTGCGCTTTGAGGTTCGACACTTCGCCCTGCACGCCGACGTAGCGCAGGTGGCGATCGTCGGCGAAT
>JBEKLD010000357.1:0-1136 GCA_050010375.1 Vulcanimicrobiaceae bacterium
CTCGGGACGGCGACCATCGTCGACGGCAAGACGGCGACGGTCAGCGCCGATACCGGCGAGAGCCGCGTCGTCGCCGAGCATCTCGTCCTTGCGACAGGCTCGGAGCCGGTGGAATTGCCGGCGCTCAAGTTCGGCGACGACGTCCTGTCTTCGACCGACGCGCTGGCGCTGACTGAGGTTCCGCAATCGCTCGCGGTGGTCGGCGCGGGCTATATCGGGATGGAGCTCGGGATCGCCTTTGCCAAGCTCGGCGCCAAGGTGACGATCGTCGAGGCGCTGCCCAAGATCCTGCCGCTCTACGATCCCGAGCTGACGCAGCCGGTTGCGCGGCGCCTCGCTGAACTCGGTGTCGAGACGCTTGTCGACGCACGCGCTCTCGGCTTCGCCAAGGGCGAAGTCAAGGTCACGGCGGCAGATGGGAAGGAGCGCTCAATCGCCGCTGACAAGGTCCTGGTCGCGGTCGGTCGCCGCGCCCGCGCGAACGGCTTCGGACTGGAGACGCTCGACCTTACGATGAGCGGTCCGTTCGTGCGCATCGACGCGATCTGCGCCACCTCGATGCGCAACGTCTGGGCGATCGGCGACGTGACCGGCGAACCGATGCTCGCCCATCGCGCGATGGCGCAAGGCGAAATGGTCGCCGAGATCATCGCCGGCCGGAAGCGCGCCTTCGACCATGTCGCGATTCCCGCGATTTGCTTCACCGACCCGGAGATCGTCGCGGTGGGTCTCTCGCCCGACGCCGCCAAGGTCGCGCATGGCGAGATCCGCGTCGGCCATTTTCCCTTCCGCGCCAATGGTCGCGCCATGACGCTGCAGGACGACGAGGGCTTCGTGCGGATCGTCGCGCGCGCCGACAACCATGTCGTGCTCGGAATCCAGGCCGTCGGCGCAGGCGTCTCCGAGCTCTCGGCCGCCTTTTCGCTGGCTCTGGAAATGGGCGCGCGCCTCGAAGACATCGCGCTCACCATCCACGCCCATCCCACGCTGAGCGAAGCCTTCCACGAGTCGGCGCTCGCGGCGCTGGGCCACCCGCTGCATATTTGACGGCACAAGTCTGGTTGACACCCGTCTGCCCGGTGCTAAACCCGCTCTCGACCCCGAGGGAGCCGCCAGATGGCGTCACAATTTTCTGC
>JBEKLD010000358.1:0-1135 GCA_050010375.1 Vulcanimicrobiaceae bacterium
ATCGCCGAGGCGACGACGCTGCCGTGCATCCTCTACAACATCCCCAGCCGCACCGGCGCGAACATGTTGCCGGCGACCTACCTCGAGCTGACCCGGCGCTACCGCAACATCGTCGGCATCAAGGAGTCCAGCGGCGACATCAATCAGTTCACCACGATCCTGCGCGGGACCGTGCGCGAGGACACGACGTTCTGGGTCGGTGACGACAATCTGTTCTTACCGTCGCTCGCGGTCGGCGGCTACGGGGTCATCTCGGTCGTCGGTCATCTGGCCGGCTTCGAGCTGCGGGCGATGGTCGACGCGTTCGTCGCCGGCGACGTCGAGCGCGCCGGCGCGATCCATCGCGACCTGGCGCCGCTGATCGCGGCGCTGTTCGCGACCTCGAGCCCGATCCCGGTCAAGTGGGCGATGAGCACGTACGGCTTCCACGTCGGCGCCTGTCGCTCGCCCCTCAGCGCGATCCCGCCTGCGTTGCAGGCAACCCTCGAGCCACTGATCGCGCCGTACCGTCCGGAGTGGGCACGATCCTGATCCTGGGTTGTCGCGTCGACGCCGTCGGACGCGAGGCGGCGGTCGACCGGATCGTCGCGCTCGCCGATGCGGGCGGCGCGGCGTTGGTCGTCACGCTGGGCGTCGAGATGGTGATGGCCGCGCAGCGCGACGAGCGCTTCCGCGACGCCATCAACGCGGCGGAGCTGGTCACCTGCGACACGATCGGGCTGCTGCTCGTCTCGCGACTGCGCGGCGGTCCGCTGCGCGAGCGAGTGACCGGCGTCGACCTGCTCGGCGCGCTGGCGGCGCGCTCGGCGGCCGGCGCCGATCTGCGGTTGTACCTGCTCGGCGGCGCCGGCGACACCGCGCAGCGCGCGGCGGAGGCGCTGCGCCGCGCAGCACCCGGCGCCGCGATCGTCGGCGCGCGCGACGGCTACTTCAGCGAGGCGGAGAGCCCCGCGGTCGCCGCCGCCGTGCGGGCCAGCGGCGCGAACGTGCTCTTGGCCGGCCTCGGCTCCCCCAAACAAGAGCTGTGGCTCCGCCGCCATCTCGCGGCGAGCGGCTGCGGCGTCGGGATCGGGATCGGCGGCTCGCTCGACGTCTACGCCGGCAACGTCGTGCGCGCGCCGCGGCTGGTCCAGCG
>JBEKLD010000359.1:0-1130 GCA_050010375.1 Vulcanimicrobiaceae bacterium
CCGCGGCGTTACGAAATCGAAATTCAGGGCGCCGGAGATAAACCACGCACTCTCTCCCTTCGACCGCCGGAATGATCGTTCTTGCCCTCGACGGTGCGTTGGGCGCCTTTTCCGCCGCCGTCGCCGACGGCGACCGGATCGTCGCGTCGCGCAGCGAAGCGGGCGCGATCGCGCTCGAACATGGGCTCGCGATGGTCGCCGGCGTCCTCTCCGATGCAAACCTCCGCCCGGAGCGGCTCGATCGGTTGGCGGTGGGAGTCGGTCCCGGTGGATTTACCGGCCTGCGCATCGCAGTGGCGTATGCAAAATCGCTTGCTGCGGTCTGGAAGCGCCCCCTGATTCCGATCGATTCGTTCGATTTGCTGGAGTTCGGGGGGGCCTTCGAGCGCGTCCTCGCGGTCGTCGTCGGGCGCCCCGGCGTGATCTCGGCGCGCTACCGCTGCGAAGCCGCCGTGCGCCGCGCGTCCGGCCGAATCGCGGACGTCCTGCAAGCGCTGCTTGCGGACCCGACGGAGGGCAAGCTCGATGTGGTCGGGGCGCCGAAGGACGTTCTGGACGCGCTCGCCGAACGCGCCATTACCGTGCGTTCATTCGATGCTCGCGTTACGCCCGCCGCGGCCGCCGCCGCGCTCGCGGCCCAATCGCGTGCGTTGCCGGCGAGCCTGCACGAAGTGCGAGCCGACTACGGCGAGCTTCCTGCCGCGACGCCTCCGCGATTCTAGCAACTCGATACGCCGTGAAGATGGAACTCGACAGGCCGCCGCAACGGCCCAGCCGTTTCTCGATTCGTCGGATGACGACGTCGGACATCGCGGCCGTCGCCCGCATCGAGCGCGCCTCCTTCTCCACCGTCTGGCCGACGGATGCGTTCTACAACGAGCTGAGCACGAACAAGCTCGCGCACTATTTCGTCGGCGCCGTCGACGATCGCGTCGTCGCCTACGGCGGCATGTGGGTCATCATGGAAGACTCGCACGTCACCACGATCGCGGTCGACCCGGAGCATCGCGGCCGGCGTTACGGTGAGATCGTCCTGCTTCACCTCATCGACGCGGCGATCGAACGCGGTGCCGCCTGGATGACGCTCGAAGTGCGGGAAAGCAACGCGGTCGCACAGCGTCTCTACCGCA
>JBEKLD010000360.1:0-1125 GCA_050010375.1 Vulcanimicrobiaceae bacterium
CGCCGCGCGCTCCGAGCTCGCGCTGAGCGACGTGATCGCACGCATCCCCGGCGTCACCGGCGTGGTCGCCCGGACGCTCGCGCCCGGGCCGCCGGCGTTCAGCTGGCACGCGCAGGAGCACTTTCCGGCCGCCTCGGTCATCAAGCTGGCGATCATGGCGACCGTCTATCGCGCCTACGACGCGGGGACCGCGCGGCCGAGCGACCACGTGCGGACGCGGGAAGAGGATTTGATCGGCGGCTCCGACGTGCTGGCGGGTTCGCTCCCGGGCCAGGCCTGGTCGCTCGACACCTTGGTGAAGGCGATGATCCACGTCAGCGACAACGCGGCGTCGAACACGCTGATCACCGCCTTCGGCATGGACGCGATCAACCGGACGATGCAACTGGCCGGGATGCATTCTTCGCGGCTGGCGCGCCACTTCGCCGCCGTCGTCCCGGCCTGGCGCCGCAGCCTGAACGTCGTCACGCCGGGCGACGTCGCGACGCTGCTCTACCAGCTCGAACACGGTACGCGCGAGGGCGTGCGCACGATCGCGACGCCGGCCAGTTGCCGGGCGATGATCCAAGTCATGCTCGGCAACGACGACGCGACCAAGATCGTGCGCGGGCTCCCCGCCGGCACGCCGTGCGCGCACAAGACCGGCGAGATCGACGGGACGCGCAACGACGCGGGGATCGTCGACCCGTTCGGCGACGATCCCTACATCCTGGTCGTGCTGACTCGCGAACTCGCCGACGACGACGCCGGTAACGCCGGCATCGCTGCGATCACCCGTCGCGTCGACGCGTACCTGCGCAGCGGTTAGTTCGTGTTGTCGCCGCCGACGGTCGTTTCGTAGAGGAACCAGATCCGCCGTTCGGTCTCGTCGATGAAGGTCTCCAGCAGCGAAGCCGTGGCGACGTCGGAACGCTCGTCGCAGAGGCTGTGCAGCTCGCGCATCCGGGCGACGACGTCCTTGTTGTCCTCGACCAATTGGCGCAGCATCGCGTGCGGCGCGACGTATTCGCGGTCGTCGTCGGCGATGCGCGTGATCCGCGCGACCTGGCCGGCCGAACGGATCGTCGGCTGCCCGAGCTTGCGGGAACGCTCGGCGAGCTGGTCGACGTAGGCGAAGATCTGGGA
>JBEKLD010000361.1:0-1121 GCA_050010375.1 Vulcanimicrobiaceae bacterium
GACCGCCTTTGTGATCACGGCGTCCATGATCTCGAGCGCGGTCGGAAGAATCCCGGCGGCAACGATCGCCGAGACGGCCGCCGACGCCGATTCGACGTCGTCGAATGCCGCTACGGCAACCCGTACCGATTCCGGAAGCGAGGTGAGGCGCACCCAGGCGGCGGTGACGATTCCAAGCGTTCCTTCGCTGCCCACGAGCGCCGCCGTGAGATCGTAGCCGACGTCGTCGATGCTCGTTGCGAACACCTCGCCGGATGCGTCGACGACCTCGAGCGCGAGAACGTGACTGACGGTCGTGCCGTACGAGAGGCAGTGCGGGCCGCCTGCGTTCGTTGCAATGTTTCCGCCGATCGTCGAGATCTTCTGCGACGACGGATCCGGCGCATAGAAGAGGCCGCTCGGCGCGGCTCGGCGTGAGAGATCGAGATTGATGAGGCCCGCCTGCACGTGCGCTCGCCGGTTTCGCTCGTCGAGCGCGAGCACGCGGTTCATCCGCGCAAATGAGAGCACGATGCCGCCGGTCATCGGAACGGCGCCGCCGCAGAGTCCGGTGCCGGCGCCCCGCGCGAGAATCGGCTCGCCGAAGTCGCGCGCGATCTTCACGACCGCGCTCACGTCGCGTGTGGAAGCGGGCAGCACGACGGCCGACGGCGCACCGCTCTCGGTATACGCGTCGAAGGCGTAGACCGCGAGGTCCTCGGGCGCTGTCTTGACCGCATCGCGGCCGATCGCCTCGATTAGCCGTTCGTGCAGACTCACGGTGCGTTACTCGTAGAGCAGGTACCGGCGCCGCATCGCTGCGAACTCGGCGGTCGGTCCCGCCCACTGCGCGAGAATCTCGGACGCGCTCTTTCCCGCAAGCAGCGCGGTGCGGATCGAATCCGTTCCCCAATCGCGATCGAGAACGTTGAGGTTCGCAATTGCGATCGCGTGCGGGAAGAGGTCGCGCACGGCGACGAGGATTTCTACGGCGGTTCGCACCGCGTAGAAGTTTCGCGGATCGTAGACGACGAGTTGAACGCCGGTAAGCTCGTGGTGCTCCCAGAAGCCGGTGAGCGGCGACCACGCGGCCGGGACGAACCATACGCCGGGGAGATTCGCACCGTTGAGACGCGCCGCAA
>JBEKLD010000362.1:0-1119 GCA_050010375.1 Vulcanimicrobiaceae bacterium
CGAACGTCAAGCCGCTGTCGGGGCCGCTCGGGCGCACGTCGACCGAGGCTTGCTGGCCCGTGTGCAGCCCGATTCCTTCGAAGTGGAGCGTGTCGCGCAGCGTCGTCTGCATCATGCCGCTTTATTCGGCCGAGCGCGAACGCTCGAGAGCATCAACACGATTGAACAGCTTTGGCAGCTTGCGAATCATGACCTCTCGGCGCAGATCGTCGCGATGATCGCGCGCCGGATTACCGGAGACCGTCGCGCCGTCCTCGACGTCGCCCCAGACGCCGGATTGACCGGCGATCGTCACGCGCGAACCGACCGTGATGTGGCCTCTGAAACCGACCTGACCGGCAACCTTTACGTAATCGCCGATCACGGTCGAGCCTGCCAATCCGGTGAGCGAGGCGATGACGCAGTGCTTGCCGATGCGGCAGTTATGCCCGATCTGCACGAGGTTGTCGATCTTCGTCCCGGCGCCGATGCGCGTGCTCCCGGTCTGCGCGCGGTCGACGCACGTGTTCGCGCCGATCTCGACGTCGTCTTCGAGCACGACGTTGCCGACCTGTGGGATGCGCTCCGCGCGTCCCTCCACGAACGCCCAGCCGAAGCCGTCGCTGCCGATCACGCACCCCGCGTGCAGTACGACGCGGCTGCCGACGATGCACCCCGCTAAGACGGACGCGCGAGGGCGAATCCACGTTGCGTCGCCGATTGCGACGTCGTCGCCCACGTACGCGCCGGCATCGATCGCGCTGCCCGCGCCGATCACGACGCGGTGTCCGACGTAGGCGTTGGCGCCGACGAATGCGTCGGCAGCGAGCACGGCATCGTCTTCGATCACCGCGCTGCGGTGACGAAACGGACCGCGCGGCCGCGGCAGGCGGAGCGAGTCGAGCAGAACGGCGAGCGCGTGACGCGCGTTATCGACGATCAGGAGCGGCTTTCCCGACGCGTTCGCGGCGAGCGGCGGTTCGAGGAGAATCGCGGCGGCTTTGCCGGCGAGCGCGGCCGTGACGTACGCTTCGCTCGTTGCGAACGTAAGCGAGCCCGGATTCGCTTCGTCAATCGTCGCGATGCGGTCGATCCGAATGCTGCCGTCGCCGGCAACTCTTCCGCCGACGCGCGCAGCCA
>JBEKLD010000363.1:0-1116 GCA_050010375.1 Vulcanimicrobiaceae bacterium
TCTTTTCACCGCCGACCACGGCGATCGACGAGGCCCGAGCTCAGGCCACCGCGCGACCCGACAGCGCCCCGGCGCGTGTCGCGTATGCCGTCGCGCTCTTGCGTGCCCACAAATCGGACGACGCGAGCCGCGAGATCGACGCGGCGCTCAAGATCGCCCCGAAAAATATGGACGCGCTGTTCGTTGCGGCCAAGCTCGCGGCGACGGCGAAGGACACGCAACATCAGGAGATCTATTTGCACGCGATCCAGTCGGCGGGCGGTGACGGATATGCCGTGCAGATGGCGTTGGTCGACGCCGCCGAGTCCCGGCATCAGCGCTCGGCCAAGCTCGCGGCTCTCCAAGCCGCGCATCGGTTCGATCCGACACAGGCCGATCCGCTGCGGGCCCTTTTCGACGCCGCCAACGACGACAAGCGCGAGGCCGACGCGCTGGCCGCCCTGCGCGATCTGGCGCAGCTCGATCAGCACGACCGACGCGTTTGGGATCTGCTCATCGACAAGCTCGTCACGCTGAAGCGCTGGGACGAGGCCAAGAGCGTCGGCGAAAGCGCGCTCTACGTCGACGTCGAGAACGCGGCCGTACACGTGGCCTACGCTCAGGCTCTGTCCGCCACCGGAGACCACGAGACGGCGGCTTTCGAGCTCGAGAGCGCGCTCGTTTGTGACGCGGACTCATCCGAGAAAGCAAAAGCTCACGCGCTACTCGCGCGAGAACGGCTGACGCTCGGCGACGTCGGCGCGGCGCGTGCGCATCGGGACGAGGCTCTACGGCTCGATCCGGCCAATGTCGATGCGCGAGCTCTGAAGCTCTAGAGCGGCTCTAGACCCGGCTCAGCTCCTCCGGCGGCGTCGGCGGTAAAGGCCCAAAAGCACGGCGCCAAGACCCCCGAGAGCCGCGGCCGACGAGCCCACCGGCATCCCGACCGCTTCAAGTGCGCAAAATCCACCTCCCGCCGTGCCACCGGCTTTGCGATACAGTGCGTAGAAATCATTCACCGGCGCGGGATAGTCGCACGCTTCGGGCGACGGGGGTCCGACGTTGCCGGATGCGTCCACCGCGGCCACGACGACGGTGTAGTCGACGGGCTGGCTTAGAGTCCCTCCAGGCCCAAAG
>JBEKLD010000364.1:0-1113 GCA_050010375.1 Vulcanimicrobiaceae bacterium
GATCGGTTCGCGCGCGTAGCGTAGCGCGCCGTTCGTCAGCAGGCCGACGTCGAAGCTGGTCCCGCCCATATCGGTCGTGATGACGTTGGCGTGGCCCAGCTTTCCGGCGACGTATTCGGTCGCGATCATCCCGCCGGCCGGACCCGACTGCAACGTGCCGACGGCCGTCATCTCCTGCGGACGGACGATCCCGCCGTTGCCCTGCATCATCATGACGCCGCCCTCGCGCAGTCCATCGGCGTGCAAGCGGCGCGTCAACTCGCCGACGTATGCGCGGATCGTGCGCGCCAAGAAGCTATCGGCGACCGAGGTGTTGATGCGCGCGTACTCGCCGGCGACCGGCGCGAGCGCATGCGAGGCGGTTACCGCCAGCCCGCGATCGGGATACATCTCTTCGATCAGTTCGACGACGCGACGCTCGTGGGCGGGATTCTTCCAGCTGAAGAGCAAGCAGATCGCGATCGCCTCGACGCCCTGCCCCTCGACCAGATAGGCGATCGCGCGCCGCGCATCGTCCTCGTCGAGCGGGGCGACGACCCGGCCGCGAAAGTCCAGCCGCTCGAAGATCCCGCGCACGTTGGGCCGCTCCACCAGTGGAACGGGCTTCGTGACCTTCGTGACGTGCCGAATCTCAGCGTCCTCGAGCCCGTCGACCCGGCCGATGGCGCGCATCACGAAGGGCGCGTCTTCGTGGCCGGCCGTGGTGATCAGACCGACCTTCGCCCCCGTGCGCGTGATCATCGCGTTGGTCGCGACGGTGGTGCCGTGCTTGAAGACCGTCGCGTCGCTGAGCAGCGCGCGCCGGTCCAGCCCCATCGACTCCGCGGTGACGGCGAGTGCGTCCATGACGCCGCTGGAGAAGTCGCCCGGAGTCGTCGGCGCCTTGTTAATAATGGTCTCGCCGTCGGGCGTCAGCACGGTGACGTCGGTGAACGTACCACCCGTGTCGATGCCGATGATGTAGCGGCGTGCTCGTTCAGGCTGAGTGAGCGCCATGGCGACCCTCCTGCAAGGGTCATACTGGAAGGGGCATTACTCCGCCCTGCAAGGAGCGGCTGACTTAGCCGGCCATTCCGCCGCTGACGCGCAGCTTGGCGCCGGCGAAGTCGATCG
>JBEKLD010000365.1:0-1113 GCA_050010375.1 Vulcanimicrobiaceae bacterium
CCGCGGGCCTGAGCGGGGGCTCGCAGGTCTTCGAGAGCGGCGTTCCCGTCGGTACCGTCGAGGAGATCAACCTCGACAAGAGCGACTTCAGCGTCGAGATCATCATGGCGCTCAAGAGCGGCGTCGACATCCCGGTCGACTCGCGCTTCACGGTTCAAGCGCCGCTCACCGGCAACTCCGCGCTCATCATCGTCCCGCCGCGTCGCGAGCTCGCGGAGGCGCCGCCGAAGTTCTTCCCGCACGAGATCTTGCCGCCCGATCAGCAGCCGCGCGGCGGTACGGCACCCTCGATCAACGACCTCGTCCAAGGCGGCCGCGACGAATTACGCCGGGTCGACACGATGCTCGGCCTCCTTGAGAAGCGCGCCCCGGCGTTGATGGACTCGCTGCAGTCGGCCGCCAACAACGCGAATGCCCTCGCCATCCACGGCAACCAGTTGACGCAGGATCTCTCGACGCGCCTGCTCGCGATGACGGACTCGCTGCAACATTCGCTCGATGCCGCCGGCGGCAACATCGTCGCGATGACCGTGGACTTCAGGGAGACGACCCACAACAACCGCGGCCGCATCGACTCCATGCTGACGCGCCTCAACAACACGGCCTTGGCGCTCAACCAGGCCGTCGACTCGATGCGCGACCTAGCCGCGAATCCGAACGTTCACGCCAACCTCGTCGACACGACGGCGAGCATCGCTCACGCGGCCGATCGCTTGGCCCAGATGGCCGACGACGCCCGCAGCGTGAGCGGCAACGCGCAGACGCAGGCGCAGCTCCGCGACACGGTGGCGAACATCGACGCCCTCACCCAGAAGGCGAACGATCTGTTGGGCACGCTCGGCGGCAAATCGAGCGTCTACGGGGTTGACTCAGGCGCGACGCCCGCGCCGGGAAGCTCGAACGAGCCGATCATTCCGCCCGCCTCGGGAACGAAGAGCGGGCCGGCAGCGGCTCCGCGCGTGACCTTCAACAAGATCATGAAGAACCTCGTCGGCGTCCAAGTGCGCGTCGCAGAGCAAGACGCCGGGCGCGCCAACACCTTCAACTCGCCGACGATCAGCTCGGGGCGCGGCCCGATCAGCGACTTCAACATCGTCGCCCTGCCGCACGCCA
>JBEKLD010000366.1:0-1107 GCA_050010375.1 Vulcanimicrobiaceae bacterium
CGTCGCGGTAGAACTCGGGCGAGCAGACGCCGCGGATCGTTTGCAGCAGCTCTTCGGCCGTTTTGACCGATTGGCGCTGCTGCCAGAGGTGATCGAGGAACGTCGTTTCGTCGATCTCCGCATACGCCGGAATGTGGCGCCAGAACTCACCCTGCTTCAGCTGCTTGTAGGCGAACTGCTCGGGAGGCACCGGCGGCTTGAGATGCCGGTTCGTAACGGTAAGGGTCTCGCTCATGATTGCTTCCTCGCGTAGATGGCGTTGAAATGATCGTGCACGGCAGGATGGTCTCGCAGCGTCTGCAGCGCGAGATCGGCGTGGCCTTTCGTGTAGCCGTTGCCGATCATCATCGTGACGTCGCGGCCGACGCCTTCCGCGCCGAGCGCCGCGGCGGTGAACGACGTAGACATCGAAAAAAAGTAAACGATTCCGCCGTCGCGGGCGCAGAGAATGGACGCAAGTTCCGTCCCGGGGACGTTGACGCAGTTCACGACGAGATCGGCGAGCTCGGGCGCGATCGCGGCGACCGCTTCGCTGGTCTGCAGCGCGTTGCGTGCGTCACCGACGACGAGCTCGTCGACGAGTCCCTCGCGCTCCAGCAGACGTGCGGCGACGGTCGTCCCGTTGGGCACGATGCCGATCACGCGACCGTCGGGTCCGACGCGCTTCTTTGCCTGCGCGCACGAGAGCACTCCGCTCTTACCGTCCGCGCCGACGATTGCGACCGTTTGCCCCGGCGCGCAGAGGCGGCGCACTTGGGCCGGCGCGCCGGCGACGTCGAGCACCGCGAGCGCTACCCCCTCGTCGATATCGCCGGGCAGCCGGGCCCAGAGGCCGCTCTCGAAAAGAATCGCTTTGCCGCGGATCCAGATGCGCCCGGTGGCGACGTCGACGCGCTCGATACGCTCGATATGCAGCGGCGTCAGCGTCAACGAAACGAGCGAGGCGATGCGATCGCCGGCGCGCAGGTCGAGCTTGCTCGCGAGCGCCGCACCGATTTCGACGACCCGTCCAACGAACATGCCGCCGCTGCCGGTGACCGGATTATGCTGCTTGCCGCGCTCGCCGACGGTCTCGCGGACGCGTTCGCCGATGCGCTCGGCGTCGGC
>JBEKLD010000367.1:0-1107 GCA_050010375.1 Vulcanimicrobiaceae bacterium
CGTGGGCGCCGCGAACAGGTCCCGCAGCGCCACCGAAACGCCGAACTCCTCTCGGACGCGGCCGACGAGCCGCGTCGCGAGCAGAGAATGTCCGCCGAGATCGAAGAACCCCTCATCGATGCCGATCGCGTCGAGGCCGAGGACGTCGGCGAACACGGCCGCCAGCGCCGCCTCGCGCCCGCTGCGCGGAGCACGACGCGCGGCCCGGGCGAAGTCGGGGGCGGGCAGCGCGCGGCGGTCAAGTTTACCGTTGACGGTCAGCGGCAGCGTGTCGAGGACGACGATCGCGGACGGCACCATGTACTCGGGTAGCGTCGTGGCCAGGTCGGCACGTAGCCGGGCGGTGTCGAGCGGCGCTGCGGCGTCGGCCGCTGCGTCGGCGGGAACGATGTAGGCGACTAGGCGGCTGACTCCCGGTACGTCTTCGCGCACCACGACGGCGACGCCGCGCACCGCTGGGTTCGCGGCCAGCGCTGTCTCGACCTCGCCCGTCTCGATACGGAATCCGCGTAGCTTGACCTGGCCGTCGGCGCGTCCGATGAACTCCAGGGCGCCGTCCTGGTTGCGTCGTACGAGATCGCCGGTGCGGTACATCCGGCTTCCCGGCCGGCCGAAGGGGTCGGCGAGGAATCTCTCGGCGGTCAGTCCGGGGTGTCCGACGTACCCTCGCGCGACTCCGGCGCCCGCGATGTAAAGCTCGCCGGCGACGCCGGTCGGCACCACGCGCAACCCGCTGTCGAGAACGTGGAGCCGCATGTCGTCCAGCGCGTATCCGATCGGTACCGCGTGTGCGCCGAGGTCGCACCCCGGCTTGATCTCGAACGCCGACGCGAACGTTGTCGTCTCGGTGGGTCCGTAGCCGTTCACCACCGCGGTCCCTGGGCAGGCCCGTGACACGGCGCGCGCTGCCGCCGGGGAGACCACGTCTCCCCCGGTCCACACCTGCGAGATCCCGGTGAAGCAGGCGGCGTCCAGTTCGGCTACGACGGCGAACAGGCCCGCGGTCATCCACATGCCGGTCACGCCGAACCGGGCGATGGCGCCGCGGACCGTTTCCGGCGACATGTCGCCGACGGGGGCCACCACGACGCAGCCGCCGGTCAGCAG
>JBEKLD010000368.1:0-1099 GCA_050010375.1 Vulcanimicrobiaceae bacterium
GCGCGTGCGAGGTCGCGCTGGTAGGTACCGATCCCGGTCGCGGTGCCGACGGCGAGCTGCGCGTCGAGCGCGATCCTCATCCGTTGCAGCGCACGAACGCCGCGCGCACGTCGGGTGCGTAGCCCGTGGTGGGCTCGTCGACGATGCGATGCAGCTCGGCCGCGTACGCGTGCGCTTGCGCCCACGCCGCGCGTGAAGGCGCGCACTCGCCCAGGTCCGCCGTCGTCACCGCGACGCCGACGAACGCATCGACGCTGTCCGGTACGACTTCCGCCGCGCGCTGGTAGGTGCGCTTCGCCACCTCGGCGTCACCGTTGCGCAGTGCGGCCATGGCGTAGTTCAGCAAGTACTTCTCGTCGTTGGGCGCGCGCGCCAGCGCGCGGGCGAACGCATCGACCGACGCGCGATCGTAGGCGGCGGCCTGGGCCGGGTAGCGCAGGGCCGCGTCCGCGGCGATGCCGCCCTCACGCCACTCGACCTCGGCCGTGATCTCGGGCGCACGCCCGCTCGCGATCAGTTTCGTCTCGAAGTCGCCCACGAGCGCCAGCGCGGCGCGCGGGTCACGGTCGCCGAGCGCATCGATGGCGCCTTCGCCGGCGATGAAATCGCCCGCCGCAATGAAGTCGCGCATGGCGGTGACCGGATCGTGCAACAGCAGCGCGGCGCGGCCGCGCAGGTCCACCACGTCCGCCGTCGATCCGAGCGGCGCCAGCAGGGCGACGGCGCGGGCCGGCTCCTCGCGCACGAGCGCGCCGCGCGCGAGCGCGACGCGTACGCCCGGAATGTGGTCGAGCCCGGTGCGTTCCGCCAGGGCGAACGGCCAATCGCCGGCCAGCGCGCGCGGCAGCGACGGCGTCACCGCCAGCGCGCCGTAGAGCCCGTCGGCCACCAACTGCGCGGCCAGCGCCAGCACCAGCAGCACGGCGGCGAGGGTCGCGAGCGGCGCGCGCACGCCGCTCAAAAGCGAATCGTGAAGTTCACGTCCTCGCGATTCGCAGACAGGTTGAAGCTCGAGAGCGCGGCGTCTTTGTAGGTCGAGTTGCGGAACGACAGGCCGATCGTGCTCGACGTCTTGGGCACCGTGTAGTTCAACCCGAAG
>JBEKLD010000369.1:0-1098 GCA_050010375.1 Vulcanimicrobiaceae bacterium
CGAGACCCTGCCGAGCTTCGGGTGGTTCCAGCGCGCCAGTGCTTCGAACCCGGCGATGGCGCGGTCGTCGAGCCGCACGATCGGCTGATAGAAGATGGAAATCTCGTCGCGCTCCAGCGCCCGGCGCAGATCGGATTCGATCGACAGCCGGTCGCTCTTGCGCGCGCGCATGGCGGCCTTGAAAACGTCGATGCGATCGCCGCCGCCGCGTTTGGCGTGATACATGGCAAGTTCGGCGTCCTTGAGCACTTCCTCGCCGCGCTGTGACTCGCTGTCGCCGAGCGTCAATCCGATCGACGCGGTGAGGAAGATTTCGCGGTCGCGGAAGGTGATCGGGGCGCGCAGCGTCTTGCGAATGGTTTCGGCGAGCCCGGTGATGCGAGCGGAGTCGCGCTCCGACAACAGGATCAGGCCGAACTGATCGCCCGACAGCCGCGCCACCGTGTCTTGCGGCTTGATCAGCCGCCCGATCCGCCGGGCCAGCGTGAGCAGGATCGAGTCGCCGACCGCCATGCCGACGGAGTCGTTAACCTGCTTGAAGCGGTCGAGATCGACCACCACGACGGTGGGCCGCAGCGCGGCGTCGGTCTTGGAAAGCCCGAGCACGGCGTCGAGCCGGTCGAGGAATAGTTCGCGGTTGGGCAGGCCGGTGAGATTGTCGTGCACGGCGTCGTGGAGGAGCCGCTCCTCGGCAGTCTTGAACTCCGTGACGTCGGTGAGCGTGCCGACCAGCCGGACGACCTCGCCGTCGGAGCCGACGACCGGCCGCGCGCGGAGCGCGAACCACAGATAATGCCCGTCGGCGGTGCGCATCCGGAAATCCTGCGAAACGCGTCCGCGCCGCTGTTCCAGCACACTGTCGAGCGTGGCGCGGAACCGGTCACGGTCGAGCTGATGCAGCACGTCGAGCCATTTTGCCGCCGGCCCGTCGAGCGCGCCGTGTTTGAGCCCGAGCGCCGTCTCGGTCTCCGGGCTGGTGTAGACTTTGTCCGCGAACACGTCCCAGTCCCAGATCATATCGCCGGCCCCGGTGAGCGCCAGCGCGCGGCGCTCGACGTCGGACACGATGTTGTTGGTCATGCCGCCGGCAAAGGCATG
>JBEKLD010000370.1:0-1093 GCA_050010375.1 Vulcanimicrobiaceae bacterium
CGCATTATAATCGGCGATGGCGTGGTCGGTCTCGCCTTTGTCATCATAAGCGTTGCCGCGGTTGTTGAAGGCCACAGCGAATTGCGGGTTGAGCCTGATCGCAGCGTCATAGTCGGCAATGGCGCGATCGAGCACAATGTGTCCGTCGAGCGTCCCGCGAATGGCGTCGGCGACCGGATCGTTGTGATCGTCTCCGTCGACCAGCACAGAGAAGATGCCGGTGATCGAACCCGATCCATCGACGCCCGGTCCGGCGCGCTCGAGCAGGCGCGGCAGGTCGCTGAAAACGCTTGGCGCATAGCCGCGCGCAACCGCGGGCTCACCGGCCGCAAGCGCCACATCGCGCGCCGCATGCGCGAACCGCGTGACCGAATCGACGATCAGCAGCACCGACTCGCCTTGATCGCGGAAATACTCGGCGACCGCCATCGCCGTCTTCGGAGCGAGCCTGCGCATCATCGGGCTTTCGTCGCCGGTCGAGACGATCGTGACCGCAGAGCTGCGGTTCTCGCCCAGCGTATCGTGAAGAAATTCCCGCACTTCGCGGCCCCGCTCGCCGACAAGCGCAATGACGACCGTATCGATCGGGGTCGCCCGCGCCAGCATGGCAAGGAGCGACGACTTGCCGACGCCCGAGCCCGCGAAGACGCCCACCCTCTGTCCGACGCATAGTGGCGTGAACAGGTCGACGACGCGCACGCCGGTGCGCAAGGGCGCATGAACGCGCGCGCGTTGGAGCGGTGGCGGCGGCGCAGCGTCGAGCGCGGCCGGCTTGTCGCCGCTCAAGAGTTCGCCCGCGCCGTCGATCGGCCGGCCGAGCGCGTCGATGACGCGTCCCTTCCAGGCGCGATGCGGCGACAGCGACAGGGCCTCAGTTCGAAAGGCCCGCGCGCCGATCGTCACGTCGCTGCGCACGTCGAATGGCTTGAGGACGGCGGACGAATCGTCGATCCTGACCACTTCGCCGATCTCGACGCGGCCGCCGACATCGACGCCGACGCTCTCCCCCAGCTTGAGAAAGCGCGAGAGGCCCGCGACGCGATAGTGCGACATCGAGACTTCGACAACGGCGCCGCTCACCTGCGACAACGGG
>JBEKLD010000371.1:0-1092 GCA_050010375.1 Vulcanimicrobiaceae bacterium
GCCGGCTGGCAGGGCGAGCTGCTCGATCTAGCCCGGCCGCACTTAGCCTCGGCTCGGCAGGCCGACGCGGTCGCACGGGCCGGCGAGGCGCTGGTGCAGGCAGCGGCGACCTTGGCCGCCGGCGAGCCGCTCGACCTGGCGGCGCCGGACTTGCTGGGCGCGGTCGCCGCGCTCGGCGAGCTGACCGGGGCGGCGGCAACCGAGGCGCTGCTGGACGGAATCTTCGCCCGCTTCTGCATCGGCAAGTGATCGATGCGCGCGCAAGCCGCGGGACGCGCGCGCGCATCGCGCCGCCGTAGGATGGGGTCGATGATGATGACGACTGTGGACCACATCGACCAGCGCCGCTGGGAGCTGGTCGTGCGCCGCGAGCGCGACGAGCGCTTCCGGTTCGGCGTCACGACGACCGGTATCTACTGCCGCTCCGGCTGCCCCGCGCGCACGCCGCGGCGCGAACACGTCCGCGCCTTCGCCGACGCGCGCGCCGCCGAAGAGGCGGGTTTCCGCGCCTGCAAACGCTGCGAGCCCAACGAAGCGACGGCCGACGCCGTGCGAACGCGCTCGATCGAACGCGCCTGCGCGCTGCTCGACGGGCCGGAGCCACCGGCGCTCGACGCGGTGGCGCAGGCCGTCGGGCTCAGCCGGTTCCACTTCCAGCGGGTGTTTCGGCGCGTCGTCGGCGTCACGCCGGGTGAGTACGTCCGCGCGCGGCGCGCCGCCCGATTGCGCGACGAGCTGAGCGCCGGCGCGCGCGTCACCGACGCGCTGCTCGAGGCGGGCTTCGGTTCGCCGAACCGCGCCGCCGACGACGGCGCACTGGGGATGACGCCGTCGCGCTTCCGCGCCGGCGGGCGCGGCGAGCGAATCGCCTATGCCTGTGCGGAATCGTCGCTCGGCAGCGTGCTGGTCGCAACGACCGCGCGCGGCGTGTGCGCGATCGAACTCGGCGACGACGAGGCGCAGGTACGCGCGGCGCTCGCGCGGCGCTTCCCGCACGCCGACGTCCGGGCCGATCCGGGTGCGTTGCAGGCTGCGCTGGCGACGGTCGTGCGATCGATCGACGCGCCGGAGCAACAGCTCGCGCTCCCACTC
>JBEKLD010000372.1:0-1090 GCA_050010375.1 Vulcanimicrobiaceae bacterium
CGGGCGTCGATACGTACGCGGGCGCGCTGGTTCGGCGTGGGGAGGCGACCGCCGAGGTCACGGCGACCGGTCCGCGCACGAAGTTCGGCCGGACGGCCGAGCTCGTCCGCACGGCCCACGTCGTCAGCTCGCAGCAGAAGGCCGTCCTGCACGTCGTGCGCAACCTCGCCCTGTTCAATGGCGTTGTCACCGCGCTGATGGTGACCTACGCCTACATTCTCAAACTGCCGGCCACCGAGATCGTTCCGCTCGTCCTGACTGCCGTCCTGGCGTCGATCCCAGTCGCGCTCCCGGCGACGTTTACCCTCGCGTCCGCCCTCGGCGCGCAGGCGTTGGCCAAGGTCGGCGTCCTCCCGACGCGCCTCTCCGCCGTCGACGAAGCGGCGTCGATGGACGTCCTCTGCGCCGACAAAACCGGGACGCTGACCCGCAACGAGCTGGCGGTCACGACAGTCCACCCGTTCGCGGGGTTCGACGAGGCGCACGTGCTGGCCTGGGCGGCACTGGCCTGCTCGGACGGCGGCGGCGACCCGGTCGACAAAGCCATCCGATCCGATCCGGCCGCCTCGCACCTCGCCGACGCGCCGCGACTGGTCACGTTCACGCCATTCGATGCGGCGACCAAGACGTCCGAAGCGACGGCCACTGATCCGAACGGTCAGATTCTACGCGTCGTCAAGGGCGCTTTTACGTCGGTCGTCGGCCTCGCATCACCGGCGCCGACCGCCGCCGCGATAGCAACCGAGCTCGAGGGTCAAGGGTTCCGGGTGTTGGCGGTCGCCGCTGGGCCGCCGACGGCGATGCAGCTCGCCGGGCTGATCGCGCTCAGCGACCCGCCCCGCGCCGACTCGGCGGCGCTCGTCACCGAGCTCCGGCAGTTGGGCGTCCGCGCGGTGATGGTGACCGGGGATGCGCCGGCCACCGCGGGGATCGTCGCCCGGTTGGTCGGAATCAGTGGCGCGGTCTGCCCACCGTCGATTCCCGGCACCGTCCACCCGGAGGATTTCGCGATCTTCGCCGGCGTCCTCCCGGAAGACAAGTTCAAGCTCGTCACCGCATTCCAGCACGGCGGCCATATCGTCGGCATGTG
>JBEKLD010000373.1:0-1089 GCA_050010375.1 Vulcanimicrobiaceae bacterium
TGAGCGTGTCAAATGCGCGCGGCTCGTGATGGGCCCTCCGGTGTCACCGGCCGTGGGCCCTTCGCCGCTGTCCGCCGGCGCGCGGGCGCGGCATAGTATGCCGATGCGCCGCTCCTGGAGATCGGCCGTGGTCGGGTTGTGCTTGTGCGGCGCGGGAGCGGCCGGGTCGGCGGCCGCCGATCCGCTCGACGTCGCGACGCAGGGCTACGTGCGGGACCATTGGCGCGCGCTGAGCTGGCCGGACGTCCTGCGCATCCCGGAAAGGGTCGTCTACATCGGGGAGACGCATCAATACGCCGGGGTCAAGGACGCGCTGGCGCAGGACATGAGCGACATCCGCGCGGGCGGGATCACGCACCTGGCGCTGGAGCTGTGGGGGGACGACCAGCAGCCGCTCCTGGACCGGTACTCGCGCGGCGAGGCCGACGACGCCGCGCTCGTCGCCGGGCTGAAGTCCACGCTCGGGGAGCAGTACGCCGAGCTGACGCGGCGTTTCGGGCCGGACTATTTTCAGAACTACATCCGTCTCATGCGCGCGGCGCGCGGCGCCGGCCTCAAGCTGGTGGCGCTGGACATGCCGTATCAGGACAAGCTGGAGCTGGACAAGATCTGCGGCGTTCCCAGCCCGCCCGCGCAGTGCGCCGGCCGCCGGTCGCCGTATCTCGCCGACCGGGACATCCGCATGTCGTCCAACCTCAGCGGCGTCCTCTCCGCCGATCCGGGCGCCCGGGTGCTCGCCCTCGTGGGCTCCGACCACGCCGACCGGGCCGGCCAGCCCGCGGCGCTGCTGAAGTACGGCTGGACGTCCAAGACCTATCTCTTCTCGGACGGGATCGACAACTACGCCTTCGCGCTGCGCGACGCGCATCCCGACGGCGCGCTCGTCTTCGTCGACGCGTCCTCGCCCGGCGCGCCGCCCTTCGACATCCACTTCGACGGCGACCGCACCGTCTACGACGGGGCCGTCTTCATCAACCACTTCGGCCGCTAAGAGCGTCCGGCGCTCAGCGCCGCGTCGTCTTCTTGGCGATCAGGCGCGTGCCGATGACGCGGTAGTCGACGACGTCCTGCATCCACTTCCACAGCTTG
>JBEKLD010000374.1:0-1085 GCA_050010375.1 Vulcanimicrobiaceae bacterium
GACGATGGCGAGGCCGAGACCGGTGCCGTTCTTGGCCCGGCTCTGGGTCGGATCGACCCGGTAGAATCGCTCGGTCAGCCGCGGCAGGTGCTCGGGCGCGATGCCGTGTCCATAGTCGCGCACGGTCAAGGCGCCCTCCTTTTCCGTCGTCAAGACGGCGACGTCGACCACGCCCGCGGCCTCTGAATCCATGCGGACGCCGTATTTGATCGCGTTCTCGATCAGGTTCTCGGCCACGCGCAAGAGCTCGTCGCGGTCGCCCGCCACCAGCACCGGCTGCTCGGCGCTGAGGCGGATCTCGACGCCGAGGTCGTTGGCCATCGGCGTCAGCGCATCGACGACGCCGCGGGTCGTCTGCGCCAGATCGACGACGTGTTCGGGCCTCAAGTGCTGCTTCTGCTCGATGCGCGAAAGCGACAGCAGGTCCTCGATCAACCTGGCCATGCGCCGCCCCTGTTCGCGCATGATGACGAGGAACCGGTCGCGCGCCTTCACGTCGTCGCGCGCCGAGCCCTGCAAGGTCTCGATGAAGCCGACCAGCGAGGCGAGCGGCGTGCGCAGCTCGTGGCTGGCGTTGGCGATGAAGTCGACGCGCAGACGCTCGACGCGCCGCGCTTCCGTCTGATCGCGCAGGGTGATGAGCGTCGCCACGACTTCGCCGTCGGCCGTCGCGAGCGGCGCGACAGTGACGTCGAACAGCCGTTCGACCGGCACGCGCTCGCTCCACTGCACCGTCTCCGCTTCGCCGCTCGCCATCACCCGACGGCGCGCGTCGATGACGTCGGGCGCGCGTAAACCCAGCACGAGCGGATCGCCGACTCGGAGCCCCGGCAACAGGTCGAGCGCCGGCTTGTTGGCGGCCGCCGCGCGCTCGTCCGAACTCACAATGACCGCGGGCTCCGGCATGGCGGCAACGAGTTGCGCCGCGAATGGCGACCCCACGAGGTCGGCGAGGTTTTGCGCATCGAGACGGCTCATCGCCGCTAGTCGTCTAACCGGGCGGACATCGCTTCGCGGAGCGAACGCCAGCGACGCACCGCCTCGACCCCGCCCAGCATCGCCATCGCGGCAATGAAGGGGACGGC
>JBEKLD010000375.1:0-1084 GCA_050010375.1 Vulcanimicrobiaceae bacterium
GAACGCCGTCGCGACGCCGGCGCGCAGCGCCGCCAAGGCTCGAGCGACTTCGTCTTCGGCTTGCGCCTTGAGCGCCGCGAGCATCATCTCGCTGTTCTCGCGCACCTTCTTCTCTAATGTCGGACCGATGAGCTCCGCGAGCGTCGGCACGCCGAAATCGTACTCAACGCCGAGCACGACGTGCGTCGCGCCGTCCCGATGCTCGAACGTCCACGCGCCTTCGAACTTATCGAGGTCTCCCTCGAGCAGCTTGTAATCGATCCGCAGCGCCTCATCGTCGAAGCGGTCTTCTTCCGTCCATTCGATCGGCGCCTCCTCGACCAGCGTCTTCCAGCGCGAGATCACGCTGCCCGGCCTGCGCTCCAAGACGGTCACCGTCTCCACGTCGGGCATAAACTGCGGAAAGCGCTCCTGATCCTTCGCCAGTTCGTAGACTCGTCGCGCGGGAGCATCGATTGCAATGTGACTCTCGACATATGGCATGCCGTCGTTAGAGCCGGCCGAGCTTTTCGAACGCCGTCGCGACGCCGGCGCGCAGCGCCGCCAAGGCTCGAGCGACTTCGTCTTCGGTAACGATCAGCGGCGGCTCCAACCGAATCACGCGCTGGGCGTTCAGCGTCCACGCCGCAGTAACGCCGTGCTTGAGCATTTCGGGGATGATCCAGCCGCCATACCCTTCGTTGGCGAGCTCGACGCCGACGAGCAGCCCGAGCCCGCGCGCCTCGCGCACCACTTCCGGGCATTCGCGCGCGATCGTTTGAGCACCGGCGAGCAACTGTTCGCCGCGAGCACGCGCCTTGGCGGCGAGGTCGTCCTCCTCGAGCACGTCCATCGCGGCCAGCGCAGCCGTACAGGCAATCTCGCTGCCGCCGAAGGTGGACGTGTGGAGCAGCGGCGCTTTGCCGAAGGCGCGATTCCACGCGTCGCGCCGCGCCACGAACGCGCCGACCGGAACGACGCCGCCCGAGAGTCCTTTGGCAAGGGTCATGACGTCGGGCACGACGCCGTCGCGTTCGCAGGCGAACCGGAAGCCGCAGCGGCCGAGCCCGGTTTGAATTTCGTCCGCGATGAAAAGCGCGCCGGT
>JBEKLD010000376.1:0-1080 GCA_050010375.1 Vulcanimicrobiaceae bacterium
CGATGTCGGTGCGCTCGCGCACGGCCCACTTGCGCCCGCCGCGCCCCGGCTTTCCCACGGACCGCTTCGCCACCGGCCGCAGCGCGTCCGGCCCGGCCGGCGCGCCGTCCGCCAGCGGCTCGTCCGACCGCGCCACCAGCTTGTAGACCAGGGCCGCGGTCGGCGCGCCCGACCCGGTGACCAGCGAGGTGCCGACCCCGTAGCCGTCGACGGGCGCGACCGCGAGCCCGGCGATCGAGTACTCGTCGAGGTCGCCCGTGAGGATGATCCTGGTCGAGGTCGCGCCGAGGGAGTCAAGCAGCGCCCGCACCGAGACCCCGAGCGCGGGCAGGTCGCCGCTGTCGATCCGCACGGCGCCGAGCGAGGGCCCGGCCGCCTCGACCGCGGCCCGCACCCCGCGCTCGACGTCGTAGGTGTCCACCAGCAGGGTGGTCCCGGTGCCGAGCGACGCGAGCTGGGCGTCGAACGCGTCGCGCTCGCTGTCGTGCGCCAGCGTGAACGCGTGGGCCGAGGTGCCGGACGAGGGCACGCCGTACTCGAACCGCGCCATCAGGTTCGACGTCGACGCGAAGCCGGCGATATAGGCCGCCCGCGCGGCCGCCACCGCCGCCGCCTCGTGGGTGCGGCGCGAGCCCATCTCGATCAGCGGCCGCCCGGCCGGGCCGGGCCCGCCCGCCGCGGTCACCATCCGCGACGCGGCCGACGCGATCGCGCAGTCGTGGTTGAGCACGGAGAGGACCAGGGTCTCGAGCAGCACCGACTCGGCGAACGTGCCCTCGACGACCAGGATCGGCGACCCCGGGAAATAGACGTCGCCCTCGGCGTAGCCCCAGATGTTACCCGCGAACCGATACGATGACAGGAATCGGAGCGTGGTCTCGTCTACGATCCGGTTATCCCGCAAAAAGGACAGCTCGGCCGGCCCGAAACGGAACCGCTCTAGCGCGTCGAGCAGTCGGCCGGTGCCGGCCACGACGCCGTAGCGGCGGCCGTGCGGCAGATGGCGGGCGAAAACCTCGAAGACCGCGCGTCGCGAAGCGGCGCCGCTGTGCAGGGCGGCCTGAAGCATGGTGAGTTCGT
>JBEKLD010000377.1:0-1080 GCA_050010375.1 Vulcanimicrobiaceae bacterium
GCACGATCTCGCGCGGCTCTATTCGCCCGAACGGCTGATCCTCGAAACGCAGGCCCGGGCGATGCCGATTACCTCCGTCGAGCGCGAGAAGCCGGCGCTGCTCCACGCATCGCTCGGCGCCGCGCTCGCGCGCGAGCGCTTCGGCGTGGACGATCCCGAGGTGCTTTCGGCGATTGCAAAGCACACGCGAGGCGCGCCGGAGATGTCGCCGCTCGACTGCGTCGTGTACTTGGCCGACTCGCTGGAGCCCGCCCGTACGTTCGCGGAGCGGGCCGAGCTGTGGGAATATGCGCTGCGCGATCTCGCCGGGGCGACGCGCGAGACGATGCGGCGGTCCGAGGATCATTACGCCCGTAAGCGCGCCGCGGCGGAGGCACGAGCATCCGCGAGCTAATCGACGTCGTGCGCGAGAGCGCGCTCGATAAGAAGGGCGAAGACTTCGTCGCGCTGGACGTGAGCGGGCGCACGATCCTTGCCGACACGTTCGCGATCGTCACCGGACGCTCGAAGATTCAAACGCGCGCGATCGCCGATGCGATCGTCGAGGGCGTTCGCCGCGAAGGCTACACGCCGCTGCGCGTCGAGGGGCACGCCGACGGATCGTGGATTCTGATCGATCTAGGGCACGTGATCGTTCACGTTTTCGCGCCGGAAGAGCGCGCGTTTTATAACTTGGAGCGGCTGTGGTCGGCACCGTCCATTGCCGACGACGCGCCGCGGAAAGCGCAGGGAGGGAGCTCGTGAAGCGGCGGAAGCCCACGTATCAGACCAAGGCGTCGCGTAAGCGCGTCGACTTTTGGACGCGCTTCGGCGTCTGGATTTTCATCGTGTTCTTCGCGCTGAGCGTCGCGGGGGGCTTGATCGTCGTTTCGACCGAACTCACGCGACGATGACGACGTCCAAAACCGCTCTCGACGACGTCGCCGCGCTGCACGCGCGGCACGTGCTTACGCCGTGGCTCGCGCAGGCCGGGCGAACGGTGCCGACGATCGTACGCGGCGACGGGGCCGCCTTATACGACGACCACGGCAAGCGCTATCTCGATTTCTCCGCGGGGCTCGTGGCGGTGAATCTCGGCCA
>JBEKLD010000378.1:0-1075 GCA_050010375.1 Vulcanimicrobiaceae bacterium
GCGCGCGACAACCGCGCCTTTGGCAACGTCGTCGTTCATGTCGATCTCCAGCACGCCGTCTTTGATCCACGGCGAGAGGAGCGCGTGGACGTTGCGAGAGTAGAGGCGGCTCGCGTCGCCCGGCATCGTGCTCGGCAAGTTCGTCGTGCCGACGATCGTGACGCCGTTGGGCGTCGTGACGATTTGGTCCGCGACGGTCAGCTCGCAGTTGCCGCCGGCCTCGGCCGCAATATCGACGATGACGCTTCCCGGTTTCATCGCGTCGACCGCCGCCTTCGTGATAAGGATGGGCGCTTTGCGGCCCGGAATGAGCGCGGTCGTTATGACGACGTCGTTGGCGCCGATCTGCTCGGTCATCCATTGGCGCTGGCGCTCCTGGTCTTCCGTGGAGAGTTCCTTGGCGTAGCCGCCGGCGGTCTGCGCGTCGACTCCGAGATCGAACTCAAGAAAATGCGCGCCGAGCGACATCACTTGCTCCTTGACGACGGCGCGTACGTCGTAGCCGCTGACGACCGCGCCGAGACGGCGGGCGGTAGCGATCGCTTGGAGCCCGGCGACGCCCGCGCCCAGCACTAGCACTTTTGCCGGTGGAATCGTTCCGGCGGCCGTCGTGAGCATCGGAAAAAACTTCGGCAGCGTCGTGGCAGCGAGCAGCACGGCTTTATAACCGGCGATGTTGCTTTGGGAGGAGAGCGCATCCATCGATTGCGCGCGCGTGATGCGCGGAATCATCTCCATCGCCACGGCGGTGAGTTTCGCAGCTGCGAGCCGTTGCGTAAACGCCGGATCGCCGAGGGGGTTGAAAAAGCCGACGACGACGCTGCCTTCGCGCAGGCTCGCGAGTACGCCGTCGCTCGGGCGGCCGACGGTAACCATAACGTCAGCTGCGGCGGCCAAAGACCGCTCGTCCTCGGCTAGGCTCGCGCCCGCGGCGACGTAGAGTTCGTCGGGAAATGCAGCGGCGTCGCCGGCTCCGCGCTGCACGCTAACGCCCACACCCGATTTAGCGAATCGCGAGACGGTTTCGGGCACGAGCGCTACCCGACGCTCCTGTACCGCAGCCTCGCGAGGAACG
>JBEKLD010000379.1:0-1073 GCA_050010375.1 Vulcanimicrobiaceae bacterium
GCAGCAGCCCGTCCGTCCAGCCGCCCCGCGTGCTCGTAGAACGGCCCCCGACGCCCCGGGCGATCCCGTTGGCCGCTCACGCCCAGCGAACGCGAGCTCGATTGATGAGCGCTGCCGAATCGACCACGGCGGTAACCGAGAAAAGCCGTGTCGATGCGCCTCTGGTCCGGCGAACGATGATCGCCCTGGTCGCGGGGCTGTTCGTCGTGATCGTGATCTTCGGGACGCTCCGTAGCGTGACGTTCCACCGGGACGCCGAAGATACGGTATCGATCGCACCCCCGGCGGCAGTTCCGGTTTCTCCGATGCCGTTGATGCCGCCGGTGCCGCCGGCCGTCTCGGCCGTGGCGCCGCCGACCCGAGCGGCTCCCGAACCCGCGCAGTCCGATCCACGTCCGAGCGCCGCGCCGCAGGCGTCCGCGTCGGCCGCCGCCGAGCCCTCCGCGACCGGGGTCGTCTCGGCGGCGAGCGCGCCGCCGCGGCCTCCGACTTTCGTTCGAAGGCGGCGAATGAGGCCGCTAATGGTTCCGATGCCTTCGGCGACGGCCAGTAGTGTCGGGGAGTTTAAAACGTCGTTCTGATTGCGCGATCGGCCGTGCGGATCGCGATCTTCGACCTCGACCTCGACCTCGGCTACCCCGACCCCGACCTCGGCTACCTCGACCCCGACCTCGAGCCCGACCGCGACCCTCGAGCCCGACCCTGACTGCCGATTCGGGCGCGCGCTAAAAGTTTCCTTCCGCGCGAATCCCGACCTCGCAAGGCGTCACTTCGGGCAGGATCCAGGCGAGTTGCGGTCCGTTCTCGCCTTTCGGCCAAAAAAACCAGGTGGCCACGGCACCGGCCGCCAAGATGGCTGCCGTGACGTAAAGCGTGGTGGATCCTGTGGCCGCACGATTTTCCGCGCGCACGGCGTCGTTCAAGTTGGTGCACGAGGGGTTGGTGCTGAGGCCGAAGCAGGAACTATTGCCGGTCAGTTGCGATCGGTCGGTGGCCGCGTGGTTTGCGTCGCTCTGCGACGCCAACCCAAGGTAGACGCCGATGCCGGCCGCGACGACGGCGCCTGCGCCGAG
>JBEKLD010000380.1:0-1067 GCA_050010375.1 Vulcanimicrobiaceae bacterium
TGCGCCGAGGCGGAGGCCGAACCCGACGCCGACGGCGACGCCTTCTGCACGTTGGCCTCGGGCGGCGGCTTGAAGCGCAGCGCCGAGTTCGCGACCGCGAGGACGTCGCGCTTCTCGGCGTAGATGACCGTCGCGTTGGCCGTCATCCCCGGCCGGAGCCGCAGGTCGCCGTTGTCGACGTCGATGACCGCGTCGTACGTGACGACGTTCGACACCGTCGTCGCGGCGTTGCGGATCTGGCTGATGGTGCCGCGAAAGCGCTGACCGGGATACGCGTCGACCGTGAAGAAGGCCGACATCCCCTGCTCGAGCCGCCCCACGTCTCCCTCGGAGACGTTGGTGTTCACCTGCATCTTGCGCAGGTCCTCGGCGATGGTGAAGAGCACGGGCGCCTGCAGCGAGGCGGCGACCGTCTGCCCGACGTCGACCGCGCGCGAGATGACGGTGCCGTCGATGGGCGACACGATGTCCGTGTACGAGAGGTTCGTCTCGGCCTGGTGGAGCTGCGCCTGCGCCTGGGCGAGCGACGCCGCGGCCACGTCGACCTGGGCGGCCGTCACGTGCGCGTTCGACTCGGCGGTGTCGACGTCCTGCTGCGCCGCCAGGTGGTCCAGCACGAGCGACTGCTCGCGCGCGAGCTGCCGCGTCGCCAGGTCGGCCTGCGCCGCCGCGCTCTTCAGCGCCGCCTTGGCCGAGGCCAGGTTCGCGCGGGCCTGCTCGAGCGCCGCCTGGAAGAGCAGCGGGTCGATCTTGGCGACGACCTGCCCCTTCTTCACCGGCGAGTTGTAGTCGACGAAGAGCTTCTGCACGCGACCGGACACCTGCGTGCCCACCTGGACGGTCACCGTCGCGAGCAGCGTCCCGGTGGCCGTGACCCGCCCGACCACGTGCCGGCGGCCGAGCGGAGCCGTCTGGTAGGCGACCGGCGGCGGCTGGTGCGCGTTGCGGTAGCGCCAGTACCCGGCGCCGGCCGCGACGACCGCGACCAGGAAGACGACCCAACCGATCCAACGAAAGCGCATCTCAGACACCACCAGACTACCAACCGGGCGTGCCCGTGCTTCCAG
>JBEKLD010000381.1:0-1062 GCA_050010375.1 Vulcanimicrobiaceae bacterium
CGACCGCGCCGATGGGCCTGAACGCGGCGAGCGCCTCGTCATAGCGCAGTTTTCCGCGCGCCTGGCCGTAGAGATGCACCGTCGGCGACCAGCCGCCTGAGAGCAGAAGCGCATCGCAATCGCGTGTCCGCCCGCCGACGCGGACCGCCTCGACGCCGCGAGCTCCGACGACGCCCTCGATCGCGCCGCCGTGCGCCACCCTGAGCTGGGACGGCGGGCCGGCCGCGCGCGTGTCGAGAATTTCGACCTCCGCGCCCGCCTCGGCCAGAGCCTGGGCCACGGCATAGGCGCTATCGTTGTTGGTGGCGACGGTTATGCGCTTGCCGACGAGGACGGCGTAGCGGCGGAGATAGACCAGCGCGGCGTCGGCCGACATCACGCCCGGCCGGTCGTTGTCGGGGACGACGAGCGGCCGCTCGATCGCGCCGGCCGCGACGACGATTTCTCTTGGCCGGATGCGCCACAGCGCGTCGGGCAGCTGCGTCCGCCGCTCCCAGGCGCAGACGAGATTGCCGTCATAGACGCCATAGGCGGTGGTCCGCGTCATCACCCGGCCGCCGGCGGCTTCAATCGCTAGCGCGACGCCGAGCGCCCAATCCCGCCAGCTTCCGCCCTCGATCGTCCCGCCGCGATGAACGAGCTGACCGCCGATTTCGACATGGTCGTCGACGAGGAAAACCTTGCGCCCGGCGACCGCGGCGGCGTTGGCCGCGGCCAGTCCCGCTGGTCCAGCGCCGATGACAAGGAGCTCGCAACGGGCATTGATCTGAGGATTGTCGGCCAGCGGACGATTGTCGGCATCGATCCGGCCGAGGCCGGCCATGGCGCGAATCGCGCCTTCGTAAGTCTCCCACCGCGGCCAGAGGAAGGTCTTGTAGTAGAACCCCGCCGGCAGAAACGGCGAGACCTTGTCGAGGATGGCGGCGCGGTCGGCCGCCGCCGACGGCGCGGCATTGACCGAGCGTACGGCGAGGTCGTTCTCGAGCGCCTCGGTGGTCGCGCGCAGATTCGGGGTGGTGACGCCATCTCGCGTGACGTCGACGATCGCGTTCGGCTCTTCGG
>JBEKLD010000382.1:0-1060 GCA_050010375.1 Vulcanimicrobiaceae bacterium
CCGGCGTCGTGCTCGACGTGCGCGACCTCGAGGTCCACTTCAAGCGCGGCGGGTTGAGTCTCCGCGCCCGCCCGCCGGTGCGCGCGGTCGACGGCATCAGCTTCGAGGTGCGTCGCGGCGAGACGCTGGGCCTAGTCGGCGAGTCGGGCTCGGGGAAGTCGACAGCCGCGCGGGCGATCCTCCAGCTCGTGCCCCTGACCGGCGGTGAGGTCCGCCTCGACGATGAGACGATCTCAGGCAAGCGCGAGCGCGCGCTGAAGCCGACCAAGCGGCGGCTGCAGATGGTCCTCCAGGACCCGTACGGCTCGCTGGACCCGCGCATGTCAATCGCCGAAATCGTCGCCGAGCCGCTGATCGTTCATGATGTCGCCCGCGGGCGGGAGGCGACCCGACGCGCGACCGAACTGCTGGAGATCGTCGGCCTGCCGGCGCACTTCGCCGACCGCATGCCCGACGAGCTGTCGGGCGGCCAGCGCCAGCGCGTCAACATCGCGCGCGCGATCGCCCTAAACCCCGAGTGCATCGTCGCCGACGAGCCGACCTCGGCGCTCGACGTCTCCGTGCGCGCGCAGATCCTCAACCTTCTGCGCGACATCCAACTGCGCAACAAGCTAACCTACCTGTTCATCAGCCACGACCTCGGCGTCGTGCGGCACATGAGCGACCACGTCGCCGTAATGTATCTGGGCCGGCTCGTGGAGATCGGCGATCGCGAGACGATCTTCGGCGCGCCCCAGCACCCCTATACACGCGGGCTCCTGGAAGCTGTCCCGGTCCCGGACCCCGTAGTCGAACGCAGCCGGCGCCGCACGCCTCTGACCGGCGAGGTGCCGAGCGCAGCCAACCCGCCCCAGGGCTGCAACTTCAACACCCGCTGCCCCTTCGTGTTCGACCGGTGCCTGGACGAGGATCCCTCGCTCATCCGGATCGGCGGGACCCACCTGTCGGCCTGCCATCTGGCCGCGCTGCAGCAGGTCGAAATGAAACCCGAGCCGGCAGTCCGGGCCGCAAGCGTTGCCGATCATAGGAGGACCGAGTCATGAAATTGAGCCCCAGAAGG
>JBEKLD010000383.1:0-1058 GCA_050010375.1 Vulcanimicrobiaceae bacterium
TCGTCGCGCGGTCGCCGACGACGTTCGAGACGCCGCGGATCTCGATCGCGGGGACGCCGGCGTCACGCGCCGCCCGTAGCACCGCGAACCCTTCCATCGACTCGACGTCGGCCCGATAGCGCACGGCGAGCAACTGCGCGCGCGCGTCGGTGCTGGTCACCGTCGCCGAAGTCACGCCGCGGCCGAGGATCACCGGCGCGATCCCGCCGACGAACGGGGCGATCAGTCCCGGATCGGCCTCGACGGTCCGTTCGAGCGCGGCGCCGTCGGGGAGCGGGAACGCTGAGCCGTCCTCCAGGCCCAGCTCGACGTAGTCCTCGCGCGTGCAGACGACGACGTCGCCGACGGTGCAGCGGTCGCGAAAACCGCCCGCGATCCCGGCGTTGATCGCCGCGCGGTACCGTCGGCTCGCCAGCGCGCGCGCCGTCCCGAGCGCCGCCTCGACGGGGCCGACGCCGACGGCGACGACGTCCACGCCGTCCCGCGCCCGCAGCCCGGCCAGCTCGCGCGCTACGGCGCAGACGACGAGGACGGGCGCGTCGTGAGAAGATGCCCGATCCACAGTGGTCCGACGAGCAGGTGCACGAGGTTGGTGAAGAAGGCCGGCTTGCGCCCTTCGTAGGCGTGGCCGATGAACTGCAAGATCCAGCCGACGACGAACAGCGCGAGCGCCCACGGCCAGCTGACGTAGGCCGAGAGGAGCCACAGCGCGAGCATCCCGACGACGGCGGCGAGCGCCTGGGCGCGCGCCAGCACGACGTAGTAGATGCAGACTGCCAGGGTGACCGCCAGCGCGACCGGCGCGCCGTGCGGCAGCGCGCGCACCAGCGCCTGGATCGAGAGCACGATCAGCGGGATGCCGATCTCGTGGCAGAGGCGGTTGCGCGGGTCCTTGTGATACGCGCCGTACTGCGCGAACAACGTGTCGACCGAAGACGAGGCCATCGAGACTACCTCACGCCGATGAACTTGTGCGTCTGCAGCGAGAGGCGCAGCCGCGCCGGTGCGTCCTTCGCGGCGGCGACCGCCAGCGCGACGTTGGCGGGTTTGTTACCCTC
>JBEKLD010000384.1:0-1054 GCA_050010375.1 Vulcanimicrobiaceae bacterium
CGGTCGCCGTGTCGTCGCAAGAGGTCTCGATCCCCAGGAGCAGCACCCCCGCCCAGACCGGCCGGCGGCCGGCGCCGGTTGCGACACGGGGCCGGCGGTTCGGACGGCGAACGAGGCTCGGGATGCTGAGCATAGCGACCGCGCCGGTCTCCGGGCGAGAGCGATTCGTCGCGATCGCGGTGATCGTCGTCCTCGTCGCGGTCAGCATCGGCGCCTTCCCGTTCGTCGGCCTCCCGGAACCCACCGCGCCGGGGCTGATGCCGGCGGCGCTGGCGATCGCCTTTCTCGGTTACGCCATCACCGGGTATCTGCTGCTGAGCCAGTTCCAGTCGAGCCGGTTGGTCGGCACGGCGATCCTGGGCTGCGCGTATCTGACGACCGGGCTGACGCTGTTCGCCTACGTGCTCTGCTTCCCGGGGCTGTTCCCGCTCCCGGTCGCCGCCCCGGTCGGCTACTGGCTGTGGGCGCTGTGGCATGCCGAGTTCGCGCTGCTCGTGCTGGGCGCGCTGATCGCCGACCGCGCGAAGTGGAGCGTCCCCGACCGTGCGACGGCCGCGCGCTGGACCGCGCCGCTGCTGATCGGGGTGCTCGTCGTCTTCGGCCTGTCGGTCGGGGCGATCGTCGCCGCGGGCCCGGCGCTCGCGCTCGGCCCGTACAGCAAAGATTTCGGAGTCGTCGAGCGCACCAGCATCGGCGAGGCGATCGTGGTGACGACGTTGGTCGTGCTCGCGCTGGCGATCGTCTGGACGCGGGGCCGTACGGTGCTGCAGAGCTGGCTGATCGTCGCGCTCACGGCGGCCGCGCTCGACGCGCAGATCACGGTCGCGGGTAGCTATCGCTACACGCTGGGCTGGTATCTCGCGCGGCTGCTCATCATCTGCTCGGCGGCCGCGGTGCTCTCGGCCTACCTGCGCCAGATCCACGTGCTCTTCGCGAAGCTCAGCGATCTCTCGATGGTCGACGGCCTGACCGGTCTGCCGAACCGGCGCTTCTTCGAAGAGCGGCTCGACGCGGCGATTCGCGCCGCCAACCGGACCCACCGTCCGTTGGCGCT
>JBEKLD010000385.1:0-1053 GCA_050010375.1 Vulcanimicrobiaceae bacterium
TGCGCGTGGTCCTCGAGCTCGATGCGCCGCACAAGTATGTGATGACCCGCGACGCCAACGGCGTCCACCTGTCGCTCGAAGCGACCGGGGATACGCACTTCGCCGCCTGGCGCGCGGGCGATTCGCCCGTGGTGCTGGCCGCGGCGGTGCCCGTGGCGGCGCCAGTCGCGGCGCCCGCGACGATTCCCGCTGCGGTGCCGGACGCGGTGCCCGCGCCTGCGCCCGTTCAAGCGCGTACACCGCGGATCGTGGCGGCCGGTCCGGCCGCCCCCTCCTACGAGTCCGGCGCTACCCCACCGATCGTGACGACGGTGGCAGGCAGCGTGGTCTCGCCGAGCCGGCGCACGATTCTCTCGAACAGCCCGTCCTACGCGTTGCCACAGCACGCGCAGCAGTCGACCCAGCCGCGGATGACGGTCACGTACCAGGACTCGGACATTCGCGAGGTGCTGGCGGCCTTCGCCGCGTTCTCCGGCCGCACGATCGTCGTCGGCCGCGAAGTACAGGGGACGGTGACCGCGGAGATCCGCGACCAGCCTTGGGACGTCGCGCTGCAGTCGATCCTGAGCGCGCAGCAGCTGGCGGCCTCTGAAGACCAGTACGGAATCATCACGGTCGACAGCTACAAGAACATTCAGGCCAAGCAGGCGAGCGAGCCGCTCGTCACGCAGCTGGTCGCGATCAACTATGCGCGCGCGGCGGGGCTGATCCCGACCGTCCGGTCGCTCCTGGCCCAGGACTGCGCCGGCACGAGCGGTGCGGCCGGCGCGTGCCGCGTCCGCGGCTCGGTCGTAGCCGACTCGGGCACGAACTCCCTGTTGATCACCGACGCGCAGTCCCACATGGCCGACGTGGTCAACTATGTCCGTGACCTCGACGTCCGGACGCCGCAGGTGTCGATCCGCGCCAAGATCATCTATATCGACCGCACGGCCACGACGAATCTCGGGATCGCCTACGACTTCGCGTCGCCGAACACGTTCTCCAACATTCTGGTCCAGCACACGGATCCGAGCACCGGGCAGCCGTACGATGGGACGACGACGCCGAACA
>JBEKLD010000386.1:0-1053 GCA_050010375.1 Vulcanimicrobiaceae bacterium
GTAGAGGTGTGGTTCGAGCGGCCCCCGCTCGCCGTTGGTGACGCCCGTCCGCCGGATGAAGCCGTCGAGCGCTTCGAGCGCGCGATGAATCGCCAACGACTCTTCGAGCGAAAAGCCGTCGAAGGTGCGCCGCTCGCGGGCCTCCACCAAGCCGATCGGCGGAGTCGCAAGCCGCGCCCCTATCGCATCCACGGCGGTGGCGAGGGTTGCGCGCAGATCGGCGGCCACGTCGGCGACGATCTCGGTGGGAGCGATGCGCGCCAACTCGGCGAGCAGTTCGTCGTAGCCCTCCTCGCCCGCGATCGCCGTGGCGGCCGCGTAACTGGTCGAAACGTCGGCATAAGCGAGCGCGAGCGTCTCGCCGCTTGCGGCAACCGCAGCCAGATAATTGTTCTGCTTTCCGTCGAGCAGCTGCTCTTCAATCAGCGTTCCCGGCGTGACCAGCCGCACCACGTCGCGCCTGACGAGACGATTGGGCTGCGGCACTTCCAACTGCTCGGCAAGCGCCACGATGAATCGCTGCTGCACCAGGCGGGCCAGATACGCCGCGAGAGCGTGATGCGGAACGCCCGCCATCGCGACCCGCTTGCCGCCCCCGGCCTCTTTGCTCGTCAGCGCGATTTGCAGGGCGCGGGCAATGGTCTCGGCGTCCTCGCCGTACGCTTCGTAGAAATCGCCGACGCGTGAGAGCAGGATCGCTTCGGGATGCTTCGCCTTCATCCCGAAGTACTGCTCGAGCATCGGTGAAAACTTGGTCAACGAACGCTAGATCAGGCTGATTGCCGGCTGCGCGACGGGCCGGCCGGCCTCCCCAAAGCGCGCCGCCCGCGCCACGACCCGGCCGCTGCATCCCCACACGTGCGCGCGCTCGATCGCAATGTCGAGCCAAGGCGTATCGGCGCAGAGCGCGTCGTCGGTCTTCGGCGCGACGACGGTCCGCGACCTCGGCGAGGATGGGCGCGACGATCGGCGTCGTCGGTAGCACGAGCGCGTCGAGCCCGGCCAGCCGCAGATCCATGGCCCGCGCCAGCCGTGCGCGCGCACGCAACATCA
>JBEKLD010000387.1:0-1050 GCA_050010375.1 Vulcanimicrobiaceae bacterium
GAGGCCGGCCATGCCGACGATCTCGCCGGCGTGGAGCGAGAACGACACATCAGAGAACACGCCTTCCAGGCCCAGCCCGTCGACGCGCAGGACCTCCCGGCCGCGCGTTTTCGCCTTGCGTTCGGCGAATAGCGTCTCGATCGGCCGGCCGACCATCATCCGCACGATCTCGGCGCGGGTCAGCTCGGAGGCGGGCTGCGTCGCGACATGCCGGCCATCCCTTAGGACCGTCACGGCGTCGGCGATGAGATCAAGCTCTTCCAGCCGGTGCGTAATCAGCACGACCGATGTTCCGCGGTCGCGCAGCGTCTTCACGATCCGGAACAGCTTCTCGACTTCGGCGGGCGTCAGCGCCGACGTTGGTTCATCGAGGATCAGGAGCCGCAAGTCTGCGGTCAGCGCGCGGGCGATCTCGACGAACTGAAGCTCGGCCATCGACAGCCCGGCGATCAGCGCGCTGGGTTCGATCGCGACGCCAAGTCGCGTGAGCGCCTCGCGCGCCCGCGCGACTGCCGCCTTGCGGTCCACGGTTCCGAACGCCGTTACGGGCGTGGCGCCCATGCTGATGTTCTCCGCGACGTCCAGGTGGGGAAAAAGCTTCGGGTCCTGATAGACTGCGGCGACGCCCGCGCGCCGCGCCTCGATCGGGGTCGTGAAGCGGACGACTTCGCCGTCCAGCGCGATCTCGCCCGCGTCGGGCTCGAGGATGCCGGTGATGATCTTGACCAGCGTGGACTTTCCAGCGCCGTTCTCGCCGACGAGCGCGTGAACCTCGCCGTGCGCCACCTCGAAACTGACGTCCGTGAGGGCGTTCGACGCGCCGAACGCCTTAGCCACGCCCGTGACCCGAAGGGCCGGCTCGGTCACGGCCGGCGTTCCGCAGCCGGCCCACTCCGCGCCGAAGAAGCGGCAGAATGGGGACCTGGATATCGCACTTGCGGCGGGTTCACTGTTCCTCCCGAACGTGTGGACAGGTCCCTTTTGGTTAGCTAGTCATAACTGACGATTCCGGTCAAGCGCGCGAGAGCCGCGTCGAGTAAACATGCCGCG
>JBEKLD010000388.1:0-1048 GCA_050010375.1 Vulcanimicrobiaceae bacterium
GACCGCTCTCGCCGTCAGCATCGTCCCCGCGCTCCACTTATTTCGCGCCGATCTGACCGGCCTTATGGGACGCGGAGGACCACGCCAGCGCCGTTCCCGCGCCGGTATCGCGCTGGTCGCTCTGCAAGTCGCCCTTTCCACCATGCTGCTGATCGGCGGAGCCGCGCTCGTGCGGACCCTCGATCGTTTAAGGTCCATCGACGCCGGCGTCAGCCGCCGCAACCTGATCGCCATGGTCGTCAATCCCCGCATGGCGGGAGTCAAAACGCCGGAGATGAAAGCCACCATCGAAGACATGCTGCGCCGCGCCAAAACGCTCCCCGGCGTTGACGGAGCTACTCTCGCGCTGATGCCCCTCATGCGCGGCATCGGCATGTGGGCGAACGACTCCCGGCGCCCGTTGCCCGTCGCCTTCATGCCCATGAGGCGGGCGCTCATCCGATCGTGCATGTAGCCGACGAGAATGCCGTCCTCGATCAGGATCGTGCGCTCGGTCGGTGTGCCTTCGTCGTCGATCGTCAGCGACCCGCGTCGCTCGGCGATGGAGCCGTCATCGAAAACCGTTACCCCGCGGGCCGCGACGCGTTCGCCGAGCCGGCCGGAGAAGGCCGACACGCCCTTGCGGTTGAAGTCGCCCTCCAATCCATGCCCGACGGCTTCGTGGAGCAGGACGCCGTTCCAGCCAGGGCCGACGACGACATCCATCTCGCCGGCCGGGCAGGGCTCCGCCTCGAGGGCGACTTCGGCCAGACGGAAGGCTTCATCGACTTGGGCGCGCCAATGCTCGAAGGCGACCCAGGTGGTGAAGGCGGCGCGGCCGCCGGCCCCCATGAAGCCGGTCTCGCGGCGCCCGTCGCGTTCGAGCGTGACCGATACGTCGAGGCGCACCAGGGGGCGCACGTCCCTGACCACGGCGCCGTCGCCGCGTAGAATTTCGACGATCTTGTATTCGGAATGCAGCGAGGCGCTGATCTGCGCCACGCGCGGGTCGCGCGCCCGCCCGTAGGCGTCGATGGCGCTCAGCAGCGCGACCTTGTGCGCGAACGAG
>JBEKLD010000389.1:0-1045 GCA_050010375.1 Vulcanimicrobiaceae bacterium
CGCTTTGCGAACGCTAATGACCGCGTACGCTCCGCTCTCGGGCCCGAGCCCCTCGCCCGAGAGGTCGATGCGTTCGTCGGGAGCGTCGTACAGAAAGACCGGATCCGCAGTGCGCTCCAGGGGCGTCTGCGGCACGAGCTCGCGCATGAGCGTGAGCGAGCGCTCGTCGCGAACCGTCGCACGATCGAGGCCGCGGCAGAATTGACGAACGAGCAGCCGCCCCCAAAAATCGAGCGGTCCGATGGATTGCGCGAAGACCATCGTTTTACGACGCGCGCGGATCGCTTCGCGTAAGATGCCCGCATAGTAGAGCAGGCTGCGAAGGCTGGTTGCGTTCTGCAGCAGGCCGCCGCCGCCGGAAAGCACGACGTCGGCACGCGCGATCGCGGCGCGGATCGCCCGCCAATCCCAGCGCGCCGTCGACGCCACGTTATGGCGCGCCGACGTCGCCGCCGGCGTCGCCGAGAGCACCTCGAGCTTGGCCGACGGAAAACGCCGGCGCATGCGCTCGACGATCACCTCGAGCAGCGCTTCGTCGCCGAGGTTTCCAAAGCCGTAGTAACCCGAGAGCAGCACTCGCGCCATCACACGGAGGCCGGGAGCGCGCGCCGATAGAGCAAGATCGCGGCGGCGCCGATGACCCCGCCGACGATCAGCCCGATGACGACGCGCAGAACCGAGATCTCGATCGGCGTGTGAAGATGCGAAAACGTGTCGATGACGTCGCCGATTCCAACACCGATGCCGAGCGCCAGCAACCACCCGACCGCGCGGCGATGCCGCGCAAGCAGTGCCGGCAGCAGCATCAAGCACGGAACGCCGACCAGAAACTCTTTGAAACGCGGCCGCACGCTGAGCACGTGCGTGAGCACGTGGCGCAGCGAGAGCTCCAATGCCGACGGCGAAACGTCGCTGTCGTTGCCGCTGCGCACGATCATCAACGCGCCGAGCCCGACCACGACGATGCCGGCAAGCAGCTGATACGCCAGTACCGGCGAGAGAAAGACGTCGCGCGGCGTATCCACACCCGAGCCGAAGCGCTTAT
>JBEKLD010000390.1:0-1044 GCA_050010375.1 Vulcanimicrobiaceae bacterium
ACGAACCCCACCTCCACCGTTCTTCCACGCGTGCTCGGTTGCGACGTCGGCAAGGACGAAATCGTCGTCTTCGACGCCGCGTCCGGCCGCGCGCGCCGAATCCCCAATCGGCCCGAGGCGCTCGCCGCCTTCGCCGCCGAACTCGACCACGACTGTCTCATCGTGTGCGAGGCGACCGGCGGCTACGAACTCGCCCTGCTCGCCGCCCTGCTCGCCGCCGGCGTGCCCGCCCACCGCGCCGACGCGCGCAAGGTCAAGGCGTTCATCCGTTCGTTCGGAATCCTCGGCAAGTCCGACACGATCGACGCCAAGGCGCTCACCCGCTACGGAACCGAGCGGCGCGCCCTGCTGCCGCTCTGGCGCGCCCGCGACGAAGAGCGCGTGCGCCTGCAGAGCCTCGTGCTCGCCAGACGCGATCTCGTGGGCGATCGCGTCGCCTACCAGAACCGCCGGAACGCGCCCGGCGCCGAGGCGTTGCGGGGAACCTTCGACGCGCTGATCGCCGCCATCGAGAACGCGATCGCCGAGATCGAGGCCGAGATCCGCGCGTTGACCGAAAGCTGCGACCCGATCCGAGAGGCGGTCGAGGCCCTGGTCGCCATTCCCGGCTTCGGCCAGACGACGGCCGTCGCCGTCGTCGCGCTGTTGCCCGAGCTCGGAACCATCGACAACAAGCAGATCGCGGCTCTCGCCGGCCTCGCGCCGCACCCCGACCAGAGCGGCGCCGAGGATCGCTATCGCCGAACCCGCGGCGGACGGCCCGAGGTCAAGAAAACGCTGTTCATGGCCGCCATGGCCGCGCGCAGGCACAATCCCGAACTCGCCGCCTTCTTCAATCGATTGGTGGCGAGGGGCAAGAAGCCGATCGTCGCCCTCACCGCCGTGATGCGCAAGCTCGTCGTCATCGCCAACGCCGTCGTCAAGCCCTTGCGCGCCGCGCCGGCGGCTTGATCGCCTAGGCATCGCGACGATCGCGACCGGGCCTGGCGGCCGGGCCCAGACATCCCATGCCCTTCGACGCGGCGAGGCGGCCCTCGGGCCGAC
>JBEKLD010000391.1:0-1042 GCA_050010375.1 Vulcanimicrobiaceae bacterium
CGTTGGCATCGCGATGGGCAGTTGGTGGGCCTATTACACCCTCGGCTGGGGCGGCTGGTGGTTCTGGGACCCGGTCGAGAACGCGTCGTTCATGCCGTGGCTCGTCGGCACCGCGCTGATCCATTCCGCGATCGTCGTCGAGAAGCGCGACGCGCTGAAAAGCTGGACCGTCCTCTTGGCGATCATCACTTTCTCCCTGTCGCTGGTCGGGACTTTTCTCGTCCGCTCAGGCGTCTTGACCTCGGTCCACGCTTTCGCCGTCGACCCGACGCGCGGCTCTTACATCCTCATCCTGCTGGTGCTGGCGATCGGCGGCTCGCTGACGCTTTACGCGATCCGTGCGCCATCGATGGCGGGCGGCGGGCTCTTCGCGCCGATCTCGCGCGAAGGCGCGCTGGTCTTGAACAACGTGCTGCTGACGACGGCGGCGGCGACCGTGTTCCTCGGCACGCTCTATCCCCTGTTCCTCGACACCATCGGCGGACCGAAGCTGTCGGTCGGATTTCCGTTCTTCAACCGCACCTTCGTGCCGCTGATGGTGCCGGCGCTGCTCGCGGTCGCGGTCGGCCCGCTGCTCGCTTGGAAGCGCGGCGATCTGCGTGGCGCGCTGCAGCGGCTGTGGGTCGCGTTCGCAGCGGCGCTGCTCGTCGCGCTGGTCGGGCTCTATCTCGCCGGCTTCAAGCCGATCCTCGCCCTCTTGGGCCTCGGCCTCGCCACTTGGGTCGGCGTCGGCGCCCTCAGCGAATGGGCCGAGCGGGTGAAGCTCTTCCGCGCGCCGCCGAGCGAGAGCTGGCGCCGCGCGCGCCATCTGCCGCGCGCTTCCTATGCGATGACGATCGCGCATTTCGGCCTCGCCGTCAGCGTCGCCGGTATCGCCGCCTCGGCCTTCGAGGTCGAGCAGATCCAGATGCTGCATCCCGGCGACACCATGCCCGTCGCCGGCTACGTCCTGAAGTTCGACGGCACCGAGAAAGTCCCCGGCCCCAACTTCACCGCCGACGTCGCCACCGTCGAGGTGCGGCGTAACGGCGAGACCGTCGAG
>JBEKLD010000392.1:0-1036 GCA_050010375.1 Vulcanimicrobiaceae bacterium
GGGCGTCGTAGCGCTCGAACGGGATGGTTTCGCCCTGCAGATTCCCACCCGCATCGGCTTGGTCGCCCTTGACGAGGGGTACGGAGACGAGCGGCCGACGGCGGCAATGCTGGAACGCTGCGGGTATGCCGTTGACCTCAGCGCCATCGGTATGCGCGACATCGAGCCGGCCGATCTTTGCGCCGCCGACTTCGACGCGGCTCGCGCGCGTCTCGACACCGTCGTTGCTGATCCTGCGCTCACCGAGGCGATTGTTGTCGCCGCCGCAGAGCTTGGCGTCGCCTCGCTGCGGGCGCCGTTGCTTGCGTTGCGGGCCGCTCGGGCGCTATGCGCGCTTGAGGGGAGAACAATCGTCGAGGATCGCGACGTGGCGCTGGCGGCGAGCCTGACGCTTGCGCCGCGCGCGACACAGATCCCGGCCGAGGGCGAAGACGCTGGCGCAGATGGCGACAAGACAGAACCGGAGGCCCAGGCCGAGGCCGGCCCCGACGACAACGATCTTCATCCGGGGCAAGCGCCGGAGAAGCTTGAAGACCTGATTCTCGCGGCAGCCAAGGCTGCGATACCTGCCGGCTTGCTTGAGCGAATCGAGGCTCGCCGCTCCGACCGCTCGAGATCGACGGGCGAAGGGACCGCCGGCGCCGCCAAGATTTCGGCGCGCCGCGGCCGACCAATCGGCGTGCGGGCGGGCTCTCCTCGGGAGGCGCGCCTCAGTCTCGTTTCAACGCTGCGCGCCGCCGCCCCATGGCAGCCGCTGCGCCGGCGCGAGTCGTCGCAGCGAGATCAGCGGAGGGTTCTCGTGCGGCCCGAGGACTTCCGCGTCGTTCGATATCGCCAGCCGCGCGGCGCGACGACCATTTTCCTCGTCGACGCCTCGGGCTCGGCGGCGATGCAACGGCTCGCCGAGGTGAAGGGCGCGATCGAACTCATGCTCGCGGATTGCTACGTGCGTCGCGACAGCGTCGCGGTCGTCGCCTTTCGCGGCCAGGGGGCGGAGATCGTCCTTCCGCCGACGCGCTCGACCGCGCGCGCCAAA
>JBEKLD010000393.1:0-1035 GCA_050010375.1 Vulcanimicrobiaceae bacterium
TTTTCACGCCGTCCACATTAGCGACCGCGCTGGCCAACTCGCGCGACCGCGCAAGATTGAGCGCGGCAGCATCGCGCAGGCCGGTCTTCCCCATCAAGGCGAGGTAGATCGTGGCGATCAGCGCGCAGTGCGCCTGATTCGTGCAGATATTGGAGGTCGCACGTTCGCGCCGGATGTGCTGCTCGCGCGCCTGCAGCGTCAGCACGTACGCCGTGCGGCCGGCGTTGTCGACGGTCTTACCGACGAGCCGCCCTGGAATGCGGCGCAAGTGCTCCTTCGTCGAGGCGATGAAGCCGGCGTACGGGCCGCCGTAGGCCTGGGCGACACCGAAGCTCTGCGCTTCGCCGGCGACGATCTGCGCGCCCCAGGAAGACGGCGGCGCAAATGCTGCGAGCGAGAGCGCTTCGGCCACGACCGCGATCGGAATCGTGCCGCTGCGCTTGACGGCGTCGAGCGCTGCGGGCGCCAGCGTATCGGCGTTACCGAAGAAGTTCGGAGATTGGAGTGCGACGGCGGCGTACTCGCTGCTTTCGAGCGCGCGCGCGAGCGCGGCGAGGTCGGTCGTTCCGTTTTCGTCGAACGGAATCTCGTCGACGGTCACGTCGAGCCCGTCGCAATAGGTGCGCAGGACACCTCGGTAGTTCGGATGGATCGCGCGCGAGACGAGGATCTTATGGCGGCCCGTCGCGCCGAGCGCCATGATCGCGGCTTCGGCAAGCGCCGTCGCGCCGTCGTAAACCGAAGCGTTGGCGATGTCCATGCCGGTCAGCAGGCAGATATAGGTTTGCCACTCGTAGATCGCCTCGAGATACCCTTGCGATACTTCGGCCTGATAGGGCGTGTAGGCGGTGAGAAATTCGCCGCGCATCGCGAGCGCCGCAATGGCCGGCGGCGCGTAATGGCGATACGAGCCCGCGCCCAAAAACGAGCGATACTCAACGCCCGCGTTCTTTTCGGCGAAGTAGTCGAAACGGCGCTGGATCTGATATTCCGGCAGCGCGGGGACGACCTCGAGCTTTGCTTTGAGCGCGACGT
>JBEKLD010000394.1:0-1031 GCA_050010375.1 Vulcanimicrobiaceae bacterium
CTACATCGACCCCGGCTACCACGCGCTGGCGGCCGGCCGCCCCGGCCGCAACCTCGACCCCTGGCTGGTCGGCGAGGAACGGATCGCGCCGATGTTCGCCCACGGCGCGAGCACCCCGACGGTCGCCGACATCGCGGTCATCGAGGGCGTGATGGGCCTGTTCGACGGTGCATCCGAGCGGGACGACTTCGCCTCCACCGCGCACGTCGCGCGGCTGCTGCGCGCGCCGGTCGTGCTGGTGGTCGACGCGTCCGGCGTCAGCGCGTCGGTCGCCGCCCTGCTGCACGGCTTCGCCACCTTCGACCCCGCGACGCGCCTGGGCGGCGTGATCTTCAACCAGGTCGGCTCCGACTACCACGCGTACCTGCTCACCGCCGCCGCCGAGCGCGCGGGCGTCCCCGTCCTCGGCGCGATCCGCCGCCTCGACGCCCTCGCCGTCCCGTCCCGGCATCTCGGCCTCATCCCCGCCGCCGAGCGCGGCAGCGACGCCGTGGCCGCGGTCGACGCGCTCAGCGCGGCCGTCACGGCCAGCGTGGATCTGGACGCGGTGCTGCAGCTTGCGCGCACCGCCGGCCCGCTGTCGATCACGGAAACCCAAGATCCTTCGATTGAACGTACGGTGGCTTCGCGTTCACCGGTCACGATCGCCGTCGCAGGCGGCCCTGCGTTCACCTTCGGCTATGCCGAGCACCCCGAGCTGCTCGCCGCCGCGGGAGCCGACGTGGCCGTCTTCGACCCCCTCCGCGAGAAACTGCCAGACGGCGCGGCCGGGCTGGTCATCGGCGGCGGCTTCCCCGAGGTCCACGCGGCCCAGCTGTCGGCCAACGCCGCCCTCCGGTCGCAGGTCGCGGCGCTGGCCAGGTCGGGCGCGCCGATCCTGGCCGAGTGCGCCGGGCTGCTCTACCTGGCGCGGTCGCTCGACGGCAAGCCGATGTGCGGGGTGCTCGGCATCGACGCCGAGATGACCGGCAAGCTGACCCTCGGCTACCGCGACGCGGTCGCCGTCGCCGACTCCGCGCTGGCCCCGGTCG
>JBEKLD010000395.1:0-1030 GCA_050010375.1 Vulcanimicrobiaceae bacterium
CGATTATCTCAACGTCGCGGCGCGGCTCCAGACCGAGCTCGATTTGCCCTCTTTCGAACGCTTCGCGCGCGACGTCGAGCTTGCGGTCGGCCGCGCTCGCAGCAGCGCGAAGCTGGCCGCCCGCCCCATCGACGTGGATCTGCTCGTCCTCGATGGAACCATCGTCGAGCCGCACCTCGACCGGCGTCCGTATAATCTCGCGCCGCTTGCCGAAATCGCACCGCATCTTGCCGCGCCGCCGGCCAACGGCCACGTGCGTCGACGGGAGCGCTCGCTTCGCTTCGATACCGATCGCCAATCCGAAGCGCCGGAGATTCGGCTGGGGCTCAACCGCGCCGGCGTCTCGCGCGTGCGACGAGTCGTGCACCTCAACGTCGACGGGCGAGCGCGCGTTTACAACGGCGAGTTCACGATGGTTGCCGACTTGGCGGCCGATAAAGCCGGCGTGCATATGTCGCGCTTCGCCGAGATTCTAGAGGAGGCGACGCTCGACGTTCTGGCGCGCGATGCGGAGCCCGCACGCATCGAACGGCTCGCCGAGGCGATCGCGCGCGAGATCGTGCACGGCCAGCGCGCCGTGAGCGCCGACGTGCGGCTGCGCGCCGAGTTCGGCTTGGAGCGCTGGACGCCGGTGAGCGGAAAGCGCGGCGAAGAAACCTATACGCTCGTCGGCATCGCGCACGCCGACCAAGCCGGAACGCGGCTCGTGACCGGCGTCGAAGCGGAAGGGATGACGGCGTGCCCGTGCGCGCAGGCGATGATGCGCGAGCACGCGCTCGCGCAGCTTCTCGAGGCCGGATTCAGCGAACGCGACGCCGCCCGAGCGCTCGACGCGCTTCCCGTTGCGACGCACAATCAGCGCGGCCGCGGCGCGGTGCTGCTCGGCGTCGACGAGGCGCACGGCGACGTCGTTCGCGCCGAAGATCTCGTCGAGATCGTCGAGAACTCGATGTCGAGCGAGACGTACGACCTCCTCAAACGTCCCGACGAGTTCTTCGTCGTGAACAAGGCGCATCACAACCCGCGCTTC
>JBEKLD010000396.1:0-1022 GCA_050010375.1 Vulcanimicrobiaceae bacterium
TGGAGCTGACTATCCGTGTCGACGATGGGCTCATGGTCCGTGGGAATCGCGAGCTGATCGGCCAAGCGATCGCCAATCTCGTCGACAACGCGCTCAAATATGGCGCGCCCCAGAAGGGCGTTGGCGACCCCGAGGCGAAGCCGGACGTCGGCATAACGGCGCGGCGGGCCGGCAGATCCGTCGTGCTCACGGTCGCCGACCGGGGTCCGGGGATTGCGCCAGCGGACCGAGCCCGGGTCCTAGACCGGTTCGTTCGGCTGGAAGGCTCGCGTTCGCGGCCTGGCTCGGGCTTAGGACTTTCGCTCGCCGCCGCGGTCGCACGCATGCACGGCGGAACGGTCGACCTCGAGGACAATGAGCCCGGGCTTCGTGTGCGCCTCACCTTGCCGGCGACGGACGACCGGCCTCAATCGCGGGCCCCCGCCGACCTCGTCTTGAATGACCGCGACGCTCGCTGAGAGCCTCGTCGATGCGCCGCGGCTCTCCGCCCCGGCCGAAGCGCGCCATCGCCTTGCTGCGTTGCTCGCTACGTCGTCGTCCGCGAAGCTCGCGCGCGAACTCGATCGCGGCCGCGCGCGCGATGTCCTTCTCGGCCTTGCCAGTCACTCGCCTTACCTGTGGGCGTTGGTTCAGGAAGACCCGCCCCGGCTCGTCCGGCTGCTCGGGCGTCCGCCCGGCGAATCGCTCGACGCGCTCATTCTTGCGCTCCTCTCGCGCCGCGACGAGCACGAGACGGATCTCATGCCGGCGCTTCGTCGCGCCAAGCGCGAAGCCGCGCTCTTGGTTGCGCTTGCCGACATCGGCGGCGTTTGGGACGTCGTTGCGGCGACTGAGGCGCTGACCCGTTTCGCCGACGCCGCCGTCCGCGCCGCGCTCGCGTTCCTGCTGCGCAAGCATGCGCGCGCTGGACTTTTGGCGCTCGACGTGGACGCGGCGGATATTGAGAGCGGCTCGGGCCTCGTCGTGTTGGCGCTCGGCAAGCATGGCGCGCGCGAACTCAATTATTCGAGCGACATCGACCT
>JBEKLD010000397.1:0-1021 GCA_050010375.1 Vulcanimicrobiaceae bacterium
ACGAGCCCCAGCATCGCAACGAACCGGCGCCAGTCCGTCACCGCGCTCGTGCCGCCCGGGGTTGACGCCAAGGCCTGCGGCCCAGCCGGCCTCACGCGTTCAGCGCCTGCACTACCGAGCGGCATCGGGGATCCAGGTCGGACCCGGAATCGTCATCGAAGTACATCCAGCAGCGCTGGCACTTGCGCCCCGGCGCTCGCCGACCGAGCACGACCAGCGGCGGATCGGACGAGACCCGCACGTAATCCCCGTTGGAGCTGAAGGCGTCGGCGCCGTCGGCCTTGCGGCGGAGTTCCTCGGCCTCGCGCGCCTTGAGCGGCGCGACCTCCGAAACGATAAACAACTCCTTGAGCAGGCCGCGATGACGCTCGAGCGTCTCGGCGAGGGCGCCGTCATCGGCGCCGGCCGCGCCGATTTCGACCGCGGCCTCCAATGGCGCTCCGATCGTACCGGCTTGCCGCATCGCTTCGAGCAGCTTGAGCGCCTCGGCACGCACCTTGAGCAGCCGTTCCCATTGGGCCTCCAGTTCCGCGTCGCGCCACCCGGCGATCGGCGGCGCTAGCGTCAACAGATGGACGCTCGCCGCGCGCGCGCCCGGCATGTGCGAGTAGACCTCGTCGGCGGTGAACGGGATCAGCGTCGCGAGCATCCGCACCAGCGCGTCGATCACGTGATAAAGCGCGGTCTGCACCGAGCGGCGCTCGGACGAGGCGGCGGCCGCACAATACAACCGGTCGCGCGCGACGTCGATATAGAGAGAGCTCAGGTCGACCACGATAAAGTTGACGATCGCGTGGTAGGCGGCCTGGAAATCGTACTCGTCGAAGGCGTGGCGCACGTCGGCCTTCAGGCGTTCCAGGCGGGCCAGGATGTAACGGTCGAACTCGGTCATCGACTCGAGCGGTAACGCGTCGCGCGCCGGATCAAAGTCGGCAAGGTTGCCCAGGATATAGCGGCAGGTGTTGCGGATTTTGCGATACGCTTCCGACACCGCCGTGTAGACCGTGTCGCCGAGCGCGAT
>JBEKLD010000398.1:0-1021 GCA_050010375.1 Vulcanimicrobiaceae bacterium
CGAGCGCGGTCGCGAGCGGCGACATTCGTCTGGACCTTGACCCGCTCGACCTGCTGCGCGCGGTTGCCGGGGTTGCGAACATAGGCTTGGGACCTGATGGTGAGCGGGCCGCCAAAAGTCTGGTCGACATCCTGATCGCCGGCGTTCGGACGCGGCCGGTCGGATGGACGCGATCGCGGTTGTCCGCCAGCGCGTGGCCGACGTCGAGGTCGCCCGATCCGCGGTCGAATCCGCCCGAGAACGCGTGGCGGAGGCGGAGCAGGCCTTGGTGATGGCACGATCGGCTGAGGACGGCTTGCGGATCGCCGTCGGAAGGCTCGATCTCGTGGAACGCCACCTGGACCTACGGGACGCCGAAGCGGTGATCGCTCAGGCGGTCGCGCTGCGGCAAGCGTTCGCGGAGACGGCGGCCGAGGCCGCCAGGCTGCGTGCCAAGCGAGCGGATCTCGTCGTGCCGGACCGGAAGACGCTGTCCAAGATCCGAACGCTTGCCAGCGATCTCGCGGTGGCGCGCGGAAAGCTCGAGGTCGGCCTCGCGGTCACGGTCGATCCGGTCGCGGCGCGTGACGTCATCGTGGCCCTCGACGGCGGTCCTGCGCGCGCCGAGCACGTCACCGATCCATGGACCGTCGAGGCGCGGGGTCGTGTCGAGATCGTCCTGCAAGGCGTGGCAGCGGTGCGCGTGGTTGCCGGCAATGCCGAGGTCCGCGAGAAGGCGGCGAGGATCGCGACCCGATGGACCGACGAAGCCGAAGCCATCCTCGCGGCGGCGGGCGTCGCCACCGCCGAGGGCCTGGCCGCCAAGATCGACGATGCGGATGCGATCGATCGCGACCTGCGATCCGCGCAAGCCACCCTCGACGATCTTCGCGCGAAAATCGAGGCTCTGGCCGACGACGATGCGCGTCGTCACGCGGCGGAGGCCCGGATTGCGATCGGCGACGCGACCGGCTTCGACGCCGATCGGGCGACCCTCGGCAGGGACCCGCGCGCGAGCGTTCGGGCTAAGCGGGCGGCCCTC
>JBEKLD010000399.1:0-1017 GCA_050010375.1 Vulcanimicrobiaceae bacterium
GGTAGAGGCCGGGCGCCTCGCGTGCGATGATCGCGCCGACCTCGGCCTCGTGATCGGGATTGTTCCAGGAGTGCAAGAAAACGACCGCGACCGCTTCGATGTCGTCGCTGTTCAACCGCTGCGCGACGCCGGTCGCATGCGCGCGATCGAGCACGGTGACGACTTCGCCGTCGGCGTTGAGCCGTTCGACGACTTCGAGGGTGCGATGGCGCGGAACGTACGGTTCGGGACGTTTGAAGAAGATGTTGTACGCCTCGGGCCGGCTGCCGCGGCCGATCTTGTAGACGTCGCGCATGCCTTCGGTCACCACCAGCGCGGTGCGCGCGCCGGTCCGTTCGATGGCGGTGTTGATCGCCACCGTCGACCCGTGCACGAACGTCTCGGCCGACGCGATCGGCAGGCCGCTCTTGGCGAGCGTTTCGCGAATCCCGACCGCCAGATCGTAGGGGGTGGTCGAACTCTTGGCTTGATGGATCTGTCCGCTGGCGAGATCGAAGGCGATCAGGTCGGTGAACGTGCCGCCGATGTCGAGCGCAAGGACGAGTGACAAAGTAGCTCCTAGAACGTGGGTGCGACGAGAAACGTACCGGGCGTGCCGGCCCGTCCGGCAATCGCGGGTGCGCCGAGCAAGATCGGGGTGCCGTCGACGATCGCGAGCGCTTGCACCGTGACGATCGCGCCGGGCGCAAACGCCTGCGCTTGCGGCACGGCCGAACCGGCCACGGCGTCGAGCGGTTGCGCGGTGCGCGCGGTTTCGACGAGGTACGAACGCAGCGCCGCGAGCTTGTCGAGCTGCGGCAAGTCCGTGACCGCGGCGGCAAATTGCGCCGTCGCCTTGGCGACGAGGCCGTTCGTATCGCCGCGCACGACCGTCCGGACCATGCGCACCCAGGCGCCCTTGTACGCGACGGTTGCGCGGACGGCGAACTCGTCGCCGAGCGTGGCCGGTCCCTCGAGGCGCAAGAAGCGCGGATCCTTGCGCGCGTTGACGGCGATTGCGACGTAGGACTCTTCGGC
>JBEKLD010000400.1:0-1010 GCA_050010375.1 Vulcanimicrobiaceae bacterium
TCCGCGATCGTCGCGGCGAGCGCCGCCGTATCGCCCGGCGCCACCAGCCAACCGGTGCTGCCGGGAATAACCGTCTCGCGCGCTCCGCCATGGTCGGTCGCGATCACTGGCCGGCCCATCGCTTGCGCCTCGACGATCGTGCGGCCAAATCCCTCCGGATCGGTCGAAGCGGAGACGACCACGTCGGAAAGAGCATAGGCCGCGGTGATGTCGCGGCAATCCTCGACGATGCGAAACTGGCTGCCGAGCTCATGACGCGCGATCGCGGCCTCGAGTTCGCGGCGAAAACCGGAGCGCTGCTCGGCGCCAACCAACAGGCAACACAGATCGGGTCGACCGAGCTTGGCGATCGCCTCGATAAAGTCGAGCCCGCCTTTCCAGCGCGTCAACCGGCCTGGCAGCATGACGACCGCGAACCCGTCGGGAACACGCCATTTCGCGGCAAGGTCGGCGACCCGATCGCCATTGACCTGGCTCGGGTCGAACAGTCTGAGATCGACGCCGCGCGGGATCGTGCGCAGCCGGTCGGGTTCGACGCCGTAGTCGTTCGCGGCGTGCGCGGCGACAAACTCGGAGATCGCGATGACCCGCTCGCCGCGCGCCATGATCGAATTGTACCAATGCTTCAGCGGCGTCTTGTCGCTGTAGACATTGTGAAACGTCGTGACGAAGCGCCGCCGGGTCTGTTTCGCCGCCCGCCACGCGCTCCATGCCGGGGCGCGGCTGCGGGCATGAACGACGTCGATCTTGTACTCGCGGATGATGTCGACCAGCGCCGTGCAATTGCGTCGGATCGTCAGCGGGTTCTTCGAGGCCAGCGGCAGTTGGATATGCTCGACCCCGGCGCGTGCCAGCTCGCGTACCATCGGGCCGCCCGCCGACGCCACATAGGCGGTCCAGCCGGCGGCGGCGAGGGCCGAGGCCACCTCGACGGTGCCGCGTTCGACACCGCCCGACACCAGGCTCGGGATCACCTGCAGCACCGCCGGCGGGCGGGCTTCTTGGCGTCC
>JBEKLD010000401.1:0-1005 GCA_050010375.1 Vulcanimicrobiaceae bacterium
CCGCGAGCTGGCGGAACGCATGGTCGCCGCGGGAGGCGCCGTGCTCTCGCCGTATCCGCCGGACCAGGAGACGCGCCCGCATCAGTTTCTTGCCCGCAACGGCATCGTCGCCGCGCTCGCCGACGCCGTCGTAGTGATCGAAGCGCCGGCGCGCAGCGGTGCCCTCAACACGGCCGGCTGGGCCGCTGGGCGAGTTCCCGTCCTTGCCGTGCCGGGCGACGTCGATCGCGCCCACGTCGCCGGCTGCCTGGCGTTGATCCGCGACGGCGCGACCCTCGCCCGCGATGCGCGCGACGTCCTCGAAGCGCTCGGCTCGCCGGCACTGCTCGCCGCGGTGCCGGCGCCGCAGCCGCCGCGCGATCCGGTGGCGCGAGCGCTGCTGGACGTCCTCCATCGCGGTGCCGGCACCTTCGACGAACTCGTCGCCGGCAGCGGCGTCGCGCCGGGCGCCGCGCTTGCGGCCCTGACGCTCCTCGAACTCGACGGAACGATCGAATCTCGCGGTTCGTCGAGCTACGCGCGAGTCGGAACTCCATCACGCGGCGAAGAACGGCATGAATGACGCTCCGCCCCACTCACACCGCATCGCCGATCGACGATGCGCTGCGCGCGTTTGGAGATGCCGCGGCACTCGCAATCGCGCAGGCCTACGCCGTACCCGCGCCGGCCGTCGCGTTCGAGGCCCCGCGACGCGCCGACTTCGGCGACTTTGCGACCAACGTCGCGTTCTCGCTGGCAAAGACGGCGCGCCAATCGCCGCAAGCGGTCGCCGCCGCACTCGTCGACGATCTTCGGCGGCGCGCACCCGAACTCGATCGATCGTTCAGCAGCATCGAAGCGGTGGCGGGATTCATCAATCTGCGGCTCGCGCCGCGTGTCTGGCACTCCGTGCTCGCGCAGATCCTCCGCGAAGGCGAACGCTTCGGCGCGCGTCCTTCGAACGGCGTGCGGATTTCGCTCGAGTTCGGCAGCGCGAATCCAACGGGACCGCTGGTCGTCGTGCAA